>JADHRD010000008.1 GCA_016777585.1 Rhodospirillales bacterium | reverse complement strand
CACCTGGAACAAGGATTCCATCACAACTCTCTATTTCGTTGGGTGTACTTTTCTTCTCAAAAACTTCAGACTCAATCCATTTTATCTTAACTTTAACGTTATTAGATATACCACCGTGAGCTAAAGCTTCTACTAATGATTTATAGGCATCCAATAGTATGGTATACTTGCCAACGATCGCAATTGTAACTTCACCTTCTGGTGTTGTGACTCTCTTAACGACATTCTTCCATGCATCGAGATTTGGCTTGTCAGCCTTTAATTCAAAATGACTACAAACCTCGGTATCTAGCCCTTGTTCATGATATCTAAGTGGAACCTCATAAATCGATGCAACATCCAAAGCAGAAACTACAGCTTCCTCCCTAACGTTACAAAATAAGGCTATCTTCGATCGCTCACTAACAGGAAGGTCACGGTCAGCCCTACATAGCAAAAGATCTGGCTGAATTCCAACACTTAGGAGCTCTTTAACAGAATGTTGAGTTGGCTTAGTTTTCAGTTCGCCCGCTGCAGCCAAAAAAGGCAACAAAGTCAAATGTATATACATTGTTCGGCTTCTACCGAGCTCATAACCAAGTTGTCTAATCGCCTCTAAAAACGGAGTACCTTCAATATCTCCAACCGTTCCACCAATTTCAACTAAAACAAAATCCTCTTCATTAAGGTTTGAAACCGTAAACTGTTTAATTGCATCAGTGACATGAGGTATAACCTGAATAGTAGCACCAAGATACTCACCTCTGCGTTCTTTAGCGATGACGTCCGAATAAATTCTCCCCGTCGTTACATTATCCGTTTGTTTTGCATCGACGCAGGTAAACCTCTCATAATGCCCGAGATCAAGGTCAGTTTCCGCACCGTCCTCAGTAACAAAAACTTCTCCATGTTGATACGGACTCATTGTACCGGGATCAACATTCAAGTACGGATCTAACTTTCTAATTCGAACACTAAATCCACGTGCTTGTAGAAGAGCAGCTAACGAAGCTGAAGCGAGACCTTTTCCAAGAGATGAAGCCACTCCGCCAGTGATGAAAATAAATCGCGTCATGGATGAAAAGTTTATACCTAGAATTCTAATTCACAAACAATAAAGACGAGTTTCTTAGTCGACTCAATATAGCTTATTGATTTAAAAGACTTATAATTTATTTAACTGGAGCACTCGGTACAGAGGGAACAGTTGGAGACGACGGAACCTGTTTTTGATTCGTTTTCCCAATATTTTGATCTAATATAGATCCTTTATTTCTGCCATCATCTGCCATGATTGCCAGAGTCAAGGATGTTACAAAAAATGCAGCTGCTATTATACCCGTGGACCTAGTAAGAAGATTTGCGGTTGCTCGACCTGTCATAAATCCTCCCATTCCCCCACCAGATGAAGAACCACCACCCATTCCTCCAAGGCCACCCTCACTTTGTTGAATTAACACCAAAAAGATCATGGATACAGCCAACAATAAATGTACAACTAACAGAACAGTTTCCATAAAATTTTCCTCGGAATTTACTTCAATGTGATATTAATTCAGATATAAATAGCCAAATCGCGCCACTGGGGTGGTGTTCTATACTTTTCTACTCAACATGGCAAATAATTTTGCGGCATTCGTACACAAAGACCAAAAATCATTACTCGACAAACTTGCGCCACCCACTAAGGCACCATCAACATCATCAATTGAGAGTATCTCAGCGACATTATCTGGTTTTACAGATCCTCCATATAGTATCCTAATTCTTTCTGCTACTTCGGCCCCTTTACTTTTAGCCACCGCACCTCTTATGGCATTATGCACATTAGCTATTTCGTTTATTTTTGGAATCTTTCCTGTACCAATAGCCCAAATCGGTTCATAAGCGATCATGGTGTCGATGTCAGAAGCTGACTCCGGAATTGACTCCAAGACTTGGGTCGTGACGATTTCAACCGTCTCCCCATCATTTTTTTGATCTTGAGTTTCTCCAACACACACAATTGCGGTTAAACCAGCTTTTTTCGCTGCGCTTGCTTTTAACTTAACGGTCGAATTTATCTCATTATACGATATTCGCCGTTCTGAATGGCCCACAATTACGGAATTACAACCAACATCTTTTAGCATTAGAGCGCTAACATCTCCTGTGTACGCTCCGCTTTCTGAAGAGTGACAATCTTGTCCGCCAACTACAAATGCCGCCTGAGAAGCATTCTCACAAAATAATGGAATGAGCGGTGCTGGTGGGCATACTATAATCTCACACTGTTTTAAATTTTCGTCCCATACATTATTTAATATACTTTCAGAAAACTGCCTAACCATCTCGGAAGTCCCGTTCATTTTCCAATTCCCTGCAATTACAGGTGGTCGCTTATGGTTCATTAGAATCTCCTAATCCCAAAAATTTTTCAAATTACATGTGTTTAATTTATATTTTTGTTAAATAGTTCTATAAAAGCTAGGTGTTGCTAGATGATAATCTCCAAAGTAATATATGGTACTCAGACCCGTATAAGAAGCACACGCAGTTCCTGAGTTTAAAATGTATTGCTAAAAAATAGGAAAAAAATGGTTGAAAGCAAGAAAAAAACATTTCGTGAAATTATTATTGGATGGGGTACGAAAGTTTTATTAGCCCTCCTAATTTTAAGTTTTGGTCTTTGGGGAATCGGAGATTACATCTCACCCCCGCAAGAAGCAGAACTAGTGGCAAAAGTGGGAGGGTCAGGGATACTAAAGGCCGAATATGAAAATGAGTTAAGAAAACAGATAAATAATTTGCAACAAATTTTCGGCAACACATTCAGTGTTGAGCAAGCAAAATCACTTGGTATTTCAGAAAATATTGTACAATCTTTGATCAAGCAAAAGCTTTTTGAGTTGGAAGCTGCTTCTTTAGGGTTAACGATTAGTAATAACTTAGTATCTTCAGAAATTCAGAACGATGATAGATTTAAGTCTCCGACTGGCAGTTTTGACCGATTTACTTTTGATGAAAAGATCAGACAAATGGGCCTGAGTGAAGGTGATTATATTAATTCATTTAAACGCTTGCTTATAGAAAATCAACTTTTGAGCATCCTTCAAAATAGTTCTAAATTAGATGATCACATGATAGAGCCATTATACAAATTTCGAAATGAGAAACGATCGATAAAATTCCTTGAAATTCCTCATGAGTCGTTTACGGTTTCTGATAAAATAGCGGAAGCAGAACTAATAGAGTTTCATAAAAAGAATGGAAATCGTTTTACCGCACCCGAGTTGCGCTCATTTACTTTGGTAGAGCTGAAAGTTAGTGACTTTATAGCGGATGTCGATGTCTCTGAACAATTAATAAGGGAGAGTTATGATAACCGGTTAGACGAATTTGAGGCACCTGAGACACGAGAAATTTTACAAATTTTAATGTCTGATGAAAAAAAAATCCGCTCAATATCGGAACAATTAAAAGCTGGAAAAGATTTTTTTACTACTGCAAAAAATGTTGCTGGCCTAGACAAAAGCCAAATTGAGATAGGAATTCTTACCCGAGAAGAAATTTTAATTGATGAATTAGCGACTGTGGCTTTCTCTTCACTTAAGCAGGGGCAAATCAGTGACCCTTTTAAAAGTTCTTTGGGGTGGCACATTATTCAAATAAAAAAGATCACTCCGCAAGAAGTCAAAGCATTTGATGCAGTAAAAGAAATGCTCCGAAAAGATCTTGCAATTGATAAAGCTGCAGATAGCCTATACTCTTTGTCAAATAAATTTGAAGATGAACTCGGGGATGGTGCAACAATCGAGGACGCAGCTAAAAGGTTAAATTTAAATATCCAGATAGTAAATAATTTAGATTATCAAGGAAATATAAATTTTATTTCTGAAGAAAAAAAAATAAACTCCCAGATCATAGAAACAGCGTTCCAAACTGGGCTGGATCAGGACAGCCTGCTAACTGAAATGGAGAATGACGGTTATTTTATATTGCGTGTTAACAAAATAACACCCGAAACATTAAAACCTTTTGAAACAGTAAAATCACTCGTTAGAGAGCAATTAATATCAAAGAAAAAACGAGAAAAATCAGAAAAAGAGGTCAGCAAATGGCTAAGTGAGTTAAAGGGTGGGAAAAGTATTGACCAATTAGCGGTGAGCTTAAAATTAAAAGCAAAAACTACTTCTGACTTTTTACGATCAGGCGCACAGCTTAAGAAAAAAATTCCGCAATCACTGATAACTGCCACCTTCGCAGCCAATGCGGATGAAGTTATCAGTATAAACACCTCCGAATCGAATTTTATTCTCAAAGTTATGAGTATTAAGCCTTTATTGCTATTAAAAAAAGGGGAGGCTTTCAGTACATTCAAGAAATCGATTCAGGAGAGTTTATTTAATGATATTACACTGCAGTACTCCAATTCATTGAAGTCCAAATTTAAAGTTAGCGTTCTGCGAGCCAACTTATAATTTTAATAATTATCAGTATGGTAATCGGTTTTTTTTCTAAATATAAAGTTTTAATTCGGCGGAAAAATATTATTTTGAACTTTGACTAATTGACTAATTGGCATCTGAGAAAAACCTCTTTCTTTTAATGTTTTAAGCCATTGAGAAAGGGCTTTCAAAGTCGCATCCTTGGGGTGACCAATAGCCACGGCATAGCCATTTTTCTTTGCAAAAGACTCAATTTTCCCTAGTTGCCGATTAATGGCTCCCAGTGAATTATCATTATCTAGAAAAAAATCACGCTGCGTATACGGAACATCGTACGCAAGAGCCATTGAAGCTCCTACAGTATTTTTTGAGGTTCGAGAGTCTAGAAATAATAATCCCCTTCTTTTCAGTTCCCGCATAACGATCCCCATACCGTTTGGATCAGATGTAAATCGACTTCCCATATGATTATTGATGCCGACATATCCATTAAACCTATTTAACCCCCAACGTAATTGATCCAGAATTTCCTTTGAGCCGCTTTTGATGAGTAATACATTAGGCCCAGGATCAATATTTTTACTTTCTGGTTCCATGGCCATATGCACAATGATTTCATGCCCTGCTTTTTTTGCACTTCTAACTTGTTTTTTAAGCTCTGAAGCATAAGTTAAAAATGCAATAGTTATTGGTGGTTGCAATTGAATAACCGCTGCCGTCCTTTTTTTATCAACACCAGCATCATCAATTACGATCGCTATTTTTGGACTATTTGTTGCCTCACCGATTTGCACAGAATTTCTTTTCCATGTATCCTTTAAACTAGGCTCTTCGAAAATCATTTTTGTTTTATCTAAAACCAATGGGTTTTTTATCCCATTAAACTCTGATTTAGACTCGTTATTTAATTTTCCAACTTCTATTTTTTTTTGTTTGATTTCAGTGTTTCGTTCATCTTCAACTTTATAATATTGGTTCTCAAAAATTGGATTATACTTGTCATTATCCAGAGCTAATGAAGCTATTGCTTCCCTTTTGATATGTTTATTACTTAAATTAGGTTGAGTAAATTTGCTACTTACGCTATCCACCAAATTCGCCCAATGCAACGCAAAAAATAGTATTGCGAATGCAAGCAAAATTAACGTTGTTATTCTATAAATCATGCGTATTTTTTTGTCCAATTTTGGGAAACCATAGAATTAGTTTTTTCTCTATTAATTGATACAAAAGCTTCAAATAAACGACCCACTTGTAGAGTAATAAAAATAAAACATGGGTCAATTGCGAAAATGTAATTATTATATATTATTAAGAGAATAAAAAGACCTGTATTCGGCATTTCAAATATTTAGTTTCTAAAAAAAGCGTTTAAGTTACACAACATGTAAGGAGTACTTTCTAGAGAAAGTTATAATAAATGACAGATTTAAAGAAGTTTATAAAAGTCTTAGCTGACGGAAATACGCTTAATGTTCAAGACTCGGAAGAGGCATTTAAAATTATAATGTCTGGCGATGCTACACCCGCTCAAATAGGAGGGTTTCTCATGGCATTACGAGTAAGAGGCGAAACCGTCGATGAATTAACGGGAGCTGCTCGAGTAATGCGGGCAAAAGCACTTCACATTGATGCACCTAAAAATGCTATAGACATTGTTGGAACAGGAGGCGATGGATCAGGAACATTAAACATCTCAACGGGCGCTTCAATTGTAACAGCAGCATGCGGAATTCCCATTGCTAAACACGGTAACCGTGCTTTATCATCAAAATCCGGCGCTGCCGACGTATTGTCCGCTTTAGGTGTGAATACCGATGTCGATTTTTCAGTTATAAAAAAAGCTATTTGGGAGTGTAATATAGGTTTTCTTATGGCTACGCGTCATCACAGTGCCATGCGGCATGTCGCAGGACCAAGGGTCGAACTTGCAGTGCGCACACTATTTAATCTTCTTGGCCCTATTTCAAATCCAGCCGGCGTAAAGCGACAGCTTACAGGTGTTTTCGATAAAAAATGGATAACCCCTATTGCACAAACTTTAAATCAATTAGGCACCGAAAGAGCTTGGATCATGCATGGGTCTGATGGAACCGATGAATTAACGACCACCGGAATTACCTATGTTTCTGAATTAAATAAAGGAAAAATTATAGAATTTGAAGTACATCCATCCGATGCAAATATTCCAACCGCTAAAATTGAAGACCTTAAAGGCCGTGATCCAAATTATAATGCGCAAGCGATAATTGAAATGTTAAGTGGGTCGGCCTCAGCGTATAGAAACGTTGTAATTTTGAATGCTTCAGCGGCATTAATTGTGGCAGGTAAGGTAAAAACTTTACGGGAAGGTTGTGAACATGCAGCCCAAGCCATTGATAATGGCGAAGCAAAACGGGTCCTCAGCCGTTTAATTAATATGACAAATCAGGATACAAATGGAGAAAATATTTGACTAATATTCTAGTCGAGATATGTGAAAGAAAAAAATTGCATATCGTTAGCCAAAAGAGGAAAATATCCGAGTCAACAATGTTACAAGAGTGTCGCTTGTTAGAAAAACCTCGGAAATTCATTGATAAACTTGCTGATGCTAAAAATTTAAATAAATTTGGGCTTATCGCGGAAATAAAAAAAGCCTCTCCATCAAAAGGACTAATAAGAGAGGATTTCCAACCAAAGGAAATTGGTAGGGCTTATGAAAATGGGGGGGCAACGTGCTTATCCGTATTAACTGACGAGCCATATTTTAGAGGCGCAGACAAATACTTAACCGATGTAAAAAAAGTCGTGGGCATTCCAATCCTTCGAAAGGACTTTATTATCGACACCTATCAAGTAATTGAGTCTAAAGCTATCGGTGCCGACTGCATTCTGCTAATCATGGGCATTCTCGATCTGGATCGTGCACAAGAATTATACGATGCAGCATTAGAGTTAGAGTTAGATGTTTTAATCGAAGTACATAATATGGTTGAAATGGAAGCTGCGCTGAAGCTATCACCAAAAATTTTAGGAATTAATAACAGAAATCTGAAAACATTTGAAGTAGATTTGGGAACCTCAGAAACGCTTGCTCAAATAGTTGACGCCGATGTTTTATTAGTTAGCGAGTCTGGTATCTATAAAAATAGTGATTTAAAACGGTTAAACATGTTAGGTATTCATTGCTTTTTAGTCGGAGAATCGCTAATGCGAGAGAATGATATTGCATGTGCAGTGCAAAAGTTACTGAATAATGACCTGCCAGATAACAGTGAGGCTTCACAATGACCGAACTAACCCATATTGATACCGATGGAAATGCTGTGATGGTAGATATTATGAAAAAAAATGAGTCGGAGCGAATAGCAATTGCTGCAGGTTCTATTTTTATGAAATCAACAACGTTAGAATTAATTAATAAACGAGCCGTTAAAAAAGGCGATGTTCTCTCCATCGCTCAAATTGCAGGTATTATGGGTTCTAAACGTACCCCTGACTTAATTCCGCTATGCCACCCTATTAACCTCACTTCAGTAAATTTAATTCTAACACCTAATATAAACGAAAGCTCGATTCGTATTGAGGCAACGTGCAAGGTGGTCGGAAAAACTGGAGTGGAAATGGAGGCATTAACAGCTGTAACGGTAACTGCTTTAACAATATACGATATGTGTAAAGCTGCAGACAGAGAAATGCGCATAAGTGATATTCGTTTGACTTATAAAGCTGGCGGTAAATCAGGAGAGTATAGAGAGATTGAATAGAAATATGGCAGAGTTTAATGACGGCATGATTCAAGTAGATGAGGCATTAAAACAAATACTTGGTAGTATTGCTAAAATTGGCGATGAAGATATTTCAATAGCAAACGCACTTGGTAGAGTTTTAGCAGAAGATTTAATTTCAAGGGTTGATCATCCACCAAATCGGGTCTCGGCAATGGACGGTTACGCAGCAAGATCTGACGACCTTAATTTGTCGCCTCCTATTAAACTTAAACAAGTCGGAGAGTCTTCAGCCGGAAATGGATTCAATGGACTGTTAAATGAAGGCGAGACAATTCGAATTTTCACAGGAGCACGGATACCAGAGAATGCTGATACAATCATAATACAAGAAAATACAATAAAAGAAAAAGATCATATTTTAATCCAAAAAACTGAAGTCTCGGGTAAATATGTTAGGCAGAATGGATTGGATTTTAAAAAGGGTGACGTGCTTATTAAATCTGGTACAAGATTAAACTTTAGAAATATAGCCCTCATAGCAGCAATGAATATTCCTTGGATTAGAGTTACTAAAAAACCACGTATTGCGGTTTTTTCTTCGGGCTCTGAACTCGTATATCCAGGAGATGAAATAGGTCCCGACCAAATTATAAGTTCGAATAGTTTGGGACTATCAGCTTTAATTGAAGCATCCGGGGGATCGCCAATTAACCTCGGTATTGCCAAAGACAACATTGATGTAATAAGAGAAAAATTATCCCATATAATGAATACTGATCTATTAGTTACAATAGGAGGTGCATCAGTTGGTGATTATGACCTAATCCGAAAAATTTTATGTGAAGACAAGAATACAATTAAAATAGGCCGTGTTGCGATGCGTCCGGGTAAGCCACTTATTTTTGGGAATATTAATGGAACACCTATGCTAGGATTACCAGGAAATCCGGTTTCCGCGGGAGTGACAGCGATAGTATTTCTTGTCCCGACGATTAATAAGTTACTGGGCTCTGATAATTATAAAAATCCGGTAGAAAGCGCAATTACAACCGTCAATCTAGAAGAAAATGATAGTAGACAAGACTATTTACGGGCAAAACTGAATATAAAAAAAAATGGCGAACTCAGTGCAACTCCCTTTAATTATCAAGATAGTTCTATGTTGCTAAACTTTGCAAAAGCCGAATGCTTAGTTGTACGACCACCATTCGCAAAAGCTCTTAAAAAAGGCAGCCGAGTTACGGTAATTCGATTAGATCATTTCTTATAAACTGATCAGTATATTTTGTATTTTTTTTAAAATTATCTATTGACCTCAAACGAGAACTAAAATAGAACAAATAGGTTGTGTATTTATTGTCATAATCTTGATATTTATCAGATGTTTGTGGTTTAAGATTCTTATTTCTAATATTTTATTATACTTCTAAGGCTATTATTAAGACAAAAATAGGGGTTTCTGATGCTAACTAAAAAACAATATGAACTTCTTAAATTCATCAATAGAAGGCTCAATCAGGTTGGAATATCGCCATCCTTTGACGAAATGAAGGTAGCGTTAAATTTGAAATCAAAATCAGGAATTCATAGACTAATAACAGGTTTAGAGGAGAGAGGATACATTAGGAGATTACCGCATAGAGCCCGAGCCCTTGAGGTAATTAAGCTCCCAAAAATTGAACAGGAACGTCCTCACAAAAGGCATTTCAATGACAATCAAAATAACTTGGATACTGAAAATGAATATGGCAAACACTTAAATATACCTCTGATGGGAAAAATTGCAGCTGGCATGCCAATTGAAGCGATAAGCGATCCGTCAAATACCATTGATGTGCCAGCTCATATGACGAGTAATGGTGAACACTACGCTCTTAAAATCGATGGTGACTCAATGATTGAAGCTGGAATCCATCATGAAGACACAGTTGTTATAAAAAAATGTGATCAAGCAGAGAATGGTTCGATTATAGTCGCACTAATAGATAATCAAGACGCGACGTTAAAGTTGCTTCAAAAAAAAGGTAAGACTGTTGAATTGGTGCCCGCAAATAAAAATTATGAGACGCAAATCTTTGAAGCAGACAGGGTCAAAATTCAGGGAAAATTGGCAGGTTTAATAAGAAATTACAGGTAATTATTTCGAGCCAGGCTTGATGAGCTCTCATCCATTAAAATTATTTTCTCAGTAATCCGAGTAAAAAAATTAATATAGATAAGTTTATTTTTAAATTATCTTAAAACACCAGGTGAATATATTGTCTAAAGTAATTACACGGTTTGCTCCATCACCTACTGGTTTTTTGCATATTGGGGGAGCTAGAACAGCTCTTTTTAACTGGCTATATGCCAAACATTGTGGAGGGAAATTTCTTCTCCGTATAGAAGATACAGACAAAGAACGGTCAACAGCAGAGGCCACAAATGCAATCATATCAGGAATGAGGTGGTTGGGACTTGAATGGGATGGAGAAATATACTCACAATCATTGCATCTCGAACGTCACAAAGAGGTTGCAAAGAGTTTGCTGAGTTTAGGTAAGGCTTATAAGTGCTATTGCTCTCAAGAAGAGTTAGTTGAGATGCGCGAGAAAGCACTTAAGAATGGAAGCACGAGGCTCTACGATGGGACCTGGCGAGATAAAGCGCCCGAAGATGCTCCAATTAACATTAAACCAGTAATTCGCCTTAAAATGCCACTTGCAGGATCAACTACTATCAATGACTTAATACAAGGTAAAGTAGAAGTAGCTAATAACACATTAGACGATATGATATTACTGAGATCCGATGGCTCTCCAACCTATATGCTAGCTGCGGCCGTGGACGATAAAGATATGAATATATCTCATGTTCTGAGAGGCGATGATCACCTTACAAATACGTTTCGCCAAATTCAAATATACAGATCGATGAATTGGACGATACCTGAATATGCTCACATGCCCTTACTTCATGGTTCGGATGGTACTAAACTGTCCAAGCGGCACGGAGCGCTTGGGATTGATACATATGAAGAAATGGGTTTCTTACCTGAAGCCATGAACAACTATCTTTTAAGGTTGGGTTGGAGCCATGGGAATGATGAAATTATTACTCAAAAACAAGCAATAGAATGGTTTGAAATAGATAAAGTTGGGAAGTCAGCATCTCGTTTTGATCAGGAAAAATTAATTAACATTAATGGCCAATACATAAATGAATGTGATGAAGAACGCTTGATTAACCTCATTTTACCAAAGATTTCAAAGTTACTTTCAGATAATATATCTCCTAAGTCTTCTCAACGACTAAAATTAGGTTTAAATAACTTAAAAGATAGATCTAAAACATTACTGGAACTTGCTGATAATGCACAAGTTTATTGTATAAACAAAGATATAAAGTTAGAAGGAAAAGCATTAAATAATTTTGATCAAGGTAGACGGGAATTATTGGTGCAGGTTTATGATTCCTTAGAAAAATTAGCAAAATGGGATCATGAACCACTGGAAAATACAATTAAAGAGATTGCACTTAAAAATAATATTGGCTTAGGCAAGGTGGCGCAACCTCTTAGAACAGCGTTAAGCGGCAACTTTAACTCACCAGGTATTTTTGAAATTATGACGGTTTTAGGTAAATTAGAGACCTTAAAACGAATTAATGCCATAATGTAATTTTTACAAAATTCGCCAGTTTGCTTGACATTTAACAGCAAAAATTCATATAACCGCCAGCAAAAATGAAATTAAAAACTCCGGGATAAAAAATGACATTAGAAAAAAATAATACTTTTACACTTACAAATAATAATTCCGGAGAGTCTTTTGAGTTGCCAGTTTTTAAGGGTTCCGTTGGACCTGATGTAATTGATATTCGAAAACTATATGGTGACACTAATTGTTTTACATATGATCCTGGCTTTACATCCACAGGAAGTTGTGAATCAAAGATTACTTATATTGATGGCGATGAGGGTATCCTGCTTTACCGCGGATATCCTATTGATCAACTAGCAGATAACTCTGACTATTTAGAAACCTGCTATCTTTTGCTTTTTGGCGACCTACCTAATCAATCTCAAAAAGAGAGTTTTGTTAACGATATTACACATCATACCATGCTTCATGAGCAATTTAATACTTTCTTTCATGGTTTTAGGCGGGATGCCCATCCAATGGCAGTAATGTGTGGCGTTGTGGGTGCCCTTTCAGCTTTTTATCACGATAGTTTAGACATTAATGATCCTCACCATAGAATGGTATCGTCGTATCGCCTTATTGCAAAGGTCCCTACTATTGCAGCTCAGGCTTACAAATATTCTGTTGGACAACCATTTATAACACCCAGAAATGACCTCGGATTTGCTGAAAATTTTTTACATATGATGTTTGCTACACCCGCAGAGGATTACGTAGTTAGCAAAACTCTCGCTAAAGCAATGGATCGTATTTTAATTCTTCATGCAGACCACGAACAAAATGCATCAACTTCTACAGTAAGATTAGCAGGGTCCAGTGGAGCCAACCCATTTGCTTGCATAGCTGCGGGGATAGCATCGTTGTGGGGACCTGCGCATGGTGGAGCAAATGAAGCAGTTTTAAAAATGCTTAATGAGATTGGTGACGTGAGTAAAATACCAAGTTTCATAAAAAAGGCTAAAGATAAAGATGATCCTTTCCGTTTGATGGGATTTGGCCATAGAGTTTATAAAAATTTTGATCCGAGAGCTAAAGTTATGCAGCAGTCGTGTCATGAGGTTTTAGATGAGCTTGGGATTAAAGGTGAGCCGTTGCTTGACCTAGCAATGGAACTGGAGAGGATAGCGCTTGAAGACGAGTATTTTGTAAATCGAAAGTTATATCCGAATGTGGATTTTTATTCAGGGATAATATTTAAGGCAATTGGCATACCCGAGACTATGTTTACTGTATTATTCGCAGTAG
Organism: Rhodospirillales bacterium; assembly: GCA_016777585.1. Classification (GTDB taxonomy): domain Bacteria; phylum Pseudomonadota; class Alphaproteobacteria; order Rhodospirillales; family UBA2165; genus TMED23. Next base: position 29,004 of record JADHRD010000008.1, on the reverse strand, counting down.
CTAGAACGGTGGGTTGGATTTCTCAATGGAACGAGATGATAGAGGATCCTACACAAAAAATTGGTAGACCCCGTCAGTTGTATCTAGGCGAAAACAAAAGAGACTATATTGAATTAAGTAATAGATAAGAATAGCGAAATTGAAAAACCACGTTCTATAATTTTAAGCTCAAAATCTTGAGTGTAATATCGTTTAATCTCTTTGAACAAGTTCTATTTTATATCCATCAGGATCTTCTATGAAGGCTATCACGCGTTCGCTGCCCTTCATGGGCCCAGCAGGTCGGGGGATGTATATACCCTCTTTTTCTAAATTATCGCAGGTTTTATATGCATTAGGAACAGCTATAGCTAAATGACCGAATGAATTTCCATGTTCATAGGCTGTTTTTTGGTCCCAATTATAAGTTAATTCAATAACACTAGCATCCTCCTCTCGCTTATATCCAACAAATGCGAGAGTGAATCGACCAATTGCGTTATCAACTTTGCGTAAAAGTTTCATACCTAACAATCTGGTATAAAAATCGATCGATTTATCAAGGTCAATTACCCTAATCATAGTATGTAAGAGCCTAAAGCCCTCTGAATTTAAAACCATTTTACACCTTTTATATTCTATTTACTGTCATAAGATTTAATTGTTTCCAGAATTACATTAGCAGCCTTATCACTAGGTTTCGCTGAATGATTTGTAAGTTGTTTAATTGCTATATCAAAATTCTTTAACTGTAATTCGGAAATCTCTGCGTTATCCAGTAACTTCTTAATCTCATTTAATATTAAGTCCGAATTACATTTCTCCTGTATTAATTCAGGAACCACTTCTTTATCCAATAGTATATTAACTAAATTAGAAAATTTAGTTTTTACAAGTCTCCGTCCTATAAAAGCTGTGATAGAATTAAATTTATAGATTGAGACATTTGGCACTCTTGCCATAGCCAACTCAAGAGATACTGTTCCCGAAGCAGCTATAGCCACATCAGAGGCCGCTAGCGCAGCATATTTTTCTTCTATTGTTGTAATAACAATAATTGAGATGTTCCAACGCTTTAATAAGTTTTTTATGTGATCAACAAGATTATCCAATGTCGGTAGAATTATAAAAAGATTTTTGTGATCTAAAGAACTTATGACATTCATTATTATCGGCAAAAGACGTTTAATCTCGCCTACTCTACTTCCTGGCAATATACTTAACACTTTAGCACTTCTGGGTATATTATGTTTTTTTCTAAAAATAATACCTTCGCCCATTCCTGCTTTGCTCTCTACAATTGGGTGCCCGACGAAAACGGTATGTAAACCTTCTTTCTCAAAATAAGGCGGTTCGAATGGAAACAATGTTAGAAGTTTATTTAAAAATTGTGCAATTTTCTTCGCCCGTCCAGGCTTCCATGCCCAGACTGATGGGGCTACATAATGAACAAGGGGTATCTCGCTTTTAGATATTTTTTTAAGAATACGAAATGAAAAATCAGGCGCGTCTATGGTAACAACTATGCATGGATTTTTTTTTGTAATATCTGCAATTGTTTGCCTGATACGCATAAACAAATTAGGCAGACTAGGAATTACTTCAGCCAAACCCATTACCGTAATTTCAGACATAGGGAATAAACTTTTAAAACCTAATTTCTCCATTTCCTTCCCACCAACTCCTGAAATAAAGCACTTATTATTCGTTTTGGATTGAATTGAATTAATTAAACGGGCACCAATAATATCTCCAGAGGGTTCTCCAGCAATCAAATATATATGAGGTATTGCCATAATTAAAACTCATCCAACTCAATTGAGTTTATGAACAAACCGCTTTTGTTCGCTTCTTTTATCATGGAATTACGATCAACTATGATTGTTGCACCAGCCTGAATTACAATACCAACGAGTCTAGCCTCAAAGGCTTGTTTTACCGTTTCAATGCCAATGGTGGGAAGGTCTAGTCGTGTATCTTGCCCAGGTTTCTTCAATTTAATCAAAATAGCATTATTGGAATTAGAAAACATCTTAGCTCGGTTAATTAACTGAGCCGTCCCCCCCCTATCCTCCCTCATAATAACTTTACCAGATTTTACTATGACAGCCTGCCCTTTATCTAACCGCCCAAGTTTAAGCGCAGCGCCTATCCCAACACGAACGTCTTTGGCAAATTTTTCATTCATTGAAACAGATCCAAGAATACCAGCAGGCGCCATAATATCAGTTAACACATCATCAATGCCAACGACTTTAAACCCTTCTCTCTCTAGTTCTAATGCTGCGTTAGATAATATTTTATCGTCTCCAATAAATTTAAAGGCTGATTTTATAATAACTCGAAGAAAGAAGATAAAAGTCCGAAAGTCTGGCCTTAAATCGAGTAATGAAGGTAATTTAACATTACCAATCATTATGATATCCGTTATTTTTTCTCTTTTTAATATATTTATTCCGAGACCAGCCTGACCAATACGTATTAAACTGTGACTAACATTTTCCAAAAGATCAGTTTTTACATGCCCTATAATACCGATAACATAAAAATCTTGCTTGGTATTTATCAGATGGTTAATAAGTTTTCCTGGAAGGTCACCGCCTCCAGCAATAATAGCTAATTTAGGCAGCATCCTTTAGCAGAGGTTGGCATATTGCCCTTGAACTTTCCGCTCCCATAAACTCAATAATCTCCATAACTGGTTCAATATTTGAAAATAAATCAGCAACATCTTCAATGCGCTCAGCTTGTGTTCCCTCTTGAGAGAACAATAATCTATACGCTCTTCTTAAATCATGAATAACATCACGAGAAAAACCCCTCCGTTTTAAGCCTACCAAATTTAATCCAGAGAGATGGGCGCGATTACCCACAATCGAACCATATGGAATGACATCGTTCTCAACTCCAGAGCAACCACCAATCATAGCATGACGACCGATTCTGACAAACTGATGTACAGCCGAAAGGCCACCAACAATAGCAAAATCATCAATCTCCACATGACCAGCCAAAGTAGCATTGTTTACAAGAATTACGTTGTCTCCTAATAAACAGTCATGGGCAACATGTGATCCTACCATAAACACGCCATTATTGCCTACTCGAGTTATAAGCCCCCCCCCCTCTGTACCTGGATTCATCGTAACATGCTCTCTGATAATATTATCAGAGCCAATTTCTAACACAGAGTCCTCACCCTTATATTTGAGGTCTTGAGGGCTATTTCCTATTGATGCAAAAGGAAAAATATGGGTACCTGCTCCGATACTAGTTTTACCGGTTACCACAACATGAGACTCTAATATAACTCCATCATTCAATTCTACATTACCTCCAACACAACAGTATGGACCTATATGAACATTTCCACCGATAGATGCACCCTTTTCAATGATTGCTGTTGAATGTATTTTTGTCATCTGTCCATAATCATCGCAGTGAATGTAGATTCCGAGACAATAACGTCATTAACTTTGGCTGTGCCATCAAATTTCCAGACCGATTTTCGATGCTGTTTAGTTTCTACATGAATTTTTAAAACATCGCCGGGAAGAACAGGATTTCGGAATTTTGCATTTTCAACTGACATAAAATACACAAGCTTTCCATGTGTTTCATTGCCTAACGAATGAACTACTAGTACCCCTGCAGTCTGGGCCATGGCCTCAATTATTAGCACACCCGGCATAATGGGTTTATCTGGAAAATGACCTTGAAAATGTGGTTCATTGATTGAAACATTTTTAATACCAATGGCACTTTTATTTGGAATAAGATGACTGACCCTATCGATCATCAGAAATGGGTATCTGTGTGGAATCATTTCCATAATTTTATCTATGTCTATAGTGTCATTTTGATCCTTTAATATACCTGATTCCATCGCTAATTTTTCCTTTGCTTCACTAATTTCCTTAATAAAGCTAATCCGGTCCAGTGTTCTCGAGCGCTTTGAGCAGGAGTTCCAGCTACAGTCATGCCTGCCTTTATATCTGTAGAAACGCCACTCTGTGCCGCAACCTGCACGTTATCTCCAATACTTACATGACCTGATACCCCAACTTGTCCACCAAAGGCAACATGATTTCCAATTCTTGCACTCCCGGCAATGCCATTTTGTCCAGTTATAAAACAACCTGAACCAATTTGCACATTGTGGGCAATATGAACTAAATTATCAATTTTTGTGCCATCCCCAATTACAGTATCTGGGCCAGATCCTCTGTCAATCGATGTATTAGCACCAATTTCAACATCATTACCAATAATAACTCTACCTAATTGGAGAACTTTCTCATGAGTAGGTATATTTGGAGCAAATCCGAAACCGTCTTGCCCGATACTAGCGCCAGCGTGCAGAATATTAAAGGAACCCATCAAGCAATGCGTAATCGAAATATTCGAACCAATAATATTATTATCCCCAATTTTAACTCCAGCTCCAATAAAGGTATTTCCAGAAATCGAGCAATAATCACCAATTTCAACGTTCTCTTTAATTATTACACCAGCATCAATCATGACCGATTTTCCGATCTTCGCCGATGGGTCGACAAATGCTCCGGAATGTATGTTTTCTTGAAAAATTTTTTCAGGGTAAAAAGCATGGGTTAACTTTGCATATGCTAAATACGGGTTCCTCGAAGTTAGCAACGAAGCTTCTGATGGCGCTTGACTTATAAAACTAGGGTCAAGAATAATAGCTCCAGCGTTTGAGCTTTGAAAATCTTTAAAATAACGACGATTATTAAAACAACTTGCGTTATTCTTTTTAGCAGTGGACAGCGGCAGTATATCCAAAAACTTCATGTTGTGGCTGAGGTCACGTTCAATAACAGCACCACTAATCTGGGCCAATTCAGCTAATTTAAATGGACCACCAACAGAGAAAAACCGGCTATCAGCCATTTATCACTTTCCATCTTTTAACTTAATATTAGAAACATCGTATACGGGACTATCTTTATTCAATTGAGTAAGAACGGGTTTGGAAATATCTAAAAAATTTGGCCTTACCAATATTACCTGCGGTGAGTATCTAAAAACTAAATTATACCCATTGACTTTCGTAATTTTCGAGAGTGCTGTCGCGATTGCCTTTTCCATAGCTCTGTTTGCTACAGAACGAAGTTGCGATAACTCTTTATTTCTGTCCTGAACTTTTTTTCTGAGATTTGTGGTTTTAACTCTAAACTTTCTAGCCTCATCATTAAAAGCTTCTGGAGAGAGGAGAATTCTCTTTTTTTGCAATTCCTCATCCGCACCTCTAAGAGACGTTTCAGCTTCTTTTATTTCGCTCATGAATTCTCTTCGCTTAATATCAATTTGACGAGCTATGTCTTTAGCCATAAGTGACTGGCGGGTAACAAACTCAATATCTACAATTCCAATCTTAAGCACTCGTTTATTATCTTGCGCTAATACACTGAAAGAAACGTGTCCTATAATTATTATAAAAAGGAGAGAGATAACTGATTGTCTAACATTTATCATGATATTAAAACCTGGTTCCAAAATTGAATCGAACGCGTTCTTTCTTGTCAAAAGCCTCTTTCTTAATTGGATATCCAATATCAACGGTAATGGGACCAAAAGGAGAAACCCAACCTATTCCTCCTCCTAATGAAACCCTAACACTGCCTGTATCTCTTATACTAGCGTTAGAAGGGGAAACAGAGCCCAAACTTCCAAAATCGGAGAAGAGACGTCCAGACAATGCTAATTCATCGGGTAACCCCAGAGGAAAGCTTGTTTCAAACGAACCAGCGTACATCCATTCCCCCCCAAGGCCGTCATCGGTAATAATATCGCGTGGTCCAACACCACCCCTCTCGAATCCTCTCAAATTATTGCCGCCAAGACTAAACCTATCCGTAATTTCAATATTATCATCTCCAATACCAAAAATATAGCCAGCTCGACCACGCGAACTTAATATCCACTTGTCAAATAATTCAAGAAACTGGGCGCCTTCTAGTTTATTTCTAAAATATTTAACACTACCACCCAGTCCCGCTAAATCGTTGAAGACTTTAATTATATATCCATCTGTCGGAATAATTCTACTATTTCTTTTATCGTAAATTAAACTATGTCCTACCTCAGAAAGAAACCTATTCCCTTCTTGCGCCTTAATAAGCTTTGATGCTGAAGCACTGACATTCTCTATCGATGCAGCCTCAGCTTTATAACGCCAATTTTGCCTTAATTCATTAGATATAGAATACCCAGCTCTCAAACCAAAACCCGTTTCCTTTGAGTCATATGAGCTTGATTCTTGGTTACTTTGAATAATACGATATAGATCAAACCCCCCTGAAATATCTCGATTCAAAAAATAAGGTTCTGTAAAAGATATACTAGCCGTACTTCTCTCTGCAGCTAAGGTGCCATTAAAATTAAGTTTTTGCCCTTTTCCTAGAAGATTCTGCTCACGAATTCCAATATCTAGAAGGGGACCATTATCGGTGGAAAACCCGGCTCCAAAGCTAACTGCCCCTGTCGATTTTTCTTCAACTTCTACTTTAACTACGGTTTTATCGGCGTTACTACCTTGAATGTTCTTTACATTTACTTTGTTGAAAAAATTCAAGTCTTGTATATTTTGACGTGATTTACGAAGTTTTCTGGCATTAAATGCATCACCTTCTACAAGATCAAATTCTCTTCTAAGCACCTCATCAACTGTGCGAACATTTCCAGCTATCTCAATACGCTCAATAAAAACCCTAGGGCCTTCTTTAATATCAAAGATAATGTTGGCAATTTGATCTTTGGCGTTTCGCTCTATTATAGGCCTAACTTCGACGAACGCAAAACCTTGGTCTGCTGCTGCTTCATTCAACTTAGTTATTGCTTTGTCAACTTTACGACTATCATAATTTTCACCCTTTTTTAAATCGACTAGGGTAATCAGTTCCGATGGTTTTATACCTTTAAGAGACGCCCGCACATTTACTTCACCAAATTTGTATCTTGTACCCTCAATAAGGCTAAATGAAAGAAAAAATGCACTACCATCTGGCGTAAGTTCTGCTACCGCTGAAGTAATTTGAAAGTCTATAAATCCTTTGGAAAAATAAAAACGCCGTAGTAATTCTCTATCGACAGACAGACGATCGGCGTTATATGTATCGTCGCTGCTAAAGAACCGATACCACGCTGCAACCTTAGTTCTTATAACTGATCTTAAATCCTTATCTCCTGTGAATTTGTTACCAATAAACGAAATACCCTCTACTTTCGTCAAGGGTCCTTCATCAATTTCAAAAATCAAATCTGCCCTATTTTGGGGTAGTAGGATTACTTTGGGAACAATGCTTGCTGCATACCTACCATTCGAATTATAAACATCGAGTAGTCTTTTTACATCCGACTGAACTTTTGTGCGCGTATACACAACCCGAGGCCTCAGGACTAATTCTTTTTCAAGATCTGCATCGTCAATTCTTTTATTTCCCTCAAAAGCTATTCGGTTTATAACAGGATTTTCAGTGACTTTAACGATAAGCTGCGGGCTCACAAAATCGATCACTACATCAGCAAATAAACCAGTCGCAAATAAACTTTTAAGAGACTGATCCACGCGAACTGCATCCATTTCGTCCCCGCTTTGAAGAAGCAAGTAGGACTTTACTGTGGCATCATCGATACGACGCGCACCCTCTACTATAATCTTATCGATGATTGACGCTTTTTGCCCCAGTGCAACGTTCGATTGAACTCCAAAAAAACCAAGCATAAGAAAAATCAAAATAAAACGCATTACAGACAAAAAAACTCCAGAAAATCTAACAAAACCCCTCGGGTCTAACAAAACCCTTGTTCTAATTATATGATTTTGAATTGTTAAGCAACTAAGTAAAGAAAGATATAATAAATTCAAAAAATTTCAAATGAACTAAATCATTCCAAGTCACAAATAAGAAAATAAATATTACTAAAAGTAATCCGAATTTTAATAAATACTCTTGTATTCTCGAACTTAATGGTCGCCCTATCACTGCCTCAATTGCATAAAACACTAAATGCCCTCCATCTAGCATGGGGATTGGAAATAAATTAATCAAACCCAAATTTACTGATAATATTGCAAGGAATGATATAAAACTTACCAATCCTAATTCGGCAACTTGTCCAGAAATCTGTGCAATTCTTATTATTCCACCCAGTTCATCCGTAGATTGTTTACCGATAAAAATATCTTTAATATACTTAAGTATCTGAAGAGTGAAATTATAAGTTCTTTGTATCCCCAAATAGATGGACTGGAATACTCCCTGCCTTACATAAGTAATATCCCCCTGAGCAACAGATACGCCCAGTAAGCCAATATTCATACTTTCACCAGACTCATCTTTGACTAACCTCGAACTCGTCTTTAGCTCAAATATTATTTCTCTTCCCTCTCTAAGGGCCTTAATTACTAACTTTTTATTTGGTCTCGACTTAATAATTTCTTGCAAATCGGAGAAATAAACAACCTTCTTAGTATCTATCTCAATAATTTGATCTCCAACTTTAAGACCCGCGCTTACAGCGGGGGCTCCTGCTGAAAGTTTGCCAATTTTAGCTATTAGTTGGTCAGAATTACTGTTAGGTAGTCCAACGGTCATAAAAATTCCAGCAAACGCAATTATTGCAAATAGAAAGTTTATTAATGGGCCGGCAAAAACAATAGCCGAGCGTTGCAGTAATGTCTTATACTGAAACGAAACTGCTTTTTCTTCATCGGAAAGCTTTTGATCTTTCCGCGAGCCGTTGTTATCTTCAGATATTTCTTCGCCTTCACCAAACATCTTAACATAACCACCTAACGGAATCATGCATATTTTCCATCGGGTATCAGCTTTATCATTCCAACCAAATATTTCGGGCCCAAAACCTATTGAAAAAACCTCGACCCTTACATCACAGAAACGGGCAACAGAATAATGACCCATTTCGTGAACGAAAACTAAAATTGTCAGAGCAATAACAAAAGGAAGCCCTACCTCCCACAGAAAACTAATTCTTGGCGTAATAATATCAATAATTTCCATAATTCTACCTATATTTGTCTAGTTAAATTAATAACTTTATAACAGTTGATTTTATAAACCGGATAGAATCTCTAATGATTTTTCCCGTGCTTCGATGTCACAACTATATATATCTTCTATACTATTCAAGTTCCCAAAATGTATTTTTGCTAATACTTCCTCCACTATTCGAACAATATCTAAAAATCTAATTCTATTTTTCAAGAAAGCATCAACTGCAATTTCATTTGCTGCGTTTAAAATTATTGGCGGCACTGCACCACCTTTTAGACAGTTTCGCGAAATATTAATAGCAGGAAATCTTCTATGATCTGGAGTTTGGAAGCTTAAATTTCCAACTTTCGCTAAATCCAACTTACTTGTATTAGTCTCCATACGCTCTGGCCAAGCTAGCGCGTAAGAAATTGGTGTCCGCATATCAGGTGTTCCGAGTTGCGCTAAAACGGATCCATCTTTGTAATTGACTAAGCTATGAATTACAGATTGCGGGTGAATTACGATATTAATCTGCTCTTCTTCTACCGGAAAAAGATAATAAGCTTCTATCAATTCTAAACCTTTATTCATCATAGTAGCAGAATCAACAGATATTTTTGCTCCCATTTTCCAATTTGGGTGTGATTTAGCCTGCATCGGTGTAGCAGCAGCCATTTCAGATAGAGACATATTCAGAAATGGCCCTCCAGATGCAGTCAAAGTCAAACTTTCAACCGAATTTGCTTTCTCAAAATCAAAAACTTGAAAAATAGCATTATGTTCGGAGTCAACGGGAATAAGCGTTGCACCACTCTTTACGATTTCATCAATGAAAAGTTGGCCTGCGCAAACTAAACATTCTTTATTTGCTAGAGCCACAATTCCTCCTTGCTTTATTGCAGTCAGCGTCGGGGTCAAACCAGCAATACCGACTATACCCGCGATAACAATGTCAGAGTTTAACTCAGCTGCATCATTTAGAGCTGCAAGACCACAACCAACTTGTATATCAGCGCCCGATAATCCCCTCTTAAGTTCTGAATAAAGCGCAGCATCTGCCACAACAACCAACTTTGGAAGAAACTCTCGAGCCTGCTCAATCAAAAGCTTAACGTTTTTATTACCCGTAAGAGCAATAACCTCAAACTTTTCAGGAGAATCTCTAACTAGATTTAATGTATTTTGACCAATTGAACCGGTTGATCCCAGTAATGTCAGACTTTTAGGAGGGCTAATATTAGTTGATGAATTTGTCATTAATAATTTCTTATACCATAAAACACACAATTAAGAAGGCAGCTACGGGTGCAGCCAATAACAATGCATCTATTCTATCAAGAACACCACCATGCCCCGGAATTATATTTCCAGTATCCTTTACAGCAAACATCCTTTTAGCCCAAGATTCTAATAAATCGCCAAACTGTCCAAAAATTGAAATTATAATAGTAAAACCAGTAGCTCCAATTAAATCAAATTCTACTGACAAATAAGGTTTCATAATCATAGAAACCAATAATGCCAAAAGACACCCACCAACAGCCCCTGACCACGTTTTGTTTGGGCTTATATTGGGCGCTAATTTTGGCCCTCTAAGGAGTTTACCAATAAAATAAGCTCCAGTATCTGTTGCCCATATAACAAATAGTATCCACAAAACTAACTTGGGTCCAACTGATTCCAAATTATATATCCATACAATAATCAAAAATGGTGAGACAATATAAAATAGTCCAACCAAGAACAATATGAGGTTTAGATGCTGATCTTTAAATAATCTAAACCATTCAAATATTCCAATCGAGCATACTAAAATCATGACAAATTCAAAGTATGGGCGGCCTATCCAAACTGCAGCTACAGCAATTGGCGCCAAAACTAATGTGGAAAAAATGCGAGTTAGCATAAATCTCTAGTTTTCATCTATTCTAAGCGAATTAATTTCCCCAAAGCGTCTTTCGCGCTGAGTAAATTCATATAAAGCGTCTGTAAAATTAGGCTCGCCAAAATCCGGCCAAAGAACCTCAGAAAATACCAATTCAGTATATGCTAGTTGCCATAACAAAAAGTTACTTAACCTTTTTTCTCCACTGGTTCTAATAAGCAAATCTGGATTCGGTATACCCGCAGTATCTAGATAGGATTCGAACAATACCTCAGAGAGATCATTAGGCTTGATTAGCCCTAAATCAAAATTATTCAGGATGCGCTTAGTTGCGTTAACTATTTCAGCTCGACTACCATAGCTGAGGGCTATAATAAGATCAAGTTTTGTATTGCTTTTTGTAGACTTTTCCCCTTCTTCAATTAAAATTTTAATATCCTGGTCTAAATTATCTCGCTCACCAATCACTCGCAAACGAACGCCATTGGAATCAAGTTCATTTATTTGGTTGAGCAAGTACTCTCGTAATAATCCCATTATATCATTAATTTCGCCAATCGGTCTTCGCCAATTTTCAGATGAAAAACTATATAAGGTTAAATATCGAACTCCATACTTTATAGAACTTTCAACCGCTGACCTTGCTGCTTCAGCTCCTTTTCGATGACCTGCAACACGCGGTAGCCCCTTAGACTTAGCCCAACGACCATTCCCATCCATGATAATGGCCAAATGACATGGAATATCTAATTTATCATTTTCTATTAATAATTCAGCGATCATGGTTGCTTAGCAGAGATCAGACCTGCATAATCTCCTGTTCTTTATTTGTAAAAACATCCTCAACCTTTTTAATAAAATTATCGGTTAATTTTTGAGCCTCAGCGTCGTAATCTCTGTGTGCATCTTGTGAAATATCTCCCAATTTCTCTGCTTTTTTTAACTCGTCTTTTACACTCCGGCGAACGTTCCTAATTGCTATTTTTGTTTCCTCAGCATACTTACCTGCAATTTTCGTAATTTCCAATCTACGCTCTTCGTTAAGTGGTGGTATGGGAACACGAATCGTTTGCCCTTCAGAATTCGGGTTAAGACCTAAGTTGGAATCACGTATAGCCTTCTCAACATTGACAGTTAACGACTTATCCCAAACTTGAATGCTTAACATTCTTGGTTCTGGGACACTGATTGTGCCGACCTGGTTCATCGGAACCTGTTGCCCATAGGCGTCAATGGTTATAGGCTCTAAAAGGCTTATTGATGCACGTCCGGTTCGTAATCCTGAAAACTCACGTAACAGAACTTCGATAGCCCCCTCCATTCGACGTTGAATACTAATTTTCTCTTCTTCAAAATTCATTGATTTTATCCTTCGCAAATTAGAGTGGATTTCCCCTCGCCATTTACAACTCGAGCAAAAGCACCATTAGAATGAATTGAGAAAACAACAATTGGGATAAGGTTTTCTCTACATAATGAAATTGCAGATGCATCCATAACTTTCAAATTTTTTGTTAGCACATCTTGATATGAGAGTTCTGAATATCTTTCAGCATCCGCTACCAAGTTTGGGTCGTCGCTATAAACACCGTCTACTTGAGTTCCCTTTAATAGAACGTCGCAATTCATTTCAGCGGCTCTAAGTGCCGCAGCAGTATCTGTAGTAAAATAAGGATTCCCTGTCCCAGCTGCAAAGATTACAACCCGACCTTTTTCCATATGTCTCAACGCTCGTCGTCTGATATACGGCTCACAAACAGTTGTCATAGGTATCGCAGAGAGAACTCGATTAGCGACGTTCATTCGTTCCAAAATAGACTGGACACCAATTGCGTTCATAACAGTAGCAAGCATACCCATATAATCGGCACTTGAGCGATCCAAGCCTGCTGCCACACCTTTAAGGCCTCTAAAAATATTGCCAGCCCCAATTACCAAGCAAACTTGCACCCCCATATCACACACAGCTTTTATCTCTTGAGCTATCCGGTCCATGGCCTCAGGGTCAAATCCATATTCGCGCTCTCCCATTAAGCCTTCACCTGACAATTTCAATAACACGCGATTATACTTTGGGCTTTCTATAATCATGTAGTAATTAACCTTGTTTTGGATCTAACAGAAATATGACTCACATTTTCAATATACATTAAAAGATTAAGAGACAAATAGTAATTTTACAGAAATTCAAACTTTGATTATGAAAACTACGCGACTGTATTAAAATATAATGTAGATTACTTAAGCATTACTCGCAACTGCCGCTACTTCAGCAGCAAAGTCTTGCTCTTCTTTCTCAATTCCATCGCCCAGTCCAAAACGAACAAAATCTTTTAAAACAATTTCGGTGCCAATCTCTTTAGAGAAGGAGCTTATCGCTTTTTGGACAGAGACATCAGGATCGATCACAAATTTTTGCTCTAATAAACAAACTTCCGAATAGTATTTACTCAGCCTCCCCTCTACCATCTTTTCAATTATTTCAGGTGGCTTTCCAGAGTCTTTTGCCTGTTCTACGAGTATAGTTTTCTCGCGATTCAGATCAACTTCATTGATATCACTACGAGACATGGCCAAAGGATTAGCCGCGGCAACGTGCATGGAAATTTGCTTACCAAACGTCTCTAATTGTTGCGCACCAGCAGTTGATTCTAATGCGATTAAAACCCCTATCTTCCCTAGATCAGGTTTTACAGCATTATGTATATAACTACATATTATTCCAGTGTCGACCTCTAGAACACATGATCTTCTTAAATTCATATTTTCACCGATTGTCGCTATCTGATGCGTAAGCTGATCCGTAACAGATCCTCCACCGGGATAATTAGCGTTCTTTATTGCCTCTAAGTCACCATTTTCTTCGATCGCAATCCCACAAATGGTTTTTGCCACAGACTGAAAAACTTCGTTTCGTGCTACAAAGTCCGTCTCTGAATTAAGCTCAATAATTGCACCTTTATCGTCCACTACTGTAACCGCGACCAAGCCTTCTGAAGCTGCCCTTCCTGATTTCTTAGCTGCAGCAGAAAGCCCCTGAGATCGAAGCCAATCTACAGAAGATTCTATATCACCTGAATTCTCCTTCAGAGCCTTTTTGCAGTCCATCATTCCTGCACCAGTTAGCTCCCTAAGCTCTTTAACAAGCGCAGCAGTAATATCAGCCATTTTAAACCTCTATCTGTTTTTAAAATTAATCCAAAGTCCAAAGCCTTAAAAAAAACATAAAGCGTTTAAGCCTTAGAGGGCGCATTTTCAGTATTTTTGCCAGAATTATCGACTTTTTCTTCAGCTTTTTCTTCGACTTTTTCTATATTTACCGCCTTATCGTCAACACCATCTTCCGGTAGCTCTTCTGATAATGGATTATCTAACTCTCCAATATCGATACCAGATGTAGACATTTCTGTCTGAATACCAGATAAAACCGAACCCGCGATCATATCACAATAAAATGTTATAGATCTCGTCGAATCATCATTGCCTGGAATTGGATAATCAACACCGATTGGATTTGAATTACTGTCTAATACACCAATCACGGGTATACCTAATTTATTTGCCTCTGCAACAGCAATATTTTCTTTGTTAGTATCCAAGACAAAAACGATATCTGGAAGGCCACCCATATCTTTAATTCCGCCGAGTGACCTATTTAACTTATCATATTCTCGCGTTAATTTTAAAAGTTCTTTTTTGGTTAAACCAGCAGTATCCTCATTGTCTTCCGAAAGTTGTTCTTCCAGGGACTTTAATCTACGGATAGAATTCGAGATAGTTTTCCAATTCGTCATCATTCCGCCTAACCACCGGTGATTGACATAATATTGTCCACACCGCTTTGCTGCCTCAGCGATCGGGAAACTAGCCTGGCGTTTTGTGCCAACCCATAAAACTCTTCCTCCCCCAGCTACAGCATCACTAACAGCCTGCATAGCCCGATACAACATTGGAACTGTTTGCTGCAAATCAAGTATGTGGATGCCTTGTCTAGTTCCAAATATGTATTGTTCCATTTTTGGATTCCATCGGCGGGTAACGTGACCAAAGTGAACGCCAGACTCTAGCATCTGACGCATCGTAAATGTTGGCAAAGCCATATTATCTTCCTATTCCGGTTATACCTCCACGAGCATTATTTCGAACCATTCGAAACACCGGAGTGACAGCCTAAATCTTTATTAGTAAGATGCCACTTGGCGCGTGTGCGGGTTTAAAACGCGAGTTCTATTATTTTTTGGATTAAAATGCAAGTGCAAAAAAAGTAAATAATCTGGTATGACAATCTGGAATAATTTGTTATTAATTTATTTAATCCTAAAATTATAAAAAATCATACGAATTTTATCCATGGTCAATGCAAAACACCTAATAATTGTTATCATTTTTAGTTTTTGCACTATTGAGCCAAGCTTAATATACGCTGCTAAAAAGAAAAAATGCCCTCAACTTACCAATAATATAGACTACTTTATAGAAATCGTGCCTAAAGAAATTGATTATGATTTTAGAATTAGTCAAAAACAGCTTAATAGAATGGCTGGTGGAATAACCGACTCAAGAGGAATTAGAAGAGAAAAAGTTTTAGGTCTTACTTCAACACAGCACGAAATCAGCTACAAGATGAGTAGTCAAACGGTTACCATGAGTAAAACTCGTTTTTGCGCTCGCATAAACTCTGTATCCTTAAAAATTCGAGTTAAAAAATTAAAAGTTTATGTCTTAAACAAATATAAACCCGGAACTTGCCAATACAACGCGATAATAGACCATGAGCACGAACATGTTTCAACTTTCCAAAATGGTTTAAAAAACTTAAAAGATGAATTTGAAAACAGAATTTGGGGAATAATTCGAAATTTACCACCTGGAATAGGAACGTCACCTAGAAGGGCCAGTAAGGCCGCTTTTAAATACCTTGATTTCCGCATAAGCGGAATAAAATACCCTATTGAAAAACAAATGCAAATTGAGAATGAAAACATTGATACGCCTCTTAATTACAGAAAACTTACACAAAAGTGTAATTCATGGTAAATCTTTGAAATTTCGGTTGAGAGTAATTTGTTTCTGGAAAAAATGTATTTTATGCTTCTCCAACATCATCTATGCCGGGTATAGCCTTTAAAGCTTGCATCATTGGTGGCGTAATCGAGAATTTACCCGGAAGATCAATGGTAATTTCACATTCATCCAGACTTGCGACAATAGAAATACTGCCAGAACCATCAGTCTCAACAGATAAAATTTCTTTTGCATCTGCCATTGCACTAATATCAGTAGAATAGATTTTAAACGCACTGCCAATGCTTGCAATTACATTATCAAGAGATCTAATTCGCACAACCGATAACTTAAATTGGCTATCATTTTCTACTGCGACATCTATTAAAAGGTTATTACCCGGTACCAACAAACCCTCACTCTTAGCCAATACATCCGAAAAAATTGTAAGCTCAAACGAAGCTGAGGGATCAGAGAGTTGAATAAATGCATATTTATTTCCCTTTGCTGATACCCGTTTTTTATGAGCAATGACTAAACCCGCAAGCACTAGAGAACCAGTTTTTCCGTAAAGTTGCATATCACTATAATTAATAACATTTAATTTTTTTAAAGCTTTTGTATATTGATCCAAGGGGTGTGCAGAGAGAAAAAAGCCAACTGCATTAAACTCCTCTTTTAAGCGCTCACTCGCTGACCAATCTCTAGTTACAGATAAAGGGAGCGACAGGACATTTACTTCAGTATCCCCAAATAGTCCAATTTGATCACTCTCGCGTTCTTGTTGCTTCGAATTTGAATGGCGAATAATCTCCCCAACACTCTCGTACATTTGCTTTCGATTAGGGTTCAGACAATCAAGAGCTCCGGAAGTTACAAGGTTTTCAAGAGAGCGTTTATTTATCGCTTTAGAATCTAGCCGTGAAATAAAATCATTTAAATCTTTAAAAGTTCCATTCGTTTCACGCTCAGATATAAGAACACTCATTGCCCCTTCACCAACATTTTTTATCGCGGCTAGAGCATAGCGGATATTGTTTGTCCCCCCAATTGAGGTAACTTGAAAATTTATATTTGATTCATTAATGTTTGGGGGCAATAAATCAATATCGAGGCGATCAAGTTCCTGCTTAAATACATATAACTTATCAGTATTCTGCATATCAAGCATCATAAGCGCTGTCATGAATTCGGCCGGAAAATTTGCTTTTAAAAATGCTGTTTGATAAGACACTAGAGCGTAGGCTGCGGCGTGAGATTTATTAAAACCGTAACCAGCAAATTTGGAAACCTGGTCAAAAATTGCTGAAGCTTTTACCTCTGGTACATTTTTTTCCTTGGCACCATCGACAAACATTTTACGTTGATCATCCATCTCAGATTGAATTTTCTTTCCCATCGCTCGCCTCAAAATATCTGCACTACCAAGACTGTATCCGGCAAGTTCTTGGGCAATCTGCATAACTTGTTCTTGATATATCATAATACCATAGGTTTCCTTGAGTATGGGCTCCAAACTTGGGTGATAATAATCAGGTTTTTCCTTCCCATGTTTTCTCAAAATATAGCTGGGGATATTATCCATCGGCCCAGGCCTATATAGGGCAACTATAGCTATAATATCTTCAAAACTATCTGGTTTCATATTTTGAAGAATATCTCTCATTCCAGAACTCTCTAACTGAAATACTCCTGTAGTGTCTCCCTTACACAACATTCTAAAGGTTAATTCATCGTCAAGGGGAAGAGTGTCAAGATCAATAATTTTTCCCTTCTCCTCAATTATTGCCAATGCTTTTGCAATTACAGTGAGTGTTTTTAAACCTAAGAAATCAAATTTGACTAAACCAGCTGACTCAACAAATTTCATTGAAAATTGAGTAACTGGCATTTCAGATCGTGGATCGCGGTAAAGCGGAACCAATTCTTCTAATGGCCTATCACCAATGACAACGCCGGCTGCATGAGTAGACGCGTGCCTATAAAGGCCCTCCAAGTCTCTCGCTATATCAACAAGCTTCGCGACGCTCTCGTCACTCTTAATTTCACCAAGCAACGCTGGTTCAGCTTCTATTGCCTCTTGCAATGTAACAGGTGAAGCTGGATTATTCGGCACCAACTTACAAATACGATCCACTTGAGAATAAGGCATTTGCAAAACTCTTCCAACGTCTCTTAGTGCCGCTCTTGGTTGTAATGTTCCAAATGTTATAATTTGGGCAACACGATCTCTTCCATATTTATCCTGAACATATCGAAGCACCTCATCACGCCGTTCCTGACAGAAGTCAATGTCAAAATCAGGCATCGAAATTCTCTCTGGATTTAGAAACCTCTCAAAAAGCAAACCAAACCTTAAAGGATTTAAATCAGTTATAGTAAGTGCCCAAGCAACTAGTGACCCCGCTCCGGAACCACGCCCAGGTCCCACTGGAATTTTATTCTTTTTTGCCCACTGAATAAAGTCGGCCACAATTAAAAAATATCCCGAAAAACCCATTTCGTTAATTATATTTATCTCGTAATCAAGTCTTTGAAAATACTCCTTTGATCGGACATCCTCCCCCGGTTCACTCGAGGCAATTGACAAACGTTTATTTAAACCTTCTTTAGCTAGGACAGCCAAAACTTCAGTATCAGATAGAGTGCTAATTTCATCATTTTTAGGCGCTGCAGGAAGGAGCGGATCTCGAGCTTCTGCCATGACATGACAACGCTGAGCTATTACGATAGTGTTTTGCAAAGCTTCTGGTATATCAGAAAATAATTCTTTCATTTCCTCAGCTGATTTAAATCGGTGATCTAATGTTAAACGTTCTCGATCGACTTGATCAACATATTTTCCATCGGCAATGCACATGAGCGCATCATGGGCTGAATACATTTTTGAATTTGAAAAAAAACATTCGTTAGTAGCGACTATCGGTATGCCATGCTTGTAGGCTAAATCTAGAGTCAACCCCTCAATTTTATCTTCTAAAGGTAAGTGATGACGCTGAATTTCCAAATATAAATTTTCCGAGAAAATTTTTCCTAACCTTAGCAGTAATTTTTCAGCGTCTTCATATTGATCGTTAGCTAAAAGCTTGCCAATTCCACCCTTGCACCCTCCGGTTAGTGCAATAATACCACTTTGGTGTTTATCGAGATCATCAATAGATATTCTAGGGTCCAGTCCACCATCTGGATCCAGGTGGTATTTGCTAACCAAGCTCAGAATATTGCTGTACCCTTGATTATTTTTAGCCAATAAAACAATTTGATCGGGTTCACCATAAGAATTGGCTTTAGATCCATTTTTACTTTGCTGATTATTATCTAGAACCAGTGGTGTTACATCCATTTGCACACCAATTATTGGCTGGACTCCCTCTATCGCACATTTCTTTGAAAACTCTAAAGCACCAAACAAGTTACCAGTGTCGGTAATAGCTAGGGCTGGCATTTTATCATTTTTCGCAAGCTTAACTAACTCATCGATTTTTAATGCACCCTCCAGAAGTGAATATCCAGAGTGAACTCTTAAATGAACAAAATCAGAAAATGACATCTTTAAGAAGCCCAAACCAACAATTATACAGTTAAAAATTAAATTAAACTATTGTAAGGTCTATTCTACCAATAAACCTTATGAAATGAATAATACTCGCAACTTATAAAAGCACGCCATTATCAAGAGTGACAATACGATCCATTCGACCTGCCAAATCCCGATTATGCGTAGCAATCAACGCGCCTACGTTAGCATTTTTCACTAAATCCAAGAGCAAGTCAAAAACCAAATTTGCGGTTATAGGGTCTAAATTCCCTGTTGGTTCATCAGCGAGAATAATATTAGGACTGTTAGCTAAAGCACGCGCTATTGCAACCCGTTGCTGTTCCCCTCCAGAAAGTTGAGCCGGTCGATGCAATATTCGATTTGAAAGGCCCATAAACCCAATTAATTGTTTAGCACGTTCGGCGCAGAGTTTTCTATTTTTTCTCATAAGCATTTGAGGAATTATTACATTCTCCTCAGCCGAAAATTCAGGCAGCAAACAGTGATTTTGATAAATGAAACCTAATTCCTCCCTCCGTATCTTTGTTCGTTGCTGATCACTCAGTTGACTAACCTTTTTTTCATTAACAAATAAATCACCGGTGTCTGGTCGCTCCAACAAACCAGCTATTTGTAATAATGTCGATTTTCCTGCACCAGAAGGTCCAACTAAAGCAACAATTTCTCCTAACCCGATTTTTAAATCAATCCCCCTCAGAATATTTAATTCCTCTTCACCCTGAAGAAAAGATCTCGTAACACCGCACAACTCTAACGCTAAATTATTCATATCGGAGCGCTTCAACTGGATCCAAACTCGATGCACGCCAAGATGGGTACAGCGTAGCGAGAAAAGATAAAAAAAGGCTAAGGAGCACTACGAAAAGTACTTCTGAAGTATCCACTATCGCTGGCAATTGCGAAAGAAAATAAATTTCTGCTGCGAATAAATCCGTGCCTGTAAAACTTTGTAAAAATTGTCGAATGAGTTCAATATTGTTCGCAAAGGCAATACCTAATAAAAAACCAGCGAAGGTTCCTGTCACCCCAATACTAGCCCCTGATATGAAAAATATGCGCATAATCATTCCACGCGTCGCTCCCATCGTTCTTAAAATAGCGATATCTCTTCCTTTATCTTTTACAAGCATTATTAGGCTGGAAATTATATTAAACGCGGCGACAATAATAATCAGAGTTAGAATAAGAAACATCACATTACGTTCAACCTGTATTGCATTAAAAAAACTCGAATTGGTTTTTTGCCAATCAAAAACTCTAAAATTATTCTTCAATACATTATTAATTGTCTCGACCATCTCAGAGGCTTGATTGGGTTGCCTAAGCATAACATCAAGATAACTAATCGACTTTGGATATTTAAAAAATATTTGGGCCTCAGTTAATGGCATGAATATAAAACTACTGTCATATTCATGCATACCAATATTAAAAATAGCTGAAACTGTATAATTTTTCATTCTTGGAATAGTACCAAAAGGGGTAATATTCCCGTCGGGGGAAATTAATTTAATTTCATCACCAACATTAACGCCTAATGACTGGGCCATACGTGATCCAATTATTACAGATATACGATTATTCATACCTTTTATTGAACCATGAGAGATATTACTACTTATAATCGTTCGTGTTTTGATATCAATCTCTCGCATTCCTCTGACCACAGCACCGTTTGAACGCTTATTCGCTGATACCATAACCTGCCCCTCAATGACTGGAGTGACTTTAATAACGTTGTTGAGTTGAACAATTTGATTCTTAATTTCATCGAATTTAACTAACTTCTTAGAATCTCCATAAATACTTAAATGCCCATTTATACCCAAAATACGATTAAGTAATTCTTCTCTAAATCCATTCATTACTGACATCACAATAATTAACGTAGCCACACCCAGCATTATGCCTAATAGAGAAAACCAGGCGATAATTGAGATAAATCCCTCTTGCCTTCGAGCACGAAGATATCTAAAAGAGATCATCCATTCAAATGCCATTCCCATTTGTTCCTAACGTCCTAATAACACGTTAAGAACATCGCCTAGCGGGACACTCTGTTTTTGATCAGTTGCCCGATTTTTGACTTCTACTTGACCTTCCTTCAGACCTCGTGGCCCAATTATCACTTGCCACGGAAGACCTATCAAATCCATATTAGCAAATTTTGCCCCCCCACTTTCATCTCGATCATCGTACAAAACACTCAGTCCAGCATCACCTATTGCAGAATATAATAGATCCGACTCTTTCACACATAAACTATCATCTTTTCTCAGATTTATAATACCAACTTTAAACGGTGCGACGCTTTCAGGCCAAATAATACCTTTCTCATCATGACTGGCTTCAATAATTGCACCCACTAACCGAGAAACCCCAATTCCATAAGATCCCATTTCTAGATACCGACTATTTCCATTAGAGTCAGCGACACTCGCAGACATAGCTTTAGAATATTTTGTGCCAAAATAAAAAATATGTCCAACTTCTATTCCTCGTGCAGTCATAAGCGATTCAGCTAGCTCTGAATGGACACTTTGATCGGCCTTCTCACTGGTTGCGGCATATAGAGATGTCCATTCGTCAACAATCATTTGAAGATCTGATGAATAATCTATTTCATCATTTGGAACATTAAAATTTAAAATATCTTTATGATAAAAAACCTCGGACTCACCAGTATCAGCTAATACTAGAAATTCGTGACTAAGATCTCCACCAATGGGGCCAGTTTCCGCTTTCATAGGTATAGCCTTCAGGCCCATTTGTTTAAAAATTCTGAGATAGGCGATAAACATTTGATTATATGATCGAATAGCGCCCTCTCGATCCAAATCAAATGAGTAAGCATCCTTCATCAGAAATTCTTTACCACGCATCACACCAAATCTAGGTCGCACTTCATCTCGAAACTTCCATTGCTGATGATATAAATTCTTTGGTAAATCTTTGTAAGTACGAATAGTTGTACGAACTAAATCAGTAATCATCTCTTCATTGGTTGGGCCATAAAGCATGTCGCGATCATGCCGATCAACTATCCTTAACATTTCCTTACCGTAATCCTCATAACGGCCACTTTCCCTCCATATTTCAGCCGGCTGTATAGTAGGCATTAGCATCTCTTGAGATCCGGTTCGATCCATTTCTAATCTCACAATTTCCTCGATATTTTTTAAAACTTTTAAACCCATAGGTAACCAGGAATATATCCCTGCACTTGATTGTTTAATCAATCCAGCCCTTAGCATAAACAAATGCGAAGGAATTTGTGCCTCTTTGGGGTTTTCACGAAGAGTTGGTAGAAAATAATTTGTTAGTCTCATTGGTATCTTTCACCTTATTTGATCGTAGTATGTTAGAAACACGCCATTAGAGAAAGAATTAGGTATTGAAATACAATTCTCAATTAGGCTGCAAAATACGTTTACAGTTTTGATATATTTTATCTTCGTCTCCACCAGATGCAAGATACCCATTTATAAAAAGGTTGCCACCCTTAAATAAAATCCTTGCTACACTAGCTTTCGCATCTAAATGCTTATTACTTAGCCCGTACCTTTTTGCTAAATCAATCGATAAGTCAAATTTAACTTCATTAAGATCTAAAATGCTATTTGACGTGGACAAATCTGCCCCAACAACTGGCTTTCCCCGAACGTCTATACCATTTACATAATCGACTTTCATCTTTTTACTCTTTGC
Source organism: Rhodospirillales bacterium (assembly GCA_016777585.1). Lineage (GTDB taxonomy): Bacteria > Pseudomonadota > Alphaproteobacteria > Rhodospirillales > UBA2165 > TMED23. The sequence goes on along the minus strand of JADHRD010000008.1, from coordinate 5,849 downwards.
TAAAATTTTCTTGCAATTAGAAACAGATATACTCATGTCATTTTCAACAGCGAATGCTAGCTTAAGAGCGTTAACATTAAGAATAAAATATATCATGAAAATTATTACTACGGTCTTTGCCATGATCATAGGAGCTTGATAAATTTTATCACAATAAGAAAATAAATAAGCCAATTTTTCTAGACTTTCTGATTTTGCCAAGGTGGATTAATGCCAGAAATAACAGAAGTTATAGGGCAATTATTAGAGTGTGCACCAGGTAAATATCCGATGCTTATAAGAAATTCATCAACTACAACAGGACCTGTAAACTTAAAGTGTCGCTTGAACAAAGCACTCCACTCGTCGTTATTCTTGGGATGGCAAGACATTAGCCAATTTGAGAATCCGCCATGGGATTGCCGAAAATCTAATATGACAGATGCATTATACACTGTAGCCTCAATTTTTAATTGGTTCCTAATTATTGAAGTGTCACTTTTTAGTAATTTGATATCGCTTTTTGTAAATCTAGATACGTGGTTAACATCGAAATCTCTGAATGCTCTTTTTAAATGTTCTCGTTTCTTGAGCACGATCAACCATGACAAACCAGCTTGAAAAATTTCCAACGTTAATCGTTCAAATAACTCACGCTCATTTGTTGTTGGAAATCCATACTCTGTATCATGATACAATCCATGAATTGGGTGACCCGGAGCTATGTTACAATAATTCGACAAGCAAATGTACCTTCAAAATAATTATTAACAATAAGAGATTTTAAAGATTCGCCAAATCACGAAGGCTTATAATATCAAAATAATCACAGATGAAAACGATCAGCCATATACAAAAGGCCAAAATTGTATTTACACACATCTTAAATATTATCTTAGGAGATTGTGGAGCTCCTGTGTCCTGACCAACTATCCCATCGGTTTGTCGGGTTATACCGAATGGGAGCACCATAAAAAGGGTGATCCACCAGATAATAAAATAAATAGCCAACAACGTTATCCAACCCATAAAAACACCTTTTCATTAATACTAAACAATATGAACACTCGTAATAGGCCTCTTACCCGTGCGTTCTCTAAATTTACGACGAATAATAATTCGCACAGCTTCTGCCATCTTTGGCTCGTTTAAAATATCAAAAGAGCCCAATTCAGCAAAATTTAAATTAATTTCATGCAATGAACTCTCTCTAATCTCATTCACCTCATCATCCTCTACTAGACCGTGAGCAGCAATTTTAAGTTTTTTAATTCTATTGTCCTTTTCATTCACCGACACGGTAACAAAAATTGCCCCATTATACATTATACGCATTCTGTCTTTAATAATATGACTTTCTATTGGAATGATACGCTGCCCATCTAATGCGAGCCGCCCAGCATGCACTTGATCAATAATTTTTGCTTTTCCAGGTGCAAGCCTTACCATTGAACCATTATTGACAATTATTGTATCTGGAATCTGACAACGCTTTGCAATCTCTGCGTGTTTTGCTATGTGGCGCGGCTCGCCATGCACTGGGATTACTAATTCAGGTCTCAAATAAGAATACATTTCTATCAATTCATCCTCTGACGGATGACCAGAGACATGAATATCAAATTGTTCTTCATCAATTATTGCAACTTTATTTTTAATAAATTTATTCTTTAATCTTGAAATTGATAGCTCGTTTCCAGGTATTTTTCTCGATGAGAAAATAACAGTATCACCATCTACTAATTTAATTTCCCGATGATCATTAGAGGCAATTCGAGATAATGCTGCGCGGGGTTCTCCCTGACTTCCAGTGCAAATATACAAGATTTGATCAGCGGATATATTCCCTACTTGAGAAACCTCCAAGAAGGGTGGAATAGCAGAAAGATATCCATTTTCACGCGCAGCCGCATTCATACGCCATAATGAGCGTCCAATTAAACATACTGCCCTACCGTTAGCTAAAGCAGCATCGTAGATTGTTTTTAACCTTGCAACGTTTGAAGCAAAACATGCAACGGCAACCCTTCCTTCACACGCGGCAATTACCGAGGTCAAAGTATTAAGAATATTACCCTCAGAGCCAGAGACACCCTTAACAAAAGAATTAGTTGAGTCCCCAATGACAGCTAATACGCCGGCGTCTCCAATTTCTGTTAATCTATTAATATTTGCTGTTTCACCAATAACTGGATTTGGATCAAACTTCCAATCCCCAGTATGAAACAACGAACCCATAGGCGTTTGAATCAAGCAAGCGTTTGGTTCAGGCATCGAATGAGTTAACGCAACCAACTCCAGTGAAAAAGGACCCAGATTAAACTTACCATTGAGTTGAATTTCATTTATCTCAACAACATCAATTAAGTTTTCAAATTGAAGCTTCGACCTTAGTAGCGAAGCCGTAAAAGGGGTAGCGTAAATAGGACATTTAAGTTTTTCCCAGAGATATGGAACGGCGCCAATGTGATCCTCATGTCCATGCGTCAAAACGATGGCAATTATGTCTTTATTGCCCTCAAATAAAAACTTGGGATCAGGAAGGATTAAATCGATACTTGGGTTTGTATCATCGCCAAAAGTTAAGCCTAAATCAAAAATTATCCATTTATGTGCATTGGGTGGTCCATAGCCATAAAGATTAAAATTCATCCCAATTTCTTCTGTTCCGCCTAAGGGAACAAATAAGAGCTCATCATGTGCAAATGTTTTAGACGCCATGTTATTTTTCATTTAAGCCATAGATATCTAACAATCCCCGAAGAGTTAGGGTTTTATCCCAATGATCTATCGATTTAGTAGATTTAGTAAAAATAGCCGCTAACCCACCGGTCGCCACTATTGGCATATCACAACCCATTTCTTTTTTTACCCTCGCACTCAAGCCCTCAATCATACTAACATAGCCCCAAAAAACACCCGATTGAATTGCAGAGACAGTATTTTTACCTATTATGTGTTTCGTCACTTCTACTGCCACACGCGGTAACTGGGCAGCTCCCATATGTAAAGCTTCAAGCGAGAGATTTATGCCGGGAGCTATAACGCCGCCTAAATAATTGCCATGAATGTCAACAACATCAAACGACGTAGCGGTTCCAAAATCGATAACTGTAACCGGACCCCCATAGGTGGAAAATGCCGATACCGCGTTGCAAATTCTATCAGCACCAACTTCATTTGGATTGTCAACGAGTAACTCCATTCCTAAATTAATACTAGCATCACCAATTAAGAGAGGCTCGCATCCAAAATAATTTCTACATAGATTTTGTAGACTCAAAAGATTAGCTGGAACCACATTGCCAATAATTGCGTTCTTTATTGAATCTTTAGTTATATTATCTAATTTCATTAGCTGTTGAAGCCAGACACTAAATTCATCTGAAGTGCGATTCACATTTGAAGCTGCGCGCCATTCACCACAAAGCTTATTCTCAGCGTTAAAAACTGCAAAAACTATATTTGTATTTCCAGAATCTATTGCAAGTAACATCTATTTTACTCCCTATTAGTCATAGAAATATACTTCACCCGCATTAATCTTACTAAATCCGTCGGCAGTTTTAATTATTAGAGCGCCCTCTTCATCTAAATCTCGGAAACTTCCAACTATATTTTGATCTCCAACTTTGACTAATAATTCCTTGTTTAAATTGAAGGCCATGGCTAACCATGCTGAACGAACGGGAGAGAAACCTTGGCTTACCCAAAGTTTATACCATTCCATTAATTTATTGAGGTAACAATCAATAAATTTCTTTACCTCAACTACTATTCCAAACTCTCTCATTATGCTAGTCGCAGGAAACCGAGTTTGTTTAGGGTGCTGTTTTAAGTTTACTCCGCAGCCCACAACCACCCAATCGACATTTGTATTTTTATTATTGTTTGCCTCCAACAGAATTCCCCCGACCTTTTTATTATTCAAAAGAACATCATTTGGCCATTTGAGTTTAAGTTTCTGAACGCCACCAATATAGCTAGCAATTGCTTGACTACTGGCCAATGCTGCCAAAAAACCTAGTTGAGATGCTCTGGCAAGTCCACAGTCAGGTCTAAATAAAACGGAACAATACATATTTCCAGCTTCTGATTCCCAAACACGGCCATGCCTCCCTTTACCCGACGTTTGAACGGTCGAGGCAATGGCAAGCCCCTCTGGAGCATTTTGATTAATCGCTCTAATTTTCAATTCTTCATTAGTGCTCGGAATTGAATTCAGTCTAACTAATTCAAAAGAAATTTGATTGTCGTTGGATTTATCCATAGAACTATTTGTTGAATAATGAAAAAGCGGCTTGTTCAGCGCCAGTAATTAGGGGATTTGGATAGAAAATAAAAAATAATACGAAAACTCCTGTTACAACAAGCACTGACTTTATTTCTATCGCTATACCCTTATCAAGGGGCTCGGAACCAATGTCAAAGTATATTATTTTTACAATTCTTATGTAGTAAAAGGCACTAACTACGCTAGTCAAAACACCAATCAAGGCTAAAATAAATAGCTCAGCATCAATTGCCATTTGAAAAACATATAGTTTTCCCATGAAGCCAGCAAGTGGCGGAATTCCAGCCATAGAAAACATAAAAATGGATAAGATTACAGCCAATCCAGGGTTTGTTTTGGACAAACCAGCTAAATCACTTATTTCTTCAACCATACGTCCATTTCTTTTCATGAGCAGAATACACGAAAAAGTGCCTATGTTAGTAAAAACATAAATACCCATATACACAAGTATCGAAAGGACACCATCTTTAGCCAAACTCATTGTTGAACCTGAGGCAATACCAGCAACAGCTAGACCTATTAAGGCATAACCCACGTGACCAATTGAGCTATAGGCCATTAACCTTTTAATATTTTTCTGGTTTATTGCTGCAAATGCTCCAAGCACCATTGAAGCAATTGAAATAAAAATAATAATTTGTTGCCATTGTGAGCCTAAAGAACCAAATGGCCCTACCATTAACCTGATTAACAATCCCATTGCAGCAATCTTTGGCGCAACTGAGAAAAATGCTGTTATAGGTGTAGGCGCCCCTTCATAAACATCGGGTGTCCACATATGGAACGGGACGGCTGAAATTTTAAAGGCTAAGCCAGCTAATATAAAAACTAGACCAATGACTAGACCGGGAGATATACCCTGAGGATTAAGATTATTTAGAACCAGACCAAGAGATTCATAGCTAGTTGAACCAGAAAATCCATAAACTAAGGACATTCCATAGAGCATCAAACCCGATGACAAAGCTCCTAAAATAAAATATTTCAAACCAGCCTCAGCTGATCGCGAACTGTCTCTATGAAAAGCAGCAAACACATATAGAGCCAAGCTTTGCAATTCAATTCCCAAATACAAAGCAAGTAAATCATTTGCTGATATCATCATCATCATCCCTAATGATGATAACAAAAACAAAACCGAAAATTCGAATTTTTCTATACCATGAAGAACAAGATAGTCCCTAGAAATTAACATAATCGCCAATACCGATAATAAAATCAAAACTTTCATGTAGACTGCAAAATTATCGGTAATAAATGCACTACCAAAAATCTTTGCATTATTATCAATGAGATTAATCAAAAGAATTATAGTAATTATTACAACAATATAGCCTAAATTTGCGACTAAACTGAAACCTTTCTTTGGGCTAGAAAAGGCGCCTACCATTAACAAAAACATCGAACTCAATGCCATAAAAAGCTCGGGTAAAATTGGTATTAAAATTGGCAAAGATGCTGGTAACATATTTCTAAAAACCTCTTACCTTTTCGCAGTTTCAAGAGCTAATTCATATCGATCTACTAGATTATCTACTGACGCATGAATCGCATCCAAAAACAAAGATGGATA
>JADHRD010000086.1 GCA_016777585.1 Rhodospirillales bacterium | reverse complement strand
ACTACTGTTGATGAGGTCAATGCATTAAATAGAGTAGATTTTCCAGCATTGGTGTAGCCGACTAGTGCAATAACCGGATAAGGTACTTTATTGCGAGATTTCCGATGGAGACCTCTTGTACGTTTAACACCCTCAAGCTGATTTTGTATTTTTATAATTCTGTTGCCTATCATTCGTCGATCAGCTTCTATTTGGCTTTCACCTGGCCCCCCCATGAAACCAAATCCACCCCTCTGGCGTTCCAAATGAGTCCAAGACCTAACTAGCCTGCTTCTTTGGTAAACAAGATAAGCAAGGTCAACTTGAAGACGCCCCTCTTTGGTGCGTGCTCGAGCTGCAAATATCTCCAAAATTAATCCAGTTCGATCTATTACTTTAGAGTTCAATTTCCTCTCGAGGTTTCTCTGCTGTATTGGTGTCAATGAATAGTCTATTATAACAATATCGATATCGTTACTCTTGATAATGTTGGCTATTCTATCGACAACACCGCCCCCAATTAGTGTAGAAGGCCTTAAATTAGTCAAATTCACTATCTCATTATAAGCGACAACTAATCCTATTGAGCTAGCTAACCCTGCGGCTTCTTGAAGACAACTTTCCGGGTCTCTTAACGCGCTACGATTCTTAATCGCACAAATCTTCTGTGTGATATGTGGATGCACAATAAGACATCTACCATGACTAATTTCTAATTGATTTTCGAGAATCCAGTTCAAAATATAGAATTCTTAAGCAGTGATCGTCTCGTTTTCTTCATCTATATCCATCGTTTTCTCATTCGAGTCAAAAAGCTGTATCGGCCCTGATGGCATTACAGTTGAAATAGCATGTTTATAAATAAGTTGTGTGTGACCATCTCTTCGTAATAAAACGGAAAAATTATCGAACCACGATATAATACCTTGCAACTTTACTCCATTAATTAGAAATACTGTACATGGATTTTTACTTTTTCGAACGGCATTAAGAAAAACATCCTGAACATTTTGTGACTTTTCGGCCATGGGTATATCCCCTTTTTTCGCCAGTTTTTATTTTAATTTTTGTAAGATAAATACTAAAACCTAGTTTTTAAGATTTCATACTACACTGATAAATCAGTTTTTAAAGGAATTGTTTAATTTTTTTACACTTTCCAATAATGATTCTAAATCAGCATGTTGCATATCAGCTAAGGGGTACTCTGTGTTTGAAGGTTTGAATTTGGTATCTATTAAAACACTAGTGACATTGGCATTATTAGCACACTCTATATCAGATGGCGCATCACCAACGAACCATACAAGTTTATTTGCTGGGATTCCGATCTCCTCGAGACATAGTAGTAAAGGATCTGCGGATGGTTTATCATTTTTTGCGTCATTTGCCCCAATAATACTTTCAAAATATTTATTCCATTCAAGGTATTGGCATTCTTTTCGTAAAATTGGGCCTGTTTTGTTACTAACGATTCCCATTTTGATTTTACAATTAGACAAGAATTTTAATATATCGTCAGAAAAATTCAATTTTACCAATGTCTTTATATGATTCTGCTCAATTTTATCATAAAAAAACTTAGCTGCTATCTCCCACTCTTCGCCAAATATATTCGGGAAACTATCTCGTAGTGATAGCCGTACATTTGACCGCGCTTTTTTAATTGACCAAGGCTTATGATTAAATTGAGTTAGTGTTGCGTTTAATGAGTGGTGTATTGCATTCCAATTATCTACCAGCGTATCATCCCAATCAAATATTATTGCTTTTGGCTTTCGCACAAGTACATCCATATAATTAATCCATAAAGTCCAAGTAGGACTTTATCAGTGTTTTTGTGGTTGATCCAATCTCTCCATCGCCGATTTGCGAACCATCTATATTTACTATAGGTTGAACAAATAATGTCGAACTTGTTAAGAACGCTTCTTTTGCTTTTTTTGCTTCGTTTATTGAGAATGGCCTTTCAATAACCTTAATTGATTGCTCTTGTGCTAGTTTTATTGTTCTCAATCTTGTTATGCCGGAGAGTATTGATGAATTTACGGGGTGAGTTTGAATGACATTTGGTCTCGGAACAATCCATGCATTTGAAGATGCACCTTCTGTAACAAATCCATCTTCATTTAAAAGCCATGCCTCTTGAGCAATTTTATGATTAGCCTGTGTCTTAGCAAGTACACTAGCTAAAAGTGAAATAGATTTTATATCACAACGACCCCAACGAATATCCCTAGTACTAATCACTTTAATACCTTGGGCTTTTGACGAAGCTTGATTATTCCTGGAGCGTCTTCCATATATGACAAGGCTCGGTTTTATTCCGTTTGGGTATGAAAAATCCCGCGCAGTTACTCCACGAGTAATTTGAATGTAAAGACTACCTTGTGTAAGGCGATTTCGTCTAATTACTTCGGCACATATGGCCATAACTGATTCCCGTGACATAGGCCATTTAATATTTATTTCTGTTAATGAACGGTTTAATCTATCAAGATGAAAATCCAAATCAATTAAAACGTCATTAGTTAAAGCTATAACTTCATATACTCCATCAGCAAACTGAAAGCCCCTATCTTCTATTTCAATACTAGCCTTATGGATATTTCTATAGGATCCATTAACAAACGCTATTTTTGGCATTCTTTAAACTCTAACTTTATTAAAAATACTCAAGTCTAACTGATAACATTTTCTCAATTTCACGAACATTTTCGGTGAGGGTAAATAAAACAATACGATCATTTGACTCAATTATTGTGTCCCCTCTTGGGACAATCACCTTGTCATTTCTTACTATCGCTCCTACTAAAACTCCATCCGGCAAGCCAGACTCAGATAGAGGTACACCAACCAAGCTAGATGTTTCCATTGCTTCAGCCTCTATTACCTCTCCAAAACCATCTCTAATTGTATTGACAGAGTGAATCCGCCCTCTTCGAACATGCCTTAGAATAGTCGAAACTGTAATATTTTGTGGGCTAATTACAACATCAATTCCAAGTGATGGTGTTAAGGGAATATAAGTATCACTATTTATTAATGTTATGGCTCTCTGGCTCCCCATTTTTTTTGCAAGCAAAGAAGACATGATATTTGTTTCATCATCGTTTGTAACCGACACAACTGTTTCTGCCTTAAATACGTTAGCCTCTTCAAGTATTTCTCTATCTAAAACAGATCCATTAAGAACAACAGAGTGATTGAGAGTGCGCGCAACATTTTCTGATCTTTGTTTGTTTTGCTCTATTACTTTAAGATTAACAGTAGGATAGTTTTCCTCAATTTCTTTGGCTAAAAATTTGCCAATATTTCCTCCGCCAAAAATAACAACCTTGCGCGCCTCTATTTCTTCATGCCCAAATGCCGCAAGTGCTCTTTCTACGTGTTCGCTATCTACCACAAAATAAACCTCGTCACCTGGTAACATATAATCATCTGGGCCTGGGATTCTATTATCATTTTCTCTTACCAATCCAACAACTACAACATTTAAATCTGGGAATAATTGAGTGAGTTGGCGAAGAGGCGTATTGACTACTGGACAATTAGTATCGCATCTGACTCCTACCAACTTAACTTTATCGTCGACTAAAGATATCATATCAAAGGCCCCTGGAGCCTGTAATCGGCGCGAAATAGCTCTTGCCACTTCCAGTTCTGGGGAGATTACAACGTCGATCGGAATATGATCGCGAGTATATAAATTAGACCATTTTGGATTAATATACCCTTGTTGTCTTATTCGAGCAATTTTTGTTGTTACATTAAATAATGAGTGGGCAACTTGGCAGGCGACCATATTAACTTCATCAGATTGAGTAACCGCGATTATCATATCGGCAGAGTCAGCTCCAGCTTGAGATAAAACATTTGGATGTGAAGCGAATCCGACTAAAGCTTTAACATCTAATGTATCACTAATCGTTTGGCTTAATTCCGCAGATTGATCTACTACAGTAACTTCGTTATCTTCCAACGCCAAATAACGTGCAATGTTGTATCCTACTTGCCCTGCACCACATATTATAACTTTCATGTTATTTTTTTCCTTAGAGTGGTATAATTACTAATTTACTATCATTTTCTCGATGGATTGAAGGCCTAAAGCTTTAATTTTTCGATGGAGTGCAGACCTTTCCATACCAATAAAATTGGCGGTTTTTGTGATATTACCGCCAAACCTCAACATTTGCGCCTCAATGTACCTTCTCTCAAAAATTTCTCTAGCGTCACGAAGTTGTAGACGCATAAATTCCGCGTTATCAACACCAACCTTATCTTCACTAATGCTTGATAACATTTCATTTGGCATCATCTCCAATGTAATTGGATCCTTTTCGCTTCCTGGAGCCATAATTAAAATCCGTTCAACAACATTTCTTAGTTCTCGAACATTTCCCGGCCATTCATAATACTGAAGCGTCGTTAATGCTTCATCGGAAAATTCCCTCGGAAACCTTCCTGATAATTCAGCAATTTGATTCATAAAGAATTTCGCTAATGAGGGTATATCATCACGGTAATTTTTTAATGGCGGTATCTTGATCGGAACTACACTCAGTCGGTAAAATAAATCTTCGCGGAAATTTCCTTTTTCCATTTCTTCGGATAAATCTTTAGTCGAGGCCGCAATAACACGCACGTCTACTTCAATAAATTTTGTCCCACCAACACGCTGAAAAGTCTGCTCTTGAAGTGTTCGAACTATTTTCCCCTGAGTTTCCAGTGGCATATCTGCCACTTCATCGAGGAACAAAGTTCCATTATGCGCTTGTTCAAAGGTTCCTATTGTTATGGATTGCGTTAAGGAGTTTAAATTCTCCGACCCAAAAAGACCCCTCTCAAAATTTTGTGGATTCATCGTTGCACAATTGATTGAGACAAAAGCCGACTCTGACCTTAATGAATTCTTATGCAATAGTCTAGCTATCACATCCTTGCCCGAGCCAGCTGGACCGGTTATTAAGACTCGACTATTCGCATTTGCCACCCGTTTTACTGATTGTCGTAATTGATTAATTTGCGACGACGCTCCTATTAAGTCGATTTCACCCCCTACCCGTAATTTCAAGTCGGCATTTTCTCGCTTTAATTTAGCATTCTCTATTGCTCTACCCGCTACAAGTATTAATCGATCTGCTGTAAATGGCTTCTCAATAAAGTCAAAAGCTCCTATATTAATAGCTTTTACAGCTGTTTCAATATTGCCGTGGCCACTCATCATTACGACAGGCAACTCTGGATGTTCCAGACAAAGCTTTTCAAGTATGTCCAGCCCTTCTCTTGGATTTTGAAGCCAAATATCTAAAAGTACTAAGTTTGGCCTTCGTGACGCAATGGATGAAAAAGCGCTTTTACTGTCTTGCGCGATGCGTGTTTCATAACCTTCATCCTCTAAAATACCGGCCGCCAATATTCTGATATCAGCCTGATCATCGACTATTAAAATATCACGCATTTATAACCTTTAAATTTAAAATTGCAAATGAAGGAGATCAAGTTAAGACTATTTCTTAAATACTAATTGGATAAATGCCCCACCATCCTTATTATTGTCAAGTTGTAATTCACCATTATGGTCTTCCATTATTTTACCTACTATTGATAACCCTAACCCAGTTCCTTGATCTCTGGTAGTAACATAAGGCTCAATTACTCGATCAAGCAGATGTATTGGAAACCCCAAACCATTATCCGAAATGTTTATTTTAAAAACTTCTTCGTTTTCTATTAACTCTATTAAAATTTTACCTTGATAATTTTGACTTTTAATTTGTTCAATTGACTCTGAAGCATTTTTTAAAATATTGGTTAAAGCACGACTAATCTGCTCCCTATCAGCAAAGATTAGTGAGATTTTCGACTCATTCTTGAAAATATAATCAATAGTAGGAAATCTATTTTGTTCTAGAAAAATACTTTCTTTAATTAATTCTATAAGATTCATTTCTACCAATTTAGGTTGCGGCATTCTTGAAAAGGTTGAGAATTCATCAACCATTTTACCAATATCTTTTACTTGTCGAATTATTGTATCTGTACAGAGTAAAAAGGTCTTTTGATCAGTTTTGATTTCTCCTTTATATCGGCGCTTTAGCCTCTCTGCAGCCAGTTGAATTGGGGTCAGTGGGTTTTTAATTTCGTGTGCAATTCTTCGTGCAACATCTGCCCACGCGGCTTTTCGTTGCGCAGACAACAATTCCGAAACATCATCAAACGTTACGACAAAACCTAAAATTTCCTTATTTATCTTCTCAGCAGCAATCGACACAACAAGGTTTTTCCGTACACCATTTCTTAGTAATTCTATATCACCTTCAGCGTTTTTTTCTGGATTTAGTTGAATTTCTGTTAATAGATCTTTCATTTCTGGAACTAAATTCTCAAGGGTTTCACCGGCGTGTTTTTCTAAGTTTATCGAAAGCAGATCTGTAGCTGATCTGTTGGGGAAATAAATGCATCCATTTCTGTCTAATCCTATAACGCCTGCGGAAACCCCTGATAAAACAACCTCTATGAAACGCCTTCGTTCATCTAGTTCTTTATTTGCAGAAATTAGTCCTTTCTGTTGGCTGTTTAATTGTTCAGTCATTTTATTAAATGCACTGCTTAATTTACCAACCTCATCCTTATCATGAGATATATTCGTTTCGATCCGTGTTGTTAGGTCTCCTCGTCGAACTTTATCGGCAGCATCAATTAATTGTCCTATAGGAGTTGAGATCGTGGTAGCAATTTGCCACCCAATCGAAATGGCCACCAATACAATAAGGGAGGCGATTAAAGCGAATACAAACAAAAATTTAATTTGAAGATTATCTCTATTTCTTTCTATTAATCCATATTGGTTTGCCGCTCCGATTGTCTGCGAAATGTAGTCTAATACTTGAGCATCAACAAATTTACCGACTAATAAATAAGCATCAACAAAACCTTCAAGTTTGACTCCGGCCCTAACTTTATTCTCGTTTTTATCACTAATAATCCAAACTTCACCAACCCTACTATTAAGAACACCTTTTAATAATTCGTCGGTTGAAAAATTAAACCCTAATGAAAAACTTAATTGTGATCGAGCCAATGTATTTCCACTACTGTCAACTACGACAGCCTCAGAAAGATTGCGAATTTCTGTAAGAGATGACACAACTGTTGTGAATAAACGAGGATTTTGTTGTAAGCGATATGCAGAACGATTTAGGTCATTTGCCATGGCCAATGCGATACCGCGAATATTTTTTTGATGTTCTTTTAAATAAGATTGTGCGACAGAACTTGATGTGTTTATTGCTAATTTGACTTTTTCGCTAAACCAAGTTTCCATACCAGTATTTAAGAACATTCCTAAAAACATAATTACAAATAAGGCTGGAATGATAGCGACTAAACCAAATGAAAGCACCATTTTCATGTGTAAGCGCGATCCAGCTGGCCCGTATTTCTTTGTTATCCAGCGTCTAATAATCGGTCTAGCAATAATTGCTCCCAATAAAAGAGCCAGAACTAAATCTAAATTAAGAACGGCGATCAACACAGTAAGACTTGATGGTAGAGGTGTCAGATCAGTTAAAATAGCAATCGTTATGAAGCCGGAAACAAATAATGCTGCACTTAATATCAACACCATGATACGCTCAAAATGTAATACTGATAATATTCTTTTAAGTTTTTGAGTGCTTTTATTTAAAATTATACTAGACCTAAGGTTTAAACATTAAATTTATTAAAATAGCTATATAGGTAATAATTAATTTATTTTGGAGTACGCATTACAGGAATGTTTAATTCATTGATCTTCTTTCTTAATGTATTTCTATTCAAGCCAAGAATATTTGCGCATTTTAACTGATTACCTCGTGAAATATTAAGAACGTAAGAAATTAGAGGTCTTTCTATTTCTTTTAGTATAAGATTATATAAATCCCCTTTTTCTACGTTGTCTTTTTGTAAATTTAAACAGTCGCTAGCCAATAATTCTATCACTTCTGAAATATTTGACAAAATAGGATTTTGATCTTGATCAATTGGATTAAACTCAGATAGCTCCGCCTCAATAACTTCTATGCTAATACTTTCTTGGGAATATAAAGCGCCTACTCTCCTAATAAAGTTTTCTAATTCTCTTACATTACCTGGCCAATTATATTGTTTTAGTCGATTCATGGCGCGTTCATCGAATTTTTTCCAGGGTAAACCCTCTTCTGTGGAACGATAAAGAAAATATTTTACCAGCTCTGGTATGTCTTCCTTTCTCTCTTTCAACGCTGGCATGCGGATTGGTACTACGTTAAGACGATAATATAAATCTTCTCTGAATAATCCTTGTCTAATGGATTGGGTCAGATCTCTATGGGTCGCTGCGATAATTCTTACATCACTGTGAATCGCTTTGCTACCACCAACAGTATTAAACTCCCCCTCTTGCAAAACTCTTAACAGTCTGGTTTGTGCTTCAGATGGCATATCACCTATTTCATCAAGAAATAAAGTTCCACCTTCGGCTTGGCGGAAACGTCCTTTAGAATTATTCGTGGCACCTGTAAAGGATCCTTTCTCATGTCCAAAAAGTTCGCTCTCTATAAGTTCTCTAGGAATTGCAGCCATATTAATTGCGACAAATGGAAAATTTTTTCTTTTTCCATAGTCGTGTAATGCTCTTGCTGCTAACTCTTTTCCAGTGCCAGATTCTCCAGTTATGAGAACCGTAAGATCAGTATTCAATAGTCGTGCAAGTGAACGGTAAACATCCTGCATTGCTTGGGATCGACCAATTAACGGCAATTGTTCAGAATCAATATTATCATCCGTAATGTTGTGAGATTTGATATTTTTTTTCTGTAAAGCTCTGGCTATGATATTTCTAAGATCAAAAAGGTCAAATGGCTTCGGAATATATTCAAAAGCGCCTCTCTGAGTAGCGTTTACTGCTGTCATCATTGTGTTTTGGGCACTCATGACTATTACTTCAAGGTTCGGACGCATTTTTTTAATTCGAGGAAGAAGTTCTAAGCCATTCTCGTCTGGCATTACTACATCCATTATTATTAAATCTGCATGATTCTCATTTACTAAATTCCATAATCCAGATGCTGTGCCTGTAGTCAAAACGTTATAATTATCTCTGGTTAACGCCTGGTTTAGAACCTTACGGATCGCATTATCATCATCTGCTAAAATGATTGTCTTAGTCATTTTATAAGTCCTTAGATTTCATTGTATACTCTCTTATATTTTTTTTTATGCATTGGGAGTAAAACCTTAAAGATTGTCCTACCTAGTTCGCTTTCAAATTCGATAACTCCACCATGATCATCAATTAATTTTGCCACTAGTGCTAACCCTAATCCCGTTCCATTTGATTTTGTAGTTACAAATGCATCAAAAATTAATTCATTTAGGCTTTGTGGTACACCAACACCATTATCTTTGATTGAAATTACTAATGGAAGATGAGATTGTGATTTTTGTCCTGGAAGTGCAAATTTTACACTGTGCAGATAAGAAGTTTTCATAACTATTTCACCATGATCATGGTTTATCGATTCTGCAGCATTTTTAATTAGATTTAAGAATATTTGTATTAATTGATCATGATTACCATCGATGAATGGCAGCGAAGGGTCATATACCTTAACGAATTTTATATTTTTTGCAAAACCACTCTCAGCCATTAAGCGAACTCGTTCTAATATTTTATGGGCATTTATGG
>JADHRD010000007.1 GCA_016777585.1 Rhodospirillales bacterium | reverse complement strand
GTGATAGTTTTCCACAAAAACTGTGGATAAGTGTCAGCTCTACACTCGAAAGCAGAGATCCTTAGATAAAGCTAATCTAAGTTTAGAATACAGATTGTTCTCATAAGTATGGGACTAACCCGTCCACTAGGCTATTCCCCATTATATATTCGAACGTATTAGATATTTACTCGTTGTTAAAAGTGCCATTAATATTACGCCTAAATTATGTAAAAAAATTGGAGTATAAAACGTGGCTGTTCGCTTTTCTTCCGTCGTAGCCATACTGCTTGGAACAGCCTTTCTCTCCATAGGACAGGGCTTACATCAAGCGCTCATTCCGATTTCCGCAGAGGCACTAAAATATTCTGCCACAACAATTTCTATTTTAGCTTCCGTGTATTTTGGTGGTTATTTACTGGGTTGTTTTGCTGCACCGTACTTAATTAAAAGAGTTAGTCACATACGAACACTTGCAGTCGCAGCTTCTTTGCTATCCGCCTTATCGCTTGGACATATAATCGTCCCAAACGAGGCGCTTTGGGTTCTTTTCAGAATTTGCGTTGGCTTTAGTTTTGCCTGTATTGACGTGGTAATGGAAAGTTGGCTTGCCAGCCGATCAACAAATGAAGATAGAGGAAAATTATTATCCTTCTATCGATTTATCGATTTATTTGCCCTTGGTGTTGGTCAATTTCTTATCGCTTCCGCTTCACCGACAGAGTTCATATTGTTTGCTTTCGTAGCTATATTTGTTTCTATTTCTGTCATTATCGTTTCGCTTTCCGTTGCCCCCACACCTGATCCACCAGATAACGTCAAAGTTCGTTTTTTGCATGTACTGCAAGTTTCTCCCTTAGCTATTGTAGTTGGCGCACTTCACGGCGTTGCATCAGGTATCTATTGGGGGTTTGCTCCGGTATTTGCCACGGGTATTTCTGACAACAAAGCAATGGTCGGATCGATACTAGCATCCACGGTAATTGGCGCAGCAATAGCTCAGTTTCCTGTTGGATGGGCTTCAGATCGTTATGACAGGCGCATCCTAATCATATGGTTCAGTTTATTTGCTTCCATTACCTCACTTTTGGTCTTTGGCGCATCGTTTAAATTTTCAGAAGCAATATTACCCATACTGGCCCTATTTGGCGCAACAGCATTTGCAATATACCCCATTGCAATGACTTATGCGTTTGACCGTGCGAAGCCCGAAGAATTTTTTGAAGTTGGTGCTTCGGTTTTAATTGCCTTCGGAGCCGGAGCTTTTGTCGGACCATTGTTGGTACCGTTTACCCTTCACTTTGGAAATAATTCAGGGGCATTTTTACTTATCGCTGTAATATATTTACTGGTGTTTGGGTTTGCAATTTATCGAGCCTCAAGAACAGATGCAGTTCCAGAAGAAAATGCTGTTGAGTTCGTGGCAATGCCCAGCACAACACCAGTTACCTTGGAGATTGATCCGAGGGTGGAAGACGGCATTCCAACTAAAGAGGAAAACACAATGGGTGATGGTGTTTAATGACCGGCTCTGGCTAGAAGCAGACATCAAACTTCTTCGAAATAGGGTCTGCTTTAGCCCCAAGAGCGGACTTAATCTTCATATCGCAAAAATATGGCTATATTTTCTGTTTATTTCAAATGTTCTGCAATTGCCTGATCAAGCTCGCCATTTTGAACAGCCTCGATAATTTGTTGAACAACTGTAGGTGCATTTTTGTCTTCCCCAATTTCAACCCGAGTTAACTCCGTTTTTTTGTCTCGCCCTAGAACGAGCGTCTTATTACGTACCTTAACTTTGAAGTACATGACGTTATCAATTTTGTAATACCACTTCTGACGCTCTGTCAGCCCACTTGTCTTGCGATTTACCATGTTGGTTACGGCTGTTAACTGAACATCTAGCTTATCTAACAATCGAGATTTAGCTTGTTCGAGTGGATCTTTGTGGTTCTTGGGGGCTTCAACTAATTTTAAGTTTGTAAGCATTTTCAGTCTCCAGAGTAGGTTGATTTACTCTTTCGATCTAATGCCAGAAACAAAAGGTCGCAATCGAAGACAGAACGGCTTTAGCGCTTCATTTTGAACCCTAAATGTCTTTCATGATGTAAGAAAATTACACTAGCAAATCCTCTGCAAAGTGATCGGCAACAACGTGGTCATAATGTGCCTCAAGCATGGCGACACTAGTGTCCATCTGTGTTTTTAGTTGTTCGTACCGCAACTTTCCTTCTCGTAGTTTCCAAGTTGCGTATGAATGCCGCAATGAATATAGCGTCCTTACTCGCCCGTCAGCTCCAAACCGCAAACCTAGTTCTTCAAGGACTGAGCGAAACATTTCCGTGAAGTCCTTTATGGGGCTTCCATCAGGCATACAAAATACTAAATCATCTGGCTCTATTTCGTTTGATCTGAGGTCTTTTAATTGTTCCAGGAAATAGAAAACATCGTTGCGGAGTACAGAGTATTTCTCAGCAATGTTATCTTCTGTTTCAGTAGCTTTTTTGCCCTTCCGTTTGAACACATGGAATATACCGTATGGCATCTCGTTGCCATCTCGATCAATGTAAATTGGCTCTGTTCCATCTTCTAACAAGAGTTCTGTGGGGCAGGGTTTTGGAGCAAATTGAAGGTCTTTCCAACAAATGCTCAAAGCTTCTGTTCCGGGTCGTATACCGCTTGCACCAAGGAAAACGAAATACCTGTACAGCACTTTCCGTTTATATTGCGTTATGTAGTGATTAGATTGCTCAGGCCATTTTTTCAAAAACTGTAAAATTTCATCGAACTCGTGCTTTTCAAAATGACCGCGCCGGATGCTTTTACGTCCTTTGCCTTTTACGGTGAGAGTAGGGATATGTTCTTTCTTTATCCATCCACGTTTTACTGCAAAGTCCATCACAGCACGAAAGATAATGTTGTGCTTATTCATTGTGCTTTTAGCCGGCTCGCGGCCTAACTTGTCGAACCTCCAACTATCAAATTCGTCTATGTCACCGTAGGAAATATTTTTGATGTCTTTATCGCCAAAGAATGGAACAAGATATTTGTTTAGTGAGTATAGGTAATTTTTGTGGCTTTTCGTGGCTCGGCCTAGTTCAATGTCTTCTTTCAGTTTCTTTTCGTATGCATCGGCAACGGATTTAAATGTCCGCTTATTAGTTATCGGTATGTCACGGTCGGTGAGTACTCGCCATTCAGCAAGCTTGTTAAAAGCAAACTGTTCAGCTTCTTTTTGAATTTCTGTCTTGCAAGAAATTCTGCGCCATTTTCCGGTAGGATCTTTTATTACTGCTTGCCATTTAGATGTGTTTTTTCTCTTGGCAAGAGTAATGTCATCATTGATTTTTATATTCAATTGACCTCCAAAAATTAGAAGGTATTGGTGCCCCCGGTCCGAATCGAACGGACACTCCCTTGCGAGAATGGGATTTTGAATCCCACGCGTCTCATACCTGCACTTGATTTCTCAAGCCACTTTATTTCTAAAGCTTGCGGGTCTGGACTATCCCATCATCCTAATAGGATGGAGTGATTATAGTCTCTGAACCTTCCAAACAAACTGTTCGGCTTGGATGCGGATTACCATATCATTTCTGACTTAGGCTTCCCCGCAATTTACACTCTGCATTCACATCAATTACTTGATGAGTGGGCAAACAAATTAATTTACCAGTTCCGCCACGGGGGCACTGCGTACCTTATATACAGACAAAAAAGCAATTTCAAACGTTACTAAACCAAAGCACTGTAAAAAATGCACTTTCGCAACTGTACAAAACGTGTGTTGAGTGTATAACGACTGTATAATACAGTCAATTAAATATAACTATTTGATTTTAAATAATAATATTAGAATATATATTGAATATACAGCTTTTTGAATCCCGCGCGTCTACCAATTCCGCCAGAGGGGCTGCTTATGGAAGGTCTTACAACTAAAAATACTGTGGTTCAAATCATATGTTAAATAATTAAAAAATTATAATTACAATATTCTGTAACAACATCTTATCGATGGCGTTATCTGATAAGTCCTTACATGAATTAAGTTGGATAAAATTATTTTCGTTTTGCTTCAAGCGTATTCAGATAAAGATGGTAGATATTTGTAAGGAATTGATGTTAATCTTAGAAGCAACAGTATCTTATTAATTTTATGAATAGTAAGTATTAAATTTAGGATATAAAACACGTATCTTATAATCACTTTATATATTGAATGCTGGCATGAAATTTTAATTCGCAGAAACTATACCTGAACTAACCAGCGTGTTTATCATTTGAGTGTGGTTTGCATATAATAGGGTATGTTTAAAACTTATAATACAGTCACTAAGATAATTCGAAGATGTTCAATAAATTTCACTTAAAATTATGTTTATACGATTTGAAGCAGGTAGTGTATGAGAAAGAATCTATCTAATTATATACCTATATTGAGGGGTTAATGAGCTTATGATTGTTTATAATAATCAGATCGTCAAAAGTGTTTTAATTTTCTCATATTTATTGGAATAACATATTGTTTTAGGGTTTTAGTTAAAGCATTATCGGTAATCTAAACCATATGCTACATAAGTTAAAAGATAACCTTAGTAATTTTAAATAATCAACTACTTTGAAATAAAAATAAATTGAAATTAATAAAATTAATGGGGATGCTCAAAACTATTATCATTGTATCATATTGTATCTCTCTCTTCCTGAAATTTAATAACAGCCTTAAACTGTCCAAGTTGAATTTAAAGAGCAATAAAAGTATATGTTGGGTATCAATATTTTGATTGTAAACACTATATTAGTATTTTTTATTTTTCCTATTTATTGAGAATAAAATGAATAATCATAAAGAGAAAATCAAATTCTATCATATATTAATAATAACGATCTTAATATTAACCTCAGCCAGTTTTGTATTTAACTGGGTTCCGATTGAAGTTCTTAGATATGTTTCTATTCTATTATTAGCATCACAAATTTGGTATGAGATTATTTCAAACGATAGACTTTTTTTAACATCGCCATTGTTTTTGCTATCTTCTTCTTCTTTAGTTTTCTTTTCTTTTTTTCAAGGCTTGGCTCTAGATTTATATCAACCAGTCGGTTTTTCTCGGGTTTTGATTGCAATTGGTAGTGATGCTGAGAGGTATATTGCTGCATTTGGCTGTGTGATGCTTGCAGGCCATATTCTGGTTTCATCTGTTAAAAAAATAAAACCAAAAAGTAAAAAAAGAAAAAGGATTGTAGATAATTATTTAATTTATAATTATTTTATTTTTTTTATAATTATTCTAACTTTTGTTAATATTTATTACTTTCATACTGAGCCTGATCCAGCAGCAATACTAAATGTACCTCTTCGGCATTTCTTGCCGCCTTTACAGACTTTTATGCTTTTACTGTTAATTCGTAAAAATTTTATAAATGGGGAGAGGTTTAGTTTTTTAACAGGTTTATTTTCTTGTATTATTTTTGGCGGTATGTTTGCCGTACATGAAGGGAAAATTCCAATATTGTTTGGCACAGTAATCATTCTTTATTACATGCGGTTGACTAAATTATCGATTAAGAAAATATTTTTTTGTTGTTTTATAACATTAATATTAGGCATAACAGGACTACAATTAATTTCCGTTATGAGATCGCCTGAGGGGTCGATGGAAACGTTTATATCTGGATCAGTTGCAGAAGATTTAGGTGATAATAATTTGCCAAAGCTTCTGAGGGCTCCTTTATTAAAGGCTGTGTATAGACAGACTGATACAATTTATTGTCTTAATAAAGTATTAAACTATCATTCCGAAGATATTTTTATTCTATCAAAACAATTTTTTTGGTTGGAGGGGCTGGTGCCTCGGATAATATGGCCAGACAAGCCAAGTCTATCTATGGGAAAAATATATACCCGAAAGTATTGTGTGTTTAGCTCAAACCCTAATCACCATTCTTCAGTAACTTTATTAGGACAGCCATTTATTACGGGCGGAAATATAGGCCTTTTTTTAAATATAGGCCTTCTAATTCTTGGATTGTCGGGGATTACACTGTTAACTCGTGAAACACTCAGTTTATCAACTCTTTCAGTTGTAGCATTAACACCATGGTTAATTGATATGGACCAAAATTTTGGTCTTTATGTTGCTAATTTGGTAAAATTCTTTTTTATAATTTTTCCTCTAATTATAATTATAGGGTTCTCGGAAAAAAACAAACATATTTGGAGATTTATAAATTTGTTGAATTTGCGAGAAAAAACCAAATGATAAAGATTGGCCAATATTTCTTGTTTGGTATGGGTTGCTCTGATAATAGTTTGAGTGAAATTATTTTTCATAGAAAAGAGATAATACTAATAATAAAGGCTTTTAACTTGCAGACTTTATTTTATGGATAATACACCTATCTCTAATATTGAACATACCTTGTTAGAAAAAGAACCTGTATTGCGCGTTGTAATAAACGGTATTCATGCAAAGAGTGGTGGTGGTGTAACATATTTGAAAAATATTTTACCAATTTTGGCCAATATCCCAAATATTGAGATGCATCTTTTTATACATGAGAACCAATTTGAGCTTTTTTATCCCGTAGATGAAAAAGTAAACGTAATACTTTTATCTTTTAAGTCAACTTTTTGGAATACTTTAATATGGGAACAAATAGCTATTCCTATAAAGGCATGGGCAATGGGATATTCTGTTTTATTTTCTCCCGCAAATTACGGACCTATTATGGTTAGTAATCATGTTATATTACTTCGCAATGCAATATCTGTTTTAAAAATTGCGACCAACTATAAGCAAACATTCTATTGGGTAGCTCTTTCTCTAGCAACTTTAATTTCCTTCATTTCTTCGAAAAAAGTAATAGCGGTCTCGCATTATGCGAAGAAACTAATGACTTTTAAATTGCCTAAAAGATTTTGCAAGAAGTGCGGTGTTGTTTACCATGGCGTCAAAAGCCCTCAATTAAGTGATAAACAATATGATAGCCTTGGAGTAGATATTCTAGCTGTCTCAGATATTTATGTTCAAAAGAATTACTATAATCTTATTCGCTCTTTTAAAATCTTATTAAAAAAAAGACCTAAACTTAGATTGATAATTATTGGCGATACAATTGATTATGGTTATCAGAAAAAACTAAATAATTTGATAGATGAATTAAAAATTAAGAAGAAGGTCATCTTCAAAGGTAAAGTAGAAAACGAGGAATTAATAAAATACTATAAAAATTGTAGAGTTTTTGTTTTTCCTTCGTTGGTTGAGACTTTTGGAAATACCTTGCTAGAAGCCATGTCTTTTGGAAAAGCTATTGCGTGCTCAGAAACTGCTGCTATGCCAGAAGTTTTGCGTGACTGCGGGGTTTATTTTAATCCTGAAGATGAGTTTGATATAGCTAATAAAATTGAATTATTACTCGCCAATGATAAACTAAGCATTAAATTAGGCAGAAAGGCTATGCAACGCGCAGATTCTTTTAGTTGGGATAATACAGCAAAAGATACCTATCATATTCTTTTAGAAGCATCTAACCAAAAACAAAATATTATAAAGAATATTCGATGAGTGACACAATTTTAATAATTACTATTCCGCCACTAACCGGTGGGGTGCCTGATAAGGCAAAAATACTTTCTTGTTATCTTAAGAAGCGAGGACACGATGTTACGGTATCGCATTATGCGACTTACAGAGACTACCCTAAACTAGTTGTTACGCTATGGCAGTTGCTCCGAGGGAAAAAACCTAGCACCCACCGCGGGAAATGTTTTTGTGATCTAGAATGTGTGTCTGTAGGGTGTATGCTTCCCGAACTTGAATTCACTTATTACTTACCCTCAAGAGCTTGGCGTACTATTATTGACGATCATCAACGTCATGTTGTCGTGGGAGGAACTGTTTTAACTTCCTACTTTCTATCATATCTCAAGTTACCACATCTAGTTTGGTGCGCTAGTACAATGTTAGAAGATCGCATTGATCGTCAGCGTTCAATGTCAATAATAAAGAGGATTTTTGATAGGTTTATTATTTGCCCCGCCCAGCATTTTATGGAACAGAAAATATTGGCGGGGAACGGGCACTTAATGGCAGTTAGTTCATACACTAGAAATCTGCTAATATCTGTCGGAGGGCAGCCTGAAAAAATTTCGAGGGTTCCTATTCCAGTTAATTTAAAAATATTTTCACCTCCCCCTAAGGCTCCCAAACCAAGAGTAATTGGATTTGCTGGACGCGCTGGTGATCCAAGAAAAAATCTTAGCCTTCTATTTTCTACATTAAAATCTTTGATTGAATATAATAGTAGCTTTGAATTAATTCTAACAGGCAACATGGAGGGACCCTTTGAAGTTCTTACGAAGAGATTAGGTATCTATAATAGTGTCTCATGGGTAGGATGGTTAGAAGATAGCGATTTACCTAGCTTTTACAGAAAGTTAGATGTTTTTGTGATACCTTCAACTCAAGAAGGCCTAAATATTGCAGGCTTGCAGGCTATGGCTACAGCAGTGCCGGTGGTCTCAACTTATTGTGGAGGACCAGAGGATTATGTTATTCATGATAAAACTGGTTCTTTAGTCTCCTTTAATGTTGAAGAAATGTCATCTGCCATTTTAAATATCACTGAAGATCGAGAAAAAAGAAATACAATGGGCATGAGTGCGCGGAAATATGTTGAAGATCATTATAGTCATGAGCAGTTTGAGGAATCTTTGCATCAAGCATGGTATAAAATCTGGGGAGATAAGCCGTAACAATTAAACTCACATATATTGTTTCTCATCCTATTCAATATCAAGCACCATTGTTGCGCCTTATCTCAAAAGAACCGCAAATAATATTGCGGGTAGTTTTTGAAAATAATCCAGAAAATTTAGACTATTTTGATCCGGGTTTTAAGCGCAAGATTGAATGGGATCTTCCATTAACAGACGGGTATAATAATGAATATTTATCGAACACTAATCTGGATAATGAAATAAAAAATGCTGATGTGCTGTGGCTACATGGTTGGGGCAGTTCTGTTGTCCGTAAAGCTCTTAGAATTGCAAAACGCGAGGGCGTTCCCGTATTAATGCGAGGTGAAAATAACGATACAGCAATGCCAGATGGCTATGGACTTAGAGGCTTGTTTAAACGTTGGTACATCAATTGGATTTTAAGCCACTGTAGCGCATTTCTAGCGATTGGTTCTGATAACAAAAATTACTATCTTAATCGGGGTATACCAAACCATCAAATTTTTATGACTCCTTATGCTATTGATAATAAACAGTTCATATCAAATTCAAATGCCTTTGAGCCAATCCGTAGTGACTTTAAATCTGGATTAGGGATAAGTGCCGAACAAAAAATAATTCTTTTTGTTGGTAAACTCATACCTCGGAAATGCCCAGATATTATTATTAAAGCCTTGGATCAGATTGATTGGAAGGGCAATGTTAAACCAGCGTTAGTATTTGTCGGCGATGGTGAGATGCGTGAAAAGCTGATTAATTTAGCTCCCACGGCGTTTTTTTTGGGCTTTAAAAATCAAAGTGAATTACCTGCAATATATAATGTTGCCGATGTATTGGTGCTTCCATCCCGGCGGGAACCATGGGGTTTAGTGGTTAATGAAGCGATGGCGTGTGGAACAGCCGTTATTGTTAGTGATGAGGTCGGCTGTGCAAGAGATTTATTGAATAATGGATGTGGTGAAGTTTTTCCTAGTGGTGATGTTTTGGCCTTAACTAACAGTATAGTTTATTGCCTTGAAAATTCAGAATCAATGGGCAAAATTTCACAGCAAACTATAAAGGAATGGGGTTTTTCTGAAGACATTATTGGTTTGAACGAGGCCATAAATTATTTAGGCTTGCGCGATGTCGATAACACTTGAAAGTAAATTACCTTTAAGAATTGCTCTAGTTGGCCAGACGTTTGATGAGTCCAGAACAGTCCAGAGAGCCTCAGCTATGCAGTCACTTGGAATTTCGTTGAAATGCATTCCAACAGTATTAAGCGGCTCAAATTACGAGACATCCCCCAGTTTTAACAAAAGGATACGATATTATCTTCGGATTCCCTCTGACCCTGCTAAGGCAAATTCGAGGGTCATAGAAGAAGTTAATAAAGGCGTAGATATTTTGTGGCTTGATGCCGCGGATATGATTACATTTTCTACATTGCAACGAGCGAAAGAACTTAATGATAAGTTAGTTATCATTTGGTATAGCGAAGATGATATGATGAACCCTCGGATGAGGACCCGACAAATTGAGCGTGCTCTGCCGCTATTTGATTTATGGGTAACAACAAAATCATTTAATGCCAAACCAATGGAAATACCAACTTTAGGGGCAAAGAAAGTACTTTTTGTCAATAATAGTTGTGATCCACAATTACATCGTTCTATCAAAGTTACTGAGGAGGAGCGAATACTTTTTGGCGGAGGGATAAGTTTTATAGGCTCTTTTGAGGCCCCTCGAGCTCACAGCTTATTATACTTAGCCAAAAGAGGATTAAATGTAAGAATATGGGGGAACGGTTGGGGCTCCTGGGTAAATAGACATCCTAATTTAATAGTTGAAAATAGACCTATATATAATGAGGATTATGTAAAGGCTATTTCAGCTAGTTCTATAAATTTATGTTTCCTGCGGAAAGCGAACCGAGACCTTCAAACATGCCGATCGATTGAGATACCCTCTTGTTCTGGGTTTATGCTACACGAACGTAATAGCGAAATTACTAATTTATACAGGGAGGCAAAAGAAGCTGTTTATTTTTCTAGTGACGAAGAGCTTTTTGATATGTGTTCTTTCTGGTTAAATCGTGATCAACGCAGTTCTATTATTGGGGAAGCTGCAAAAAAAAGAACAATAGAACTTGGATTATCCCATAAAATAAATATTATTCGAGTTATTAATAATGCCCTTTCAAATTATTCAGATTTAGTCTTATGAAAATTTTAGTTAATGCATTATCCGCCAGGAGTGGGGGTATCGCTACTTATACAAAGAATCTAGCACACTCTTTTTTGAGTCGTAAGTTAGATTCAATTTTTGCCGTTTCTAATGATTTTGAATTAGAAGAGGGGGTTCCAACGATCAGGTTTTCTGCTAATCGAATGCCACCCATCAAACGTTTTTTTTGGGAACAGTTAGTTTGGAGGAGAGTAGTAAAAAAATATAAACCTGATATTTTATTTTCCTCAGCGAATTTTGGCTTGCTGTTTTCACCTGTTTCTCAGATTTTGTTGATGCGGGAAGGTGGGCTATTTGATCCATTTTATTTAAGTAATATTGGTCCGTCATTAAGTATGAGTAAACTCGCCCAGAGGATTGCTCGACGTAAATTAATCCTTGCTTCGGCACGAGCCTCAAAAATTATAATGACCCCATCGAACGCAGCAAAAGCTTTACTTATTGCAGCAGATAAAAGCTTAGAGAGTCGTGTCATAATAAACAAAAATGGAACGAACACTAAATTATTTTCTCATCCGGTAAAGAAAAAAACATGGAAAAAAGATGGGAGGCTTAATCTTCTCTATGTCTCAGTCTATTATCCTCATAAAATTCCTGGTATAATCTCCGAAGCCGTAGCTCAATTAAATGCAAAAGGTATTAAAACTCACCTTTCGATAACAATGAATTTAGACCAGATACAGAATACTGCAGGTGGCGAAAAAGATTTTATTCTTTTAAAAAAAGGTATTGAGCGTAATCAGGTAACTTTATTAGGCACAGTATCTTATACTGATCTCCCATCAATTTATGCCCAACATGATTTGTTTGTCTTCCCATCTATATCTGAAACCTTCGGGCACCCATTAGTTGAAGCAATGAGTATGGGTTTGCCGGTAATAGCATCAGATACATCTATTCATCGGGAGGTTTGCAAAGATTCTGCAGTTTACTATTCACCATTTTCAATATCTGATCTAACACAAAAAATTATGGAACTGCATCTAAATAAGACCAAATATGCTATACTTAGTGAAAATGGGATAAAAAATAGTAGGAAAAACTTTCTTTGGGAAAAACACGTCGATCGTTTAATCTCTATTATGGAAAATTCAAGAAATTAAAATATTGAATTTATTATTGTATTAATATTAATTTCTTCATATCCCCTAATACCTATGAATATCTTATATAGTTAACTAAAGCTTAAGACCATGGTAAAAATAGTCTCGGATTTTTTTAGGTGGTCATTACACTAGGAACTTATTATACATAGGTTGCTCAAATGGATTATTGGAATGCAGATTAACTCCTTGACATTGCCGTTGATATGGATCCTCCGTCAAGTTGGAAAGAGGGTAAAAATTCGTGGTTGGGAGAGAATACTCCGAGTATTATTTCACCCAAATAGACAGAAAAAAATAAAATTCCAAATATCTTTTTTTGGATCTACTTATATTGGGTACTCAAATAATTTTGTTGATTGGAATGTTCTCTTCTATGGAAGTTATGAGTCTTATGAGCTTGATTTGCTTGCGACTTTGGCATCTCGAAT
The DNA here is from genome assembly GCA_016777585.1 of Rhodospirillales bacterium. Classification (GTDB taxonomy): domain Bacteria; phylum Pseudomonadota; class Alphaproteobacteria; order Rhodospirillales; family UBA2165; genus TMED23. The sequence continues at coordinate 30,770 of JADHRD010000007.1, read as the reverse complement.
TGACGAAGCTATTTTTATAGACGTTGGCGCAAATGTTGGGCAACACGCTCTTTATATGAGTTTTCATGTTAAGGAAGTTCATGCATTCGAACCTAACCCCAGCCTTTGGCCTCAAATTAACGAAAAAATATTAGCTAATGACACACGGAATATATTATTACATGGCTATGGCCTAGGTCAATTTGAGGGAAAATTACCGCTCTATTTAGGAGATGAAAGTGGCGAGTCATCATTAATTTCTGGTGCTAACAGAAATCATAGTGTTAATGGTGAACTAGTTCAAATTATAAGTGGAGATCAAAGTTTTAAAAAAATAGGCATCCATAAGTTTGATTTGATAAAGCTAGATATAGAAGGTTATGAAAAATATGCCATTGAAGGGATGATTGATCACCTTAACCAATGTCGACCAATCATGATGGTCGAATTGACTCAAATAGGGAGAGAGCAATTTGGATGTCTTGCAGAATTTATAAAAACCTTTCCAAATAAGTATAAATTTTATTCTTGCGAATGGGTATCGGGCATAATCATTCGCAAGGTTCTTCTTCCAGTTGATGATCAGTCGTACTTCCACTTTGCTGGAAATGTATTTTGTGTTCCCTTTGAGAAAGAGAATATATTTATAAATGCGGTTCGCGCTCTATGAGTAAATTTGAATATAAAAAACTAAGAACAGCTAGTGTTTTTATGGTATCTGGCCAATTATTTCAGGCAATTCTAGCATTTGGGGTTAATTTGATCTTAGTGCGCTATATAACACCTGGTGAATTTGGAAAATTTGCGCTTATTTTGGCTGGTGCTTTTCTTATATATTCCATTATTTCCTCGCGTATTAATATCCTAATAGCTCGTATGCCGGAAATTAATTATAACTTTGATGTTAAACAAAAACTTTTTTCAGCAATGACGCTGGAAACAATTATTGCGACTTTATTTATTTCATTTTGGTTGATCGTTAGTGATAAGGCTGGTTTGTGGGAATTTACTCTGGTTGCTGCCGTTGGTCTGCGTCACTGGACGGATCTTAATAAGGCTTTCTTTGAGCGTGACATGCCTTATCGTCAATTGGCCTTGGTAGAAACTGGAGCCTCTACTGGAGGACATCTAATCGCTCTTTCCATGGTGTTAGTTGGAGCGGGATGGGTAGTGTTGTTTGTTCGCGAACTATCAATTTCACTTATTAATTTATTGGGATTGTGGCGTGTTGGGGGACTGACTATATACCGAGTACGGTTTTTAAGTTTCCATGAGTGGGTGGCTCTTTATACAGAAGCTAAGGGTTTATGGCTTGATGGCGTGCTTGAAGGAAATTTCCAACGTTTGACCATTATTTTGGCGGGCTTTTTTGGTAGCGAAGTCATCGCAGGATTTTTTTTCCAGGCTCAACGATTAGCTTCTGTTCCTCATCAGTTATTATCACCGATTGTGAGCCGAATTCTGGCTGTTTGGTTTGGTCGTACTGAAGATCCAGTGATACGAGATGCTGGACGCAACAAAACACTAAAGATCTTATTTTTACCGTTATTATTTGCTGGGGTTCTGACAGTATTATTTGCGGATCCCGCAGTGCCGTGGCTATTTGGTCAGAGTTGGTTGAGAGTTTCGGATCTTCTTGTTTGTATGTCTGGAATGGTTGTTTTTTATACTTTATTTGAAACACTGAAATCTTATTGTCTAGCAACCCGTGCAACCACAACCTTATTTGGCGGTCGCTTGGTCCAATATATTGGTCTCTTAGTTCCTACAGCACTAGGGTTTTTGGATTGGTTTAGTGCTGATTTGGCTTTGGCGATGGGCCTGTCTTTGGCCTATTCTTTTGGTTTTATATTTATTTTGATGTTAATTTATATTAATAGGAATAAAAAGAGTATATTCTAAGTTACTGGGATGATAGGCAGGCTGACTTTGAATTTTAGTTTTATCTATAAATCATTGTTATTTTAACCAAATCCCTCTTGTGTTATTTTATATTATGGGGTCGTATAAAAATTAATCGGTCTTAAAGTTATTATTTTTGTAAAGAGCACAAATTCTATCCTTACCAACTTCAATTAACTCAAAGTTTCTCTGTAAAAGATAATTTGTCACAGGTATAAATGTACTTTCTTCCAAGACTCCTCTTTCATATCCTAAATCAGCAGTAATGAATTCGATCATATTTAATTTATTGCCAATACCCTCTAATATTTCTGGCTCTGCACCTTCTGCCTCTATTTTCAGACATTTTATTTTCCCATTAATAAGATTCTCAAGTTTATCAACTTTAATATCAATGGTCTCATCATAGTTTTTGGGTTGAATTAAACTAGAGTCTGCTCCTTGAGAGCTTAAATAGAAACGCAGAACACCCTCGCTATTCCACAACCCTAGGTTTTTAAGTTTATTAGAAGAAATATTATTTTTAAGACATTGGTATTCTATCGGAGATGGCTCAAATGCGGTATAATCTATGGCAATATTATTTAACAAAAACCATAAATGTATGTCCCCTACATTAGCACCACAATCGTAGAATATATCTCCGTCTTTAAAATCTATAAGATTGAGAAAATAACTCTTGGAAAGTATTTCAGCGCGCTCTAATATGCCCTGCTCATACGCCAAATTACCTTGCTGCTGATGCCTAAACTCATAACTGAACTCTGGTATTCTTTTATCTAGTATTACAAAGCATGAACCAGTCCACTTAACTCGAGACTTTTTTTCAGAAAAAATGACTTTAGATTGAATAGTTTTGCAAAAAGTGATTTGTCTGTCGAAACTAAAATTTTTTGATAAAATAGGAGTAATACGTGAACGTGAAAATTTAGATATTTTTTTAAAAATTTCATTTATCACTCCTACCCTTTACTGATATAATTTTTGTATTGCAATGAAATCTCAAATTTCTATAGTTTATTTTTCATAATAGTTTATTGGCAAATTTTAAAAATTAAATATCAATTCTTCTATTTTTATGAATTTTTTCAAGATCTAAAATTTTTTTAAATAAAGCTTCTAATTTGATAGATTGGTTATGCCATGTCAATTTTTGGAGGAACTCATTATTTGATACATTAATGGAACTCGTGTTTAAGCTTTTAGATAACGCTTGAGCAACGTCCTCAGCTTTATTACACGAATGTAGATCAACATTAGATCTATTCGCAATATTTATTGCTTCCTCAATTTCCGAAGGGTAACAAATTACTGGTCGGCCAGCAGATAATAATTCGATCGTTTTATGATGAAAGGTGGTATAAATTTTAATATATAAATTAGCAATTGAACTTTCATGAATTTCCTTTAATTTTTCCAGGGGAATAAATCCAATCAGATTAATGTGGCAAAAGTTATTGAATTGATGCATTACCTTTTTGACTGCTTCGGCATCATGACCAGCATACGTAAGTTGTACTTTCGATTTTTCAATCTCAGTTAACCTGTCAAACCATATCTTAACACCCCAAATAAGTTCTTTAAGAGCGTTATAATTGTAGATCCCACCGGTAAGGCTAATGTTAATTTTATGTAAATTAGCAATGTTTACTGGTTTGGAATTACACTCCGAATAACCACTATAAATAGTGGTTGTTGGAGCTTTGAACCATTTCGTAACATCATTTGAGTTAAATTTGGAGAAAGTAGATAGTGCCAAACAAGTATCAAAGTGTTTTGCTAAAAACGTTCTCAAGGGACGTGGAATATAAATTCCCCATGGATCTTTAATGTCTCCGACCCATGAAATTTTTGCAATCTTTGATAAGTCTTTAGCTATATTCCATGCATCTGTATTTAGGAAAGTTGCCCAAATTAGATCAGGTTTGAAGGTGTCTGCAATGGGGTGCAAATATATTTGGCTACCTTTTCGCCAATCAGTAAAGACTCCTTTGTAATAAAGAAAATAACAAATAACGACTACCTGACGAATGCCCCAAGGTAGTTGTTTTTTTCGCAATCTTTTTATTAAGGGATGGCCTTTAGGTTGAATCGATAGATAAAGCGGAGACTTAAAATTATGGCTCTTAATTTTCTTACGTGTTTCTTCAGGAGAAATTTCAGCTGCTTTTCCCGGAAAAACCTCTGTTAATAATATTACCTCATGGCCAAGTTTTGTTATCGCATAAGAAAACTCTCGCATTCGTGTTGCGCAAATATGTTTAGTATTTGGATGACAATGATTTATAAAAACAAACCGCATTAGTGTTACCCTGTAAATATATTAATTCGTTTGGTTGAATTAAGTCGGTCCACAAAATATTTTTTCCAAGAATGTTCTATGACGGGGCGCCAAAGCATGGAGGCTAAGTGAAGTTCGCCTGCATTGAAACGTTTTAACACAGTCAGCCACCATTTTTTTCTCCAGACCCCAGATTGCTCAAAATCTGGATGGTTTATAATCTCTGTCGCATACTCAGCCAGATTCTGTTGAAACCACGTTGCTTGAGGCGGCAGAAAGCCCTGTTTATTCCATCTTGTGCGTATGCCCTCCGGTAATATCCCTTTCATCGCTCCTCTAAATAAACGTTTGGTCTGCGCTTCGCCCATAAGATAATTGGCGGGGAGCGAAAAAGTAAACTCAGCTAGACGGTGATCACAAAAGGGGAGGCGTACTTCTCGCGAATGAGCCATGGAATTCCGATCGCCATATCGAAGCAAAACAGGTAGAAGTGTGTGAAGCATTTCTCTATATAGGGTTGCGCCAAGTGGATGAAATTGTTTTGCTCCAGGTGGAGGTTCTGGCAGCGAACGATGAAGATTACTCGAATGTTTTGGCGTTAGTCCAAATGAGAAGTCACTTCCTTTACCTGTTACTCCAGCTAAAAAATGCCTTATTTGTTGGGGTAAACCGTTGATTATTTTCTGACGTCGATTGAGTAAAGCTAATGGATATCGTTCTTCAATTCTTTTTTGTTCGTCAATAGTTAAATAATTTAAACTCTGTAAGTATTTCTCAAAATATTGCTCGTAGCCTGCAAGTAGTTCGTCGCCCCCTTGCCCATCCAATAGAACTGTTATTCCAACGTCTTTTGCTAGCCGAAATACAGACCATTGCGCATATTGACTAGTACTGGCCACCGGTAGTTCATTATACCATATAAATTCACTTAATTCCGATCGAAAATCTTCTACTCGAGGGCTAACTGTATGAGAAGTTACCGAGGTATGGTTGATAACTTGCTTTGCCCAATGCCATTCATCGGATTTAGAATTTGGAAAACGGCCCGTAAAAACATCGTAAGTCTTATTTTGACCTAGAATTTCTCGGGCGATACAAACTATTCCGCTTGAATCAAGGCCCCCCGAGAGACATGAACCTAATGGAACGTCACTGCGCATTCTAATTCTTATTGAATTAGTTAACAATTCGCGGAAATAAGCTTGAGCTTCAGGCTCGCTCATATTTGTAAATTGATCATTAGGCTTGATATCCCAATAACGTTTTATTTTTAATTTAAGACTGTTTACATTTAAGGTTAAGCTATGCCCCGGCGGTAACTGCTGTATATCGTTAAAACATGTTTGAATATCATCATCTAAGCCTTGGGTTGGATGATAAAGAAATTGCATTAGACGCGCCTCATCGTAGTTAGTTGAGATGCCTTCAAGAGCAAATATTGCCTTATATTCTGAAGCAAATATAAATTTTTCATTGGTGTGGTGAAAAAGAAATGGTTTTTCACCAAAACGATCACGAGCACAAAATAATATGTGATTTGTTTTATCGTAAATAGCAAATGCGAACATGCCATTCAACTCATCTAACGCGTGTTCTCCCCACTGCTGATATGCTTTAAGCAGAACTTCAGTGTCTGATGCAGTTTTTAGTTCGACGCCCAGTTCTCTCAGCTTATGGGCAATTTCAAGGTAATTATAAATCTCTCCATTATAGGTGATTACTTGTGCGCCATCGACCATGGGCTGGTGGCCAGCATTGGAAGTATCAATTATTGACAGTCGGCGGTGCCCTAGTGTGATATTTTTGTTATGTGAATTCCATACCCCAGAATCGTCTGGGCCGCGGTGCGCCTGTACCCGATTCATTTCGTCTATGGCTAGTGGATTTATAGGTCTCCTTCCAATAATTCCAGCTATGCCGCACATAGATTATCTTTTTTTGTATTCAACACGACAATTTTTCCATTTTCAACTTTATAGGTTCTTTTGCAAATGTATGTGTCGTTCACAATTAAGTAGAAATAAGTAAATGATACATTTAAGGTTACAAAATTACACACTATTTTATTGTTTATGGGCATAGTTGCACTGTAAAAACTGTATAGCAACGTTAAATCAACTTGAATTCATCTGAGCATTAATTGTTTTAAAATTAAAATATGAATTTAACAATTCAGAGATATTTGTTCCTTATATTTACTCTGCAAATCATAAAATAGCTGTATTTATAGATAAAATGAAGACTGTAAGTTCTAATTATAATTTTATTTCATTCATTTTATTGGATTAATTTTTAATTAAACTATAAAATTTTTGAATAAATCATTTCCTATTTCTTTCCAAGGTTATACAAAGTATTTTTTTTCAGTAATTTTTTAGGTTTGTATCGTATGTTAAATTATAAAACTACTCTAACTTTTTATCTCATTTCTATTTTGCTGAATTTATTCATGATTTCCATCTCGAGTGCACAATTTTATAATATTGAGAACGGTGTATTTTTGAAATCTGCTTTGCCATTAGACGAGCCTCGTCATTTATGTGTTGATATTCCAGGACATAAAGATCGTGTGAAAGTTAATGGTCATATGATGGTGCATAGTTGTAAGGAAGGCATGTGGAATCTTGATGAACGTTTTGAAAAATCCTCAATCAACTCGAATAAACTCAGAATGCCCTATTATGATAGATGTTTGGCCGCTGAAAAAGCTGAAGAGGGCTCAAAAATAATTTTACGAAGATGTTTAGATGGAAAACTAACTAATTGGCAAATGATCGAGGCAAAATTAAGGTTACTGGATCATCCACATCTTTGTTTAACAATTGGATCAGAGCCCTCAAGATTAACCAGAGGGGGCAAACGTTTACCTACCCGAGCAAAGGCTCGTTCCTTGTCCATGCGCACCTGTTCGGATTTATCAGTTGAGCGTCAACTTTGGACCTTGGCAGATCCTCTTACAATTACAAAACCATTATTGCCACCAAAGGGGAATTGACTTTACCATTGGTGCATTAATCATTCTTCCTTATCATCACTGATTAACTAGAAAACGTTTAATAAGAAGATTATAAAAATTAACTATTAGTGTAAACTGACGAGTATCTTGCAATGCTAAATCGAGTTTATAGTTGGACGCTAAATCTGGCTTCGCATAAATACGCATTATTTGCTTTGGCTTTTATTGCGTTTGTTGAGAGCTCTATTTTTCCAATTCCACCAGATATTATTCTTATTCCAATGATTTTGGCAGCTAAAAAAAGAGCTTGGTTAATTGCTGGGATTTGCACGTTTGCCTCTGTTTTAGGTGGAATTTTTGGATATGGCATTGGTTTTTATATGTTTGACCAAATTGGACGACCAATACTAGATTTTTATAATCATGGAATTAAGTTCACGGAATTTAAAGAAAGTTACAATAATTGGGGTTCATGGGCTGTCTTTTTTGCAGGAATAACCCCATTCCCTTATAAAGTTATTACGATACTGAGTGGGGTAACAGAATTGAATCTTCCTATTTTTATTTTCTCATCTATTTTAGCCAGAGGTGTAAGGTTCTATATCATCGCTGCTCTACTCTGGAAATATGGATCTCCAATCCAGGCTTTCATTGAGCGAAGTCTTGGACTTCTTTTTATAATTGGCATGTTTCTTTTATTAGGTGGCTTTGTTTTAATAAAAATTTTGCTTTAGAATAAATCTACTATGTTTTTTTTCATAAAAAAAATGCCCATTGTGCTAATTTTAGTCACATCAATATTTGCATTAGCCGTGGCATATATTTCTCAATACGGGTTTGGTTTTGAGCCTTGTGTTTTGTGCTATTATCAACGCATTCCATACTTTGCAGTGATAGTACTCAGTCTTTTGTCGTTAAGTATCAGAATGGCAGATCACAGAAATATTCAGATCTGCATAGGGTTAATATTCTTTATCAGTGCTTTTTTGGCTTTTTATCATTTCGGCGTTGAACAATTTTGGTGGAGCGGATCAGAGAGTTGTAGTCAAATACAGACTTTACCTAAGAATTTTATTGAGTTTCAAGAAAAATTATTGACAAAAATGCCTAAAAGGTGTGATGAGGTAGAATGGACCTTGTTTGGACTTTCGATGAGCGTTTATAATATAATTGCCTCTTCAGTGCTTGGTTTATTTAGCATTTTTAGTGGCCGTTTGGCGACACCGCACTCATAACATAGTGATTGGAGAATGACTGAATTATGGCTAGTGATAAAAATAAATTTGGGCGATTACCTGGGGACTTAACCCAAAATGAAATGGTCGAACGAATGATACGTGTAAATCATGCTGGAGAATACGGTGCTAAGAGGATTTATGAGGGCCAACTATCCGTTCTCGCCGATACGAAAGAAGGTGAGGTTATTCGTGAGATGGAAATGGCAGAAAGGCGTCACCTTGAAAAATTTAGTGAATTAATTGTAAAACGGAGAGTTAGGCCCACTGTTTTGAGCCCGCTTTGGCATGTTGCTGGTTATGCACTTGGGTTTGCAACTGCAAAACTTGGAAAAGAGGCAGCTATGGCATGCACGGTTGCTGTTGAGGAGGTCATCGAAGAACATTATGCCGATCAATATGATCGACTGAATGCTATTCCTGAAAAACAATCTGAAACAGAGTTAAAGTCAATTATTGAAGATTTCAGAGAGGAAGAAATTGAGCACCGTAATATCGCATTAGATAATGATGCATTAGATGCTCCTGGTTATCCTGTATTAACAAAAGCAATTAAGTCTGGATCTAGGCTTGCCATCTGGCTCTCTGAGCGTATTTAGGAAAAAATATGTCGATTGAGCTATATCATCATGGATCATCAGTTTGTGCTGCAAAAGTAAGGCTCGCCCTAGCTGAAAAAGGCATAAAGTGGGATGGGCATTATTTAGATATACTTGCTGGGGAACATCATAACCCTAAATATCTAAAGCTTAATCCAAAGGCGGTTGTTCCAACGCTAGTTCATGACGGTCAAGTTATTCGCGAGTCTACTGTCATATGCGAATATGTGGATGATGCTTTTTCTGGACCAAAACTTAAGCCTAAGGATCCCCTCATACAGGCAAATATGCGATTATGGACAAAGTTGGTTGACGAGGAAGTGCACCCTTCCGTTCGCCCAATAACCTATGTGGCGACGCACCGGCATAAAATTATGGAACAATCGCCTGAGGAGGTAGAGGAGCATATAGAGAATGATCCAGACCCATTCTGGCGTGCGCGTAAACGTGGCTGGATCTATGATGGTTTCAATGCTCCCGATGTAAAAGCTGCTATCCAGCTGTTTAATAAATTATTGGGTGATATGGAAACATCACTCCAAGACACTAATTGGCTCGTTAGTAATGAGTATACTCTGGCTGATACAGCACTCACACCCTATTTAAATCGTTTGGAAATGCTTAGCCTTATGAAGATGTGGGATAAACGTCCTAATGTTACACGGTGGTTTGAAAATGTAAAATCGCGGCCGAGTTTTCAACCCGCAATTTTTGAATATTTTCCAGAAGAGCTTAGAACGTTCATGATTGAAAATGGAAGAAAAGCATGGCCTAAATATCAGAAAATGCTTTAGAAAGAATTTGGAAGCTGAGTAGTTTGCAGGTTGGTGGACAGAAACACTTCACATTGACCCAAATCATAATCTTTATAAGAGGCAGGAGCAGATTGGACTCCTTAAAAAGTTATCAAGATCTCATGGTGTATAAATGGCATTAGTGAAGAGTTATTCAGTAAAATCATAATAATTGAGATAAATTATTTATTTTGATGCTCCCTGAAGTAGTTTGATAACACTCTCTTTTGTGAGTAATTCTGGAAGGGCAATTCCATTGGGAATTTTTGGGCCGTAGACTGCATTAAACGGAATCCCGTAGCGGCCAAATTTTTGAAGGTAGTTCGTTATTTGACTGTCTTGATTTGTCCAATCACCACGTAAAGCGACTATTTTGTTGTCTTTAATATAATTTTGTATCTCATCACTATCTAAAACTCCAATCTTATTGACTTGGCAGGTAATGCACCAATCTGCTGTGATGTCTATTAGAATAGTTTTTTCTTCAAATATTAGTTTTTCTATATCTTTAACTATAAATTTCTTCCAAATAGTATTTTGCTTAACTTCATTGATTTTCTCTGACTTCTCTAAAATATAAGGACTCGACATTGGTCCAATTATTAAGATTAATATGTAAATTATTCCGCTTAATTTCCCTATTTTATTGCGTAAAATTAGGACTATAGATAATAGTACTAGTGATAGAAAAACCAATATTGATATCATTGGACTATGTTGAGATGCCAATATATTTAATAACCACAGGGCAGTTGCAATGAGCACTAACCCAAGAATTTTTTTTACAATTTGCATCCAATTACCGGGTTTTGGCATCTTTCTGGCTAGAGCAGGGAAAACACAAAAAACAAGGTAGGGTAGAGCCATGCCAATCCCAAGCGCGATAAAGATTAGTAAAATCTCCCATGTTTCACCCGCTAATGCGAACCCGACTGCGGTACCAAGAAAAGGAGCAGAGCATGGTGTTGCTAAAAGTGTAGCGAATGCACCATTGAAAAAATTAGCACTAAAGTTTTCTTGACTATTTTGGCTAGATAAATTTAAGCCGGTTCTGCGGTTCACCCATTCCGGCGATCGTATCTCAAATATACCAAATATGTTAAGTGAAAAAACGACTATAATTATGCATAAACCTACAATGAACCAGGGGTGCTGGAACTGTATTCCCCAGCCTACCGTTGATCCCGCTAATTTAAGTAAAGATAAAATAATACCTATAATTAGAAACGAAATTATTATACCCAGTGCATTAGCAAAGAAATTTTTACGAACAACTATATTTTTGGCACCACCCTGCGACATTATGGAGAAGATTTTTAATATAATTACGGGCAGCACGCAGGGCATAAGGTTTAAAATCAATCCACCGAGTAATGCAATTAACAGTATGAAATAAAGTGAGTACGAAGCGTTGGGTATTGAATTATTTGATAGGGTATTTGAAACACGAACCACAGAGTTTGTCTCAACGGCAATACCATTATCAATAAGGGTAAGTTGTAAATTTTTATTTAGCAGACTCGTGTTGTCCTCCTCTGTAAAAGGAACCATTATTGTAGTTAATAATTTATTTTTACTAATATCAAAGTTTGGTTTACCAAAGAACGTAAGCTCGGGGCCTTCAATGAGCAGATCCGGGTTCTTAAATGGACGAGAACTCTGAAATTTAATTAAGAGATTGCCTTTTTGAATCGCGTTGACCGTCTCGGAAATCGCTCTAGTGTATTTGATACTCTTAAGTTTGAATAAACTGTTATTATCAATAATTGGGATTTGTGCCAAATATTTGGTTATTAATTTGTTATTTAAAGTTAATATATGTCGCGCAATCTCGGTACTGGGGTTGAGAAATAGTTTTGTTGCATATGGAATGCAGACCTTGTTACACGCTAGATAGTTTAAATCAGCACGTAATAGGGTATTTTTTGTATTATCTTTAATATTTAAATAAATTGGAAATACCACTTCACTTTTATATCCAAGGGTTTCAATATCGCTTATTGAAAACCTAGATGGAATAGGCCATTTAAAATCTATATTGCTTATATTTTCTGATTGATTCCAATTTATTTTGGGAGGATAGCCAGCATCGCCCGGCGACCTCCAGTAGATTTTCCAACCATCTTTTAATTTGAAATGAAGCCCAACTAATAGTTTCTTAATATTTTTTTTGGGCTCCAGATTTGTAACAAAAAGCCTTACTGACGTATGATCAGTATTGATCCAATTTGAGGAGACTTCTTCAGCCAAACCCAGTCGAGGAAATACAAAAGGTAAAATAAACGCTACTTTGGCAATTAATTGTAATATTCTGACCATTTATTTTAATTTCACCTTACATCTAACTTTTCAACATTCGCACTATAATTGTTCCAAACCATCTGTCTAAAACTATTCTAACGGGTAAATAGGTACTACCGTTTATCACACCAAAAAAAATCTTAATATCTGAAAATTTATCAGTCTCGGGTTTCCATTTTGATTCTAAACGGTGCCCACCAATTGGAGAAATTTTTACACCACAAAGAAGGGTTTGTCCCGTAAAAGAGTTAGGTCGGTCATTGATCAAGAACTCTTTACCTAACGATTTAGTCTCTAAATTGTAACGTCGTCTTCCATCAAAAATATTCAGCATTAAATTGCATGATTGATGATAATTAATTTGGTCAAGAACTCGCATGAGCCCAGTTATGGGATCAATGGCATTTTCTAGTGTCGAGGGAGGAATATCATAAACTTTCTTTAGATCTATTGGAGGCTCAATCTTTTTAAAAAATTTCCTCTTATTCTGATCCCAACGTATGCTGGAATAATACCTTTTATTATTGTAGATCGAGTTAACAGTATACGAGTTTGAGTGCCAATTTTGATTATGTTTTACAGAAGTACCAACTACATTACTTTTATAGTCATAAAAGATACTTATTGCCCCTTCAGAGCGACTTTCTATCTGGAATTTAATTTTGTTATTATTTTCCTCTGTCTTAATTTTAAAATTACCGATTTGTGCATTACCCCATTGAGTTTGGTAATTGACCTCAAGTCCATTAAAGATGTCTGATAGACAATGTTTGGGATCTACCGTAATCAATAATATTGCTAAAGCAAAACATGACGTTATCCGTCGGAAGTACATTAATCGTTCCAATCTGATCAGCTATATTTAAAACTGTAATTTTATAAAAAAAAATTCTTAAAATAAGACACCTTTCATAATTTTTTATACGAACGATCATTTAATGCGGTTTATAAACCAAAAGAATTGCGTCTATAAAGTAATTTTTAGAAATAAGTATTTGTTATTTGTGAATTTTGATAGTTAAGTGATCAGGCTTGTTTAGAGAAATATTTATGAAAAACAAAAAAATTGAAGAAGAGCTATATTTTACCGGCCAGCTTTTGATTGCTATGCCTGGAATGATTGATGAGCGCTTTTACAAAACAGTAATTTATATTTGTGCCCATTCTGAAGACGGAGCTATGGGACTTATACTTAATCACGTTATGGCAGGTATATCCTTTCAAGAGTTACTTGAGCAATTAGAAATTGAGGAAATTCCTACATCCATGGATTTACCAATTCATTTTGGTGGCCCGGTTGAAGTGGGTCGCGGATTTGTTCTCCATACTAATGACTTTAAACAAGAGGGAACCATAGAAGTTGATGAAAACATCTTTCTTACTGCCACAATGGACATCTTGAAAGCGATTGCAAAAGGGGATGGCCCCAGAAAATCCCTTCTCGCCCTTGGATATGCAGGTTGGTCACCTGGACAACTTGATGAAGAAATTAGGGCTAATGGGTGGCTTCAGGCGCCAGCAGATAATGAATTATTATTTGGATCTGACCAAAAGTCAAAGTGGGAGAAATCGATTGCAAAAATTGGAATTAATCCTGTGATGTTATCAGGTCAAGCGGGCCATGCCTAGTTTAGCCTTGAACTGAGTGTTTCGAGGCTCTCTATTTTTTTAATTGGTCCAATACCTACTAAAGTTGGCTTACTGCTCAATAACCTTGCGGCAGTTTTTGTTAAATCTGTGATACTAACACGATTAATATTATTTATAATTTCTTCGGTTTTTATAACTCTTCCATATATTTGCAATTGCCGAGCAATTTGCTCAGCCCGATATGAGGAACTCTCCAGATTCATTAATATTGATGCTTTTAATTGAGCTTGAGCTCGAGCAAGTTCTGTATTTTGGATATGACGTGTTAATTGATTTAGTTCGTTGCAAACGACAGGTATTAATTCGTTTACTTGGTTTTCTCCTGTACCCGCATAAATACCAAAAATGCCGCCATCGTCAAAATTTGATGCGAAGCTATATATGTTATAAGCTAGTCCTCGTTTCTCTCGCACTTCCTGGAATAAACGCGATGACATGCCACCGCCTAAAAGCATGGATAAAACTAATAGTGCATAATAATCTGGATCGTCATAGGAAACTCCATTAAACCCAATCAAAACATGAACTTGTTCTAATTCCCTATGTTCTCTGTAATCGCCCCCGACATAGTTTGCGGGCTCAGTCGCTTGCGTGTGTTTAGATGATAATTCATAAAAAAGTTCTTCAACACTTTTTACCAATGCGACATGATTTAAATTACCGGCAGCCGCGATGGTAATTTGTGAGTAAGAATATTGTGATTTCATATAATTTAAAATGGTTTTGCCTGATAATTTAGAGACAATATCTTCAACTCCGAGGACTGGTCGACCTATAGACTGATTTGGGAAGGCTGTCTCTTGAAAATAGTCAAATATTATGTCGTCTGGGGTATCCTTTGTTTGATTTATCTCCTGAATTACGACTTTACGCTCTCGTTCAACTTCATCCGCCGCCATTATTGAAAATTGAAGGATATCAGATATTATATCTAAGGCTAATCCGACATCTTCTTTTAAAACTTTTGCGTAATACGCTGTATTCTCCCTCGACGTATACGCATTAATATTTCCACCAACAGCCTCAATTTCCTCTGCAATTTGGAGGGCTGAGCGTCTCTTTGTTCCTTTAAAGGCCATATGTTCCAACAAATGTGAAATACCATTCTCATTAGCTTCTTCATGACGCGTTCCTGCTGATACCCATGCTCCGACGGACACTGTTTCAAGATTTTGCATGGAGTTGGATATTATTCGTATTCCATTATCAAGTTGAGTCATTTCAACAGTCATTTATGCACTTCTTTCACTAATTTTTTTATTTATGTAGTCACGAATAGTATCAATATTATTTGGTAATTCTGTGAAATTTTCATCACGATCAAAGAGGTCAGAAAGATGGGCCGGAAGATTGGGGTAGATGCTAGTAGCCTTGTTTACAGTATCAGGAAACTTAGCCGGGTGTGCCGTTGCTAAACTTACTATGATATTATCATTTATATTTTTTGCTTTCCTGCCAGCCATCAATCCTATGACACTATGAGGGTCAAGTAATTCCCCCGTCGAGTTGTAAATATTCATAATCGAAGCTTTGGTTTCTTCATCACTAAGACTTATTCCTTCAAAGATTTTGGACATCTCAGACCAAGATTGTTCTCCAAATTCTATAGTTTGATTTTTCCTGAATGCTTCAAGAGCATTGGCAACCGCTTTCCCATCGCGATCTAGACTATCAAACAATAGACGCTCAAAGTTACTGGAGACTTGAATATCCATGCTGGGGCTTAATGTTTTTACGACTGGTGACATTGACATTCTGCCTTTTATGTTATCTGGGGCAAAGAAACGGGTTAAAATGTTATTCTCATTTGAACCTATGATAAACCTATCTATTGGGAGCCCCATCTTTTTTGCTGCATATCCAGCATAAACATTTCCAAAGTTACCAGTAGGTACAGCATAAATAAATTTACGGTCTGGCGCCCCCAGTGAAACAGCTGTCCAGAAGTAGTAAACAATTTGTGCCATGATCCTAGCCCAATTAATTGAATTCACTGCGGAAAGATTATGTTTATCTCTGAAAACTTGATCAGCGAAAAGGTCTTTTACCATATCCTGGCAGTCATCAAATGTTCCATCTAACGCAATATTATGTATGTTTGATGATTTGACGGTCGTCATTTGACGGCGTTGCACTTCTGAAACTCTATTCTTGGGATGTATTATAAATACGTCAATTGATTTTTTATCTTTACAAGCTTCTATCGCGGCCGACCCTGTATCGCCTGAGGTTGCACCAATAATAGTAATTTTATTTTTACGTTTCTTTAGAATATAATCAAACAAACGGCCCACCAGTTGCAGTGGATAGTCTTTAAAAGCTAATGTTGGTCCGTGGAATAATTCAGTTAACCATTGATTAGGCCCCAATTGTTTAATTGGAGCTGTGGCACTATGATTGAATTGTTGATAAGTGTCTTTAACAAGGGCTTTAAGGTCAAAGTCGGGAATTACATCTCTCACAAATGGTTGTATAACTTTTACAGCGACTTCTGAGTAAGTTAATCCACGTAAATTCTTAATATCATCCTTAGAAAATTGAGGCCAATTCTCAGGAACATACAAACCCCCGTCACGTGCCAGGCCCGTAAGCAAAACGCCTTCAAAATCTAAATCAGGAGCGCCTGAACGTGTACTAATGTATTTCAAATAAATTCTCCAAACCAGATACTTTCGCTCCGCATCAGATTATACCTCGATAGTATATGTCGCAAGGTAGTCCGCCGTGAAAACTTATTTTCTTATCAATTTAGATATCTAGAAATCAAATGTTGTTTAAATATTTCTGCATTTAATGGTTGGCCTGTTGCACGTTCAAGTAATTCTGGTGTTTCATAAAGTGATCCCAAGCCATGAATGTTTTCAATCAACCAATCATAAAGTGGTCCGAAGTTACCACATTTAATGGATGGCAAAATATTAGTTTTTTCCCGTACTGCAGAATTGAATAGCTGAGCCGCATTCATAGCCCCAAGCGTATAACTTGGAAAATATCCCCAAGCGCCATCAAACCAGTGAATATCCTGCAAGCAGCCAAGCTCATGATTAGTTGGTATTATTCCGAGCATTTTTTTCATATTCTCGTTCCACATTCCAGGTAAATCATCTAGAGTCATTTTCTCCAAAATAAGAGACCTCTCAATATTGTAACGCAATATGACGTGAGCTGAATAAGTTACCTCGTCGGCATCAACACGTATTAGGCTTGGTTGAACTTTAGTATATAGCCGATAAATATTTTCTGTATTCCATTCTGGCCCATTTAAGTTAAAAGCTCTCTTCATCAATGGGACAGCAAATGATAAAAACTCTCGTGACCGACACGCTTGCATTTCGATGAGTAAGGATTGGCTCTCATGAACGTCCATCCCTCTTGCTAATCCTACAGGTTGACGTCGCCAATCTTTGGGTAAGTTTTTTTCATACAAAGCATGCCCGGTTTCATGCAATACTCCCATCAAGCTCGAAGTAAAGTCATTCAGATCGTAACGCGTTGTAATTCTGAGATCATCGGGGGTTCCGCCAGAAAAAGGATGCGAGCTGACGTCAAGGCGACCCTCTCTAAAATCAAAGCCAAGCATTTTCATAAATGAATGTCCAAGTTCCTTCTGTTGGTGGATTGGGAATGGACCTGTAGGTTTATTCACCTGAGGCTCTGAGGCCTGTTTCTCAAGAACGGCTCTCAAGAAATCTGGCAAAAAATTTTCAAAATCTTTAAACAATGGGTTGATTGTTGTCTCTCTTAGTCCAGGTGTATATTGGTCCATTAATGCTTCATATGGAGTACAATTTAAGACTTCAGACTTCTTAGAAGCGGAATACTTTACGAGCTTGAGTACCTCTTTGAGGTATGGCTTGATGGTCGTATAATCTGAGTCGCCCTTTGATATACGCCATTGGGCTTCGCAGCTCATTGAGGCTTTAGTGAGCGCTTCAACGAGATCTTTCGTGACAGCAGTTTCATGTATCCACATATGCCTCATCTCTCTAAGATTAGAAGTTTGCCAATTAGTCAAAGTGGGTAAATTTTCTGCCTCGTCTAGTAAATCTGATATTTTGTTATCGTTAATTATTTCATGGCAAATGGTTGCAATAGCCGAAATCTGCTCACTTCGTGCATTAGAACTATTGATACCCTTAGGCATCATTGTTGATGCATCCCAATGCAACAGCCCTGCCGCCTCACGAAGCGCTAAAAGTCGTCCGAAATGTTCTTCTAGCTCTTTGTAGGATTTATTTGAAGATTTCATGATAATATCACATAGCTTATAAATAAGCTTGTACGCCCCTATCTACTAAAAATATTACGAATATTAAAAAAAGGTATGATATTGAGTACTTGAACATGGCTCGCGGTTCATCAAATTCATTAGAGTTCTTCAATTTAATTGCATGGCGGATAAACCAGAGCCCCAGCAAGCCAATAATAACTCCAGAGGGAATGGTGATAAGGCCTGTAAAAGTTGGACTTATTGTAAGAGGCCATAAAAGTATTGAGTAAACCAGCATTAGTTTTTTTGTTCCTTTAATACCTAAAACCGCCGGCATCATTGGAATGCCGGCTTTCTCATAGTCACCAGAACTATAAAGCGCCAAAGCCCAAAAATGTGGGGGTGTCCACATAAAAATAATCGCAAATAAAAGGAAAGAGTCCAGGCTAATGCTGCCACTAACGGAGGCCCACCCGATCATTGGGGGGAGTGCCCCTGACCCCCCACCGATGACAATATTCTGCGGAGTTCTCCGCTTTAACCAAACGGTGTAGATAAAAATATAATAAAAAATAGTGAGGGCAAGAAGTATTGCTGCAATAGCATTTACAAATAATACCATAGCAGTAATTGATAAAATAATTAAGGTTAGTCCAAATAAAAGCGCACTATTTGGGTTCATCCGACCCGCTGGGATTGGCCGTTCTCTAGTTCGTTCCATTTTCCCATCTAGGTCTCTTTCATACCACATGTTAATTGCGCCAGAAGCGCCAGCTCCCATACCGATACAAATAATTGCCGCTACCGCAGTAAATAAATTAATTGTACCTGGTGCCATTACGATGCCTACAACACTTGTAAATAAGACTAGGGACATTACTCGAGGTTTTAGCAGAATTGCATAATCGAGAATACCTGATTTTATTTCAGTTTTTGTTAGGGTTAACTTTGCTGTATCTTTTTGGGTCGTCACTATATTGGTTACTTGTTTTGTAATTTTTGTTAAATCTCAGAAACCTTGATGAGGAATTAATGTATCTATATTTATTTAGTTAATTGTTTCTTTCTCTGGCTTGCGAAAGAGAGTTTTTAAACAAATAAAGATAAATAATATACCACCTAAAATTGCTAAACCGCCTCCGAAATCGCGCACTCTAGCTGCTATGATTCCTAGAGAATTTTCCATATCTATTGCTGTCCCCATAACTTTTCGTGCAGCGCCCATTCCACCAGCTATGAACATACCAATAATAAATAATAATTGGCCCAATGCATATAATGCAATTTGGCAGGAAACCAGTTTTCCTTTTAGGGGTGCATAGCCTAATTTTGGCAAAAACATACTATAAAATAGACCAATAAAAGCAAGATTTATACCGCCGATCATACCATGATAATGAGCGGGTGTTCTTGTATCTGCCCCATCCACAAAAATTCCGAAGATTCCACCAACAAAAAATAACGTTACCGAACTCCAAAGAGCAAATGTCTTAATATCCCAAAATGATTTAAGAAAGGAACTATTACACATAGCGCCATACAGTGCGGGTAAAAAAATTAAAATAGAAACTCCTGATGCATATTGCATGTTAGTGAAAGATTGTGTTTGCATCTCACCAGATGCCGGCCAAAGAAAATAGAAACTAAGGCTGATTAACCCTGATATTACGAGCCACATAATAGTAGCTTTAAAAAAAATACTAGATTTCGAAATATTTCCAAGAACTGACCAAGCGATAATTAGTAACGTAACATTAAAAAACTGCATAATATGCCCACCGCCCCAAACTAGTTTTTCATTATAGTCGTAATTCAAGGGTTCACCTCTTAATTGCACGCCTGAGATTATTATCGCGATAATTACAAATATGATTAGAAAAAAAGCCCCACGCAGGTCCGAGTTATGTTTTTCCTCAAAGAGTAATTTGAACCCGGACATTAAAGTGCCAATAGCCACAACAACCAATCCGTAATAGAATAGCTCATCGATTATAATAGGAATGTAGTTATTTAAGGTTGGTTGCCCACGATCAGATACAGAAGGGATTAGGCATAGAATAGTGCCGCTGACTATGAATAAGAAACCTAACAATTCAGTTTTGCTAATTACTGATTTTCGATTTGTTTGGATCATGCAGCCAAATACTGCAAGATACCATATTACTATAGACAAAAGAACATGGGCGACTAAGCCTTTCTCAAAGAATGATAATGGCCACGTTATTAGATTATTTGATCCAGGCATTCTTGATAAAACAAGAAACACCGCAAATAAGCCGGCAATTGCTAGTGAAGATATAGCAAGAAAGAGCCAACATCTTAATACATTTACGTTTGAAAAAAAGTTTATTTGTTTGGGCATGGATAATCAGCTATAAAAGTTGGACTGTTTTGGCTGGATAAGTCTGATAAAGCATCCAGTAAACTATTATGCCTGTTACAGAAACGTACATCCAAATTGGCCAAGTCCATTTTGCTATTTTCTTATGTGCAGCAATCCTATCTTTTGCTATTCGCATTACGGTAATAATAACCATCGGAACGATTAAGATAGCGCAAATGACGTGGCTAACCAGAAGAACATAATAGAAAATGCGCACCAAACCCTCACCAGGAAATACAAAAATTGGAGCGTTGAAACGATGAGCTACGTAACTTATCAAGAAAATACCAGATACAATTAATGCCGCAATCATGCACCGCCGGTGTGCATGACGATTCCCAGATTTAATGAAAATAAATCCACTTAACAACAAACAGGCAGCAATGGCGTTAAGAAGTCCATTTAAGTGCGGCAATAAAGATACGCTCAACATTATAGTTTATTCCTTTGAAATTTTTATGAGAGACCCGTTCTCAGGATGATGCCAACATACATAGATAGGGATAAAAGCCCGAGAATCGTTACAAATACCATTGTTTTTTTATTTTTCATTTTTTTATCTATTTTCAATTAATTACTATTTTTGTTTTCCTATATTCCCGCTGCGTTATTTACCACTGCGCGATAAAAACAACAAGCGACATCCTACGTTCAAGTTGTCTAATTATATACCTTCTTTACAGCATTTAGCGGGCCAAGTGTTAAGTGCAATACTATTTATTTTATAAATTTTAGGGCGAGAGCAATTTTACACAAATTCTTGGATATATTTTGCAACGACTGCTTTACCGATTTATTTTGATCGGGTATATGAAAACACGTATACTAGATAAAAGAATCGTTAGTTTAGGATCAGATAATGTTTAGGCATAGGGCTAATAACAAACTAATATAATAGGGTCTCCATTCGGGGATTTACGGGAAAAGATTGATGAAGAAAAATAGTGATTTACTCTCTAAATTATTACAAAAATTTAGTTCTATGTTACCTTGGAGCGTTGCATTAATTTGCATGCCATTGATTCAGACTTCCTACGCATCTGAACCTCAACCATGGCAGTGGAATTTTCAACCACCCGCGACGCCAGTCATGGAGCAAATTATAGACTTTCATAACTTAATGTTTTTCGTTGAAGTTGGCATTGTGCTATTGGTTTTAGGGTTAATGGTTTATATTGTTGTTAAATTCAACTCGAAGGCTAATCCTAAACCAACTAAAACGACACATAATACCACTCTTGAAGTATTATGGACTGTTATTCCAATTGTGATATTGATAATATTTGCGGTACCTTCAATGAAACTGTTATTTTTTATGGAGAAAGCGCAAAATCCAGAAATGACGCTTAAAGTGACAGGAAATCAATGGTATTGGTCTTATCAATATCCGGATAATGGAAATTTTGAATTTGATAGTAATATAATCCCGGATGAGGATATTAAGCCGGGACAGAGGAGGTTGCTTGAGGTTGATAATCAAGTTGTTTTACCGGTGAATACAGAAATTAAGGTATTGTTGACTGCAAGAGACGTTATGCATAATTGGGCAGTGCCGGCTTTTGGAATTAAAATAGATACAATACCGGGCAGAATCAATGAAACTTGGATGAAGGTTACAAAGATTGGAACGTACTACGGACAATGTTCAGAACTATGTGGTGTGGCTCATAGTAGAATGCCTATTTCTGTAAAGGTCGTATCGAAAGAAGATTTTAAAAAATGGCTAAAGAAAGCCAAATCAGAGTTTGCTAGCAGCGATAACAATAAAATGCTGAAATTGGCACAGTTAAAAAAATGAAAATAACGGACCTTTTATAACTAAATACATCTTTATGAATAAAAATTATTTTAAAGGCTAAAAAAATGTCAAATATTACACATGATCACCACGACCACCGTCCCTCGGGTTGGAAACGCTGGGCGTATTCAACAAATCACAAAGATATTGGCACAATGTATTTGGTATTGTCGATGTTCGCAGCGATTATTGGTGGTGCCGCTTCAATGCTTATGCGCGCTGAATTACATGAACCCGGGATCCAGTTTATAACAGACCCCCAGTTTTACAATGTACTGGTTACTGCACATGGATTTATAATGGTTTTCTTTGTCGTGATGCCTGCCTTGATTGGCGGCTTTGGTAATTGGTTTATTCCACTTATGATTGGTACGCCAGATATGGCTTTTCCGAGAATGAATAATGTTAGTTTTTGGTTGGTTGCAGCAGCCCTAATTTTATTGGTTATAGCGGGTTTTATAGATGGTGGGGCTGGGACAGGTTGGACAGTATATCCGCCGCTATCTAGCGCTGATTACCATCCCGGGATGGCAGTTGATTTTGGTATACTGGCTCTTCACCTCGCTGGAGCATCGTCGATTTTAGGCGCCATCAACTTTATCACTACAATCATTAATATGCGCGCCCCTGGGATGACATTTCACCGCATGCCTTTGTTTATTTGGGCTATGCTTTTGACGGCTTTTTTATTATTACTAGCGATTCCAGTATTGGCCGGTGCTTTGACTATGTTGCTGACAGACCGTAATTTTGGCACCGCATTTTTTGCACCTGATGGTGGTGGCGATCCTGTATTATGGCAACACCTTTTTTGGTTTTTTGGCCATCCAGAAGTTTACATCATGATACTTCCCGCTTTCGGTATTATTAGCGAGATAGTATCGACCTTCTCAAAGAAACCTATATTTGGTTACTTAGGAATGGCATACGCCATGACTTCAATTGGGGTGGTTGGTTTTGTAGTGTGGGCCCATCACATGTATACAATGGGTTTCAATGTAGAGACCCGAGCTTATTTTACATTAGCCACGATGGTGATAGCGGTTCCCACGGGAATTAAAATATTTAGTTGGTTAGCTACCATGTGGGGTGGATCAATAAAATTTGATACACCAATGTTATACTCAATGGGTTTTATCTTTCTTTTCGTTGTTGGCGGGGTAACAGGAGTTACACTAGCCAATGCCGGAGTTGATATGGCTTTTCATGACACATATTTTGTGGTTGCACACTTTCACTATGTTTTGTCAATTTCAGCGTTATTTTCAATGTATGCGGGATTTTATTATTGGTTCGGAAAGATGTCGGGCAAGAGATACCCCGAATGGCTTGGACGGCTTCAATTCTGGGTAACTTTTGTGGGAGTTAATTTATTATTTTTCCCTCAGCATTTTGCTGGTATGGCAGGAATGCCGCGCCGAATAATTGATTACCCCGATGCCTATGCTGGATGGAATATGATATCAAGTTGGGGTGCATATATATCAGCGGTGGGTGGCATCTTATTTTTTGTAGTTTTATACAAAACGTTAACTTCAAATGTGAAGGCTGAAGCAAACGAGTGGGGGGTTGGCGCAACGACCTTGGAATGGACGGTAGATTCACCTGCTCCATTCCACACGCATGAAGTAACGCCAAATATTATTCCTGAGCCAGCAGAATAAAATTACAAGAATAGGGTTTTGGTGTGGAGTTAAAAAAACAAAAATCAACCACTAGAGTCGGCGATGGTGTTGTAAATATGAGGAAAAAAAGCTCGCGTAACGGTCTTACCGCCGTAGTTTTGGGTTTTCTTGTGTTTAGTATGATTGGTCTGGCTTATGCTTCTGAGCCCCTTTATCGCATCTTCTGTCAAGTAACAGGATATGGAGGAACAACACGCATTGCTGTTTTTGATAATAAAGGTTTAGTAGCGAAAAATTCTATAACCGTGCGTTTTGATGCCAACGTAAACAAACTTTTACCTTGGCGCTTTAAACCTATGCAAAACAAGATCACTTTAAGGCCCGGAGAACAAGCGATAGCATTTTATGAAGCTACTAATGTTTCAGACAAACCGATTGTGGGAACAGCTGTTTTTAATGTAGCCCCGTTTAAAGTGGGCGAATATTTTAATAAAATTGAATGTTTTTGTTTTACAGAACAAATTCTTTTACCAGGTCAAACGGTACAAATGCCGGTTACATTCTTTGTTGACTCCTCAATTGCAGAGGATCGAAATACCAAAGAAGTTAGTACAATTACTCTTTCTTATACTTTTTATGCGAGTGATGATCAAAGTGAGGTTGAAAATTTATCAAGAACCAGCTTAGAAATTAAAAAGAGTGTTGATAACTTAAGGAGAACTCAAATTATCCAGCCTGGATAATTTTAGCTTATACTGTTAAACAAACTACCGTGAGGAAAAACGAACATGGCTTCAGACACAGTTAAGACACATCCCTGGCATGTGCCAGAGCCAAGTCCTTGGCCTATTACGGGCACGATTGCAGGATTTATCATGGCGATAGGCGGCATTTGGTATATGCATGAAGGCCCAATTTGGCTATTAGCCGTCGGTTTTGCTCTACTTATTTTTACTTTTTATGGATGGTGGCGCCAGGTAGTGATTGAATCGAATACGGTAGGCATGCATTCAGAGCAAACCAAAGTTGGTTTACGATACGGATTTTTATTGTTTATTGTATCCGAGCTTATGTTCTTTTTTGCATTCTTCTGGGCCTTTTTTCATTCAAGCTTACCTTTGTTAAGCAAAGTTGCTGTTGCTTGGCCGCCCGCTTCCATTGAACTAATACCGGCTGATGGTGTCCCATTGTTGAACACCTTAATTTTGCTGACGTCTAGTGTAACAGTGACGATTGCTCACCATGCGTTAATAGAGAATCAACGTGCTACGGCTACAAAATGGACTTTTATTACGGCAATATTGGGGGTTATTTTTCTCTTTTTTCAGGCGGAGGAATATATCGAGGCAACATTTAAACTTAGTGATGGGATATATCCCTCTACATTTTATCTCGCTACAGGTTTTCATGGGTTCCATGTGTTCGTTGGCACCTGTTTTTTGCTAGTGTGTGGATTTCGACTTACTAAAGGTCATTTTACGCCAGATCACCATATAGGATTTGAGTCTGCGGCTTGGTATTGGCACTTCGTCGATGTTGTCTGGATTTTCCTCTATATCAACGTTTATATTTGGGGGGCTTCGCCTCTTGGACATATTAGTCCAACCTAGAGTTCAGAATATATTTTTGAAACCCTAATTAAGAAAACTTATACTATAGTTTGCGATTATTAATGTATTGGCAAAAATAGTAGAATTGGAGTTTGGAACTCCGAATTAGAATTAATTTTAAATATGAATCATAAAATTTAGATATGGAGGTTAATTATGGAGTCTAAAGCTGCTGTTGCATTTAAGGCTGGCGATCCACTTAGTATAGAAACTATTAAACTGGATGGCCCGAGGCCTCATGAAGTACTGGTAGAAATAAAAGCTTCTGGAATCTGTCATACAGATGCTTTCACCCTGTCTGGAGAAGATCCAGAAGGGCTTTTCCCAGCAGTATTAGGTCATGAGGGCGCGGGCGTGGTGGTTGAAGTAGGGTCAGCAGTTCAGTCGCTTTTTGAAGGCGATCATGTTATCCCATTATATACGCCTGAGTGTCGTGAATGTGAATATTGTACGTCCGGCAAAACTAATTTATGTCAAGCTGTTCGAGAAACGCAAGGTCAGGGGTTGATGCCGGATCACACAAGTAGGTTTTCTTTAAATGGGCAAAAGATTTTTCATTATATGGGGACCTCGACCTTTTCAAACTACACAATTGTGCCAGAAATTGCTCTAGCAAAAATACGAAAAGATGCTCCCTTCGAAAAGGTTTGTTACATTGGTTGTGGTGTAACGACTGGTCTAGGCGCGGTAATTAATACAGCAAAGGTTGAGCCAGGCTCAAATGTAGCCATCTTTGGGCTTGGTGGAATTGGTCTGAATGTTGTTCAAGGTGCTAGAATGGTTGGTGCGAACAAAATTATTGGTATTGATCTTAATCCAGAAAGAAAAGTGCTGGCCGAGAAATTTGGCATGACACATTTTATAGATGCCTCCAAAACAGATACCTTGGTAGCGGATATAGTTGATTTAACAAAGGGAGGGGTTGACTATAGTTTTGAATGTATCGGAAATGTAAATGTTATGCGGGACGCGCTGGAATGTTGTCACAAAGGCTGGGGAGAGAGTATAATTATTGGTGTGGCGGGGGCAGGACAAGAAATTGCTACTAGGCCATTTCAGTTAGTGACGGGAAGGGTATGGAAAGGGACGGCGTTTGGGGGAGCTAAAGGCCGTACAGATGTTCCCAAGATTGTTGATTGGTATATGGATGGTAAAATCAATATTGATGATCTCATTACGCATGTCTTACCAATAGAACAAATTAACGATGGCTTTGACTTAATGCATCAAGGAAAATCTATTCGTTCCGTTGTGACCTTTTAGTAAATTAATAAACATCTCCTTAGTTTTTAATTTTAACCCTATACCTACCCATGTAGTTCTAGAGACAAACACTAGCTATTTTATGGAGTGAATTTATATGGATTTTGCCCAGTTTGATTGGACTATTTATTGGTTTATGTTTCCTGTTGCAATGTGTGTTGCTACGGCGGCTATGCTGAGTGGTATTGGTGGAGCTGCCATGTTCGCTCCTATTTTCATGATTATTTTTCCGCTCTTAGGCCCCGAATACCCTCTCCAAAATATTGCGGCCGCGATAGGAGTTGCGCTTATGACTGAAGTTTTTGGATTTTCCTCCGGTTTTATTGGATATTATAGGAAGGGTTTGATTGATTTTCGTAATGCTATTCCCTTTATAGCCGTGGGTGTCCCTATTGGAATTATTGGCGCATTGTTGTTAACAAGTATTACAGATTATGAGGAAATACTTAGAAGTGCTTATGGTTTATTAATGCTTATTCTCTCATACGAGTTAATTCGTTCTCATAAGAATAATAATTTGGTTGTTAAGGAAAAGCTTAAAACTAGTGATAAAAAAAACGTTATCATTACAGGCCGTGATGGTAAAAGCTATTCCTACCCCAAGCCTCGTCAAGGGAAAGGCGCTATCGCAACTGGGGTTGGTGGGTTCTTGACTGGATTACTTGGCGTTGGAATAGGTGAAGTTGTTATGCCGCAGTTGACTAAACGCAATAATGTTCCTATCCCCGTTGCCGCTGCCACTTCAGTCTTTATTGTAATTATTGTTGTTGCTGCTGCCTCCTTTACCCAGATATCTTCTTTAGTTGCTCAGGGCGGTTTTCAGGCCGTTCCTTGGAATGTTGTTATTTATACAATTCCCGCAGTAATTATTGGCGGACAGATAGGCCCTCGTTTGCAAGGAAAGATTGAGCAACGTGTGATGGAACGTTGTATTGGCTACTTGTTTCTGATTATTGGTATTTCTATGTCATACATAGCGATACGCAATTCATATTTTTCATAAATTTCAAACGCTTTTGTATAACGCAATTGCGATGTTTATTTGGTAACAGTAAACGTTGAGCAAGCCACTGAGCAGTGGCCATAGGCATTGTTAAATTCTGTCTCAAACATCTCTATTACTTCCTCATAAATTGAGTTGACCAGAGAGTTTGTTCCTACTGAAGCATCTATAATTACTTTTGCTATTTCTGGCCCCAAACCAGAGTTTCTTGGTTGGTCTTGCTCTCGATTACTTATTGGTCTATTGACCACTCCTTGCTCAATAAAATCCACGTTACGAGCGATAATTTTTGGAATACTTATTCTTGCTTCTAACAGAAAAGGTGAAGCATTCCGCTCAACCGCACTTAATTCTAACTCATGATAAAATTTATCAACAATTGAATTAATTTCAGGCTCATCTTTCATACTAAAGAACATTAATTCGCCCAGAGCTACATACCAGGTAAGCATAAAATGATCGATGTCTGCCTTAGGCAGAGGTTTTGGGTTTATGTTGGGGTTAGCTGAAAAAACCATTTTATGAATACGCGATAGACCAAAATCTCCTAATTCATCGAGTAATTCGATTAAACCTTCAATAAACGAATCACAATCTGTCTCTACTTTTCCACCGTAGTCGTGGAGGGTAATATTTTGTTCGTTCAATTTCCACCTCACAAAAAGTAAAAAATTGTAATGTAACTATTAAAATCATTATGTCTAACAGATATATTTTCAATAATAATTATCCTAAGATAAAATTAGTTCAGAACATAATACATTGATAATTCCGATTAGTTTGTTTACATAGGAACTTTAACACTATTTGTTAAGAAATCTGTTTCGACAATAAGAAAATGCCTTGGTTAAAAAAGTAACATTATTTTGGTGAGAGACCATGTATTCAGAAATAACAAACTCAATAAAAATTTCAGTTAATCCAGTTTTTCTGGAGGAACAATCCGATCCTGATGATTTCCATTATGTTTGGGCATACCATGTTTGTATTGAGAATCAACGAACAGATACTGTGCAATTAATGACGCGAAGATGGCATATTACGGACTCTCAGGGTAGAATTAATGAAGTTCGTGGTGAGGGGGTTGTTGGTGAAAAACCAATATTGAAGCCAGGGGAAACTTATGAGTATACGAGTGGCGCTCCGCTAAGCACTCCGTCAGGATTCATGGTTGGAAGTTATCAAATGATTGATAATGATGGTGTAAGTTTTGACGTTTCCGTCCCAGCATTTTCCTTAGATTCTCCCCACGACGTTACCTTAGTAAGCTGATATTTATCTTAATACTTTCTTGGCTTCGACTGAATTTTGAATAAAAATATTTTAAATCTAGAAACATGGACATTTTATAAAAATATTTTTGAGAAGATGTGATCTATAATTATTCTGACAGGCTAGTACTGGTAATTTGAAATATGGATTTTTTATTTTGATAGATTTTCGGCCGATCCTTCTAATTCTTGGAATATTATTATCGACGTTAGCGGTAATGATGCTAATCCCTGTGTTTGCTGACCTTTTAGTTAACCATCCAGATTGGGAGGTTTTTGCAGTTGCGTCTGGGGTTACACTTTTTATTGGCGTCTCGTTGTCATTAACAAGCAGGGCAGGAGGTGCATCGCTTACAGTCAGACAGGCATTCATACTTACTACTTTGAGCTGGGTAGTTTTAACAGCATTTGCTTCGCTACCATTCGCATTCTCCCAATTAAATTTGAGTTTCACTGATGCTTTTTTTGAGGCTATGTCAGGAATTACCACTACTGGTTCAACAATTATAATTGATTTGGATATAGCTCCACCAGGTATACTCTTGTGGCGCGCTCTTCTTCAGTGGCTAGGTGGAATCGGTATTATTGTAATGGCACTTGCAGTGATGCCACTTTTAAGGGTTGGAGGAATGCAACTTTTTCGAATGGAGTCTTCTGATTTATCTGAGAAAGCTCTTCCACGTGCTGCTCAAGTCGCTGCAGCAATAAGTGTGATTTACGTGTGTTTAACTATGATTTGGGCAGCTTTACTTTGGTTTGCAGGTATGACTGGTTTTGATGCAATTTCTCATTCTATGACTACAATAGCAACAGGCGGATTTTCTACACACAACAACTCTATTGGACAGTTCAATAACGTTCTTATCGATTATATTATTACGGTTGGAATGATAATTGGGAGTTTACCTTTCCTCCTGTATCTTATGGTTTTACAAGGTAAATCTGGCATGCTTTTCCGAGATACTCAGGTACAATGGTTCTTAACTTTTCTCGTGTTTGTTATCGCTGTAGTAGCATTATGGTTGTGGACTATAAATGGAGAGTCGCCATTCCAAGCCATTCGAATGGCTGCTTTTAATGTTACCTCCATAATGACCGGAACAGGTTATGTTACAGCGGGCTTTGATCAATGGGGTAGCTTTGCTATTCCAATATTCTTTTTTATTATGTTTGTTGGAGGCTGTGCTGGGTCTACAACTTGTGGCATAAAAATATTTAGGTTTCAGATCCTATACGCAGCTGCGCGCATCCAATTTCAAAAACTAATTCAGCCTCATGGTGTTTTTATCCCTTACTATAATCATAGACCTATACCAGAAGAAGTAATTAGCTCTGTGATGAGTTTCTTTTTTATTTTTTTTGCTACTTATATGTGCCTCGCAATCGCTCTAGGTTTTCTTGGCCTCGATTTTCTGACAAGTGTATCTGCGGCTGCGGCGGCAATTTCTAATGTTGGACCTGGCTTGGGACCAATTGTTGGTCCAGAGGGTAATTATTCTAGTTTGCCGGCAACTGCTAAGTGGATATTGTCTATTGGAATGCTACTGGGTAGGCTTGAATTATTTACAGTTATGGTTCTTTTTTCACGAGCTTTTTGGAGAGCTTAATTGCAAACTAGTTTAACAACCGATGAACTTCTTAAAATTTTAGTCTCTTTTAATACTATATCTGCGCTACCTAACATAGAGATGATTGATTTTATAAGAGATTATATAAATGGTTACGGTATTGATACCAATATTGAATCTACTCCTGATGGCTCTAAAGCTGATCTCATTGCCACGTTTGGTCCTAAGATTGAGGGAGGAATTATTATATCAGGCCATACTGATGTAGTCCCAGTACAAGGGCAGAATTGGGATAGTGATCCATTCACCCTAGTGAACAAAAATGATAGACTATATGGCAGG
>JADHRD010000085.1 GCA_016777585.1 Rhodospirillales bacterium | reverse complement strand
TGGCGCGTTCTTTTGCCGTTTGACCCATTTGGTGGCGCTGGTCGGGATTATTGATCAAAGTCTTTAAAGCATGTGTTAGCTCTCTTATATTCACAGCAGTCGATTGCTGGATGGCTGCTAAATAGTCTCCATAATGGGTTTGACCAGAAAAGTATTTATAAGCAATGTCCTCACCGGCATCTTGAGGTGGCATTAGTGTGGGAATTGTATACCCATCTATTCCATTGCGAACAGTATCACGGTATCCGTCCCAATCGGTGACCACAACTGGAAGACCTGCCGCCATAGCCTCTATCGGTGTTAGGCCAAAACTCTCCTGAACATTGTCCGACAGTGAGCAAAATATATCTGATG
This sequence comes from Rhodospirillales bacterium, assembly GCA_016777585.1. GTDB lineage: Bacteria > Pseudomonadota > Alphaproteobacteria > Rhodospirillales > UBA2165 > TMED23. Next base: position 9,769 of record JADHRD010000085.1, on the reverse strand, counting down.
CAGCCCAGACACCATCAGAAAAGTTTTTATCATTATGTTTAACAAATATAACACGACAAACTTTACATATTTGATTTACTGCAGCTTCAAAAGATTGTTTGTTAAAATCATCATTGAAATAGCCATGAAAAATAATGCTTATGGGCACTTTGGCCTCGGATGCTATTTGTTCAGCGCTAAACAATAGGGGGAAGGGATTAGCCTTTGCTAAGAAGTTAAGCCTACCAGAGTACAAAATAACGACTTCTTCATTTTCTATATTCAATAATGCCCTTTGTCGTTTTCGTTCCTTTGGAACCGAGATTTTATCAAAAAACTCCGTATCTATTCCTAAAGGTATAATTGGGAGTTGAATATTACAGGAAAAAGATTTACCACCGCGTTCTTTTAAGTAATCTTCCCAATTATTTATCAGAGTTTGAATAACTGATTTTATAGCTTTGGATGGACACACTAATGCATCCCAGTCTTGTGTTGGGGCGATTACGAGTTGGTTTATTATATCTCTAACGCGATCGGTTGCCACATTGTGGACAAGCCCGGACAAACTATAGAGAGTTGTCCCATAGTGATACCGTGTCCAACTAAATTTAACTATATTAGGATCAGGCCTGAAAATATTTCCATAACTTGCTAATGCCTTGGCATCATTCTGGTTTACCCCAATACAATTAGATTTTCTAATTTGAGATAATTCTGCAAATTGTTTAAAGTCATTTAAAGCGTTTTCATCAGGGCAAACACAGGGAAAATTATCCTGATTTTTGTATCGAAAAAATGCTTTAATGAATTCATTGCTGGCTACGTTTAGACCTAAAGGTTTGGAGTTATCGTAGTTCTCGCCATCAAAATTAATAGCTGTTAACATGATAAATCAAAGTCCTATGGCATTTTGGCTAAGAAAATGCTTTAAAAGTAATTATGGTGTAAGTATCTCTTATGCCATCAATGGGCTGTATCTTATCACTTATAAAACGTCCGATATCTTCTTCGTCATCGAGATAGCATTTAATTAAAAGATCAAATTGACCTGATGTAGAGTGGATTTCAGATACCTTATCAACACTCTCAATAACTTGCTCAGCGACATCATAGACCCTGCCGAGCTCGCATTTAACTTGAACAAATAACGTTTGCATAATAAAACTCCTGCAAAAACGAATACATCATATAAGATGAGTTTACAGTCTCCTCAAAAAATTAAAAGAGACAAAATTTAAGGGGTATTTTTATTATTTTTCTTGGTTACCTAAAAAGGCGGGAATGTGCCCTGACCAACTCTCCAACTGCTCTTCGCTAAACAAACTACTTGACTGATTAATTTTAGTTTTTGCTTTGGTACTATCTATAGTTTCTATTGTGTCCGTATCATAAGATTTGACTTTGTCTACTTGCATAATAGGTATTTTTTTTTGCGTTAAGGCTTCAATTGCCTCAATATATTTCTTGTCTTCTTTCCATCCCAACGAAAATGCACGACCTAATTTTCCAGCTCTTCCTGTTCTACCTATTCGGTGAACGTAATCCTCAGGATGTGTTGGAATATCAAAATTAAAAACATGACTCAAATTATCAATATCAAGACCCCTAGCAGCTACATCGCTGCAAACGAGAAAGTCTAAACTTTTTTCTTTAAACTTTTTCATAGTATCCGTTCGTGCTGACTGGGACATATCACCGTGAAGTTTTGCAGAATTAAGGCCATGCTTTAAAAAAGATTGATTCAAAATATCCACATCTTTTTTTCGATTGCAGAATACTAATGCATTCTTAACATCTTCAAGTTTAATTAATTTTCTTATCAGGTCTCGTTTTTTCTTCTGAAGACCATTTAAGTCCCTTTTAGATTTGTGTTCTATCAGAATGAGGTTTTGTGTTATACTTTCTCCCAGCGTAGAGGGCTTCGAAACACTAATTTCTTTAGGATTCATCAAAAATAATTCTGCTAATCTTCTTATTTCAGGCGGCATGGTGGCTGAAAATAGCAGTGTTTGCCTGATTTTGGGGATTATCGACACTATTTTTTCGATATCTGGAATAAAACCCATATCCAGCATCCTATCGGCTTCATCGATTACCAAAATTTTTACATCACTGAGTAACAAACCACCTCTTTCAAAAAGATCAAGAAGTCTTCCTGGTGTTGCAATTAATACGTCTACACCTCTGTCCAATATTTTAGTTTGTTCTATCATTGACGAACCGCCTATGATCAGAGCCTTATTAAGTTTATTATATTTGCCATAAGTGTCAAAATTATCTGCAACTTGGGCTGCAAGTTCTCGAGTCGGCTCCAAGATGAGAGTTCTTGGCATTCTCGCTCGACCTCTACCACTGGCTAAAATGTCAATCATTGGAAGGGTAAACGATGCGGTTTTCCCTGTTCCGGTTTGGGCGCAACCCAAAATATCACGTCCCATTAGAACAGTTGGTATTGCTTCCTCTTGAATTGGTGTTGGATTTACATATCCAGCATCATCTATTGCGTTTAATACAGTTTCACTAAGACCAAGGTCAGCAAATTTCATATGCTATGGTCCATATCGATAAACTGTGAGTGAAAAAAGAGTTACAAGCGATAGTCATTGAATGCGGCTTAATCGAATTCTTACCAAATGTCAATCCAACCTATTAATGTTAAAAAAAAATTCTTTTTTGCTAAAAAAATAATGTATAAGAATTGAGATAAACGCTTCTTTAGGTTGCGAGTTATTCAAGATTTTTATAAACTTTTAATTAAACTAGTTTATTTGTATACTGCAATTATATTAATTGAATTTAAGTATTTAGGTTAGGATGATAACCATGGGCAATAAAATTGATAGTATTAATTGGTATTCTCGAAAAAGACTTTTTACAGTCATGTGTCTAAGTGTGAGTATTTCAGGCTGTTCGTTAGTTCCGGATTCTTTTAATCCTGTTGATTGGTATCGCGGCTCGAGCGAGGTGGATTATTCGAAGAATAATGCGATGAATAATGGCCAAGAAAATGGCAAACTAAACAAACAAAATAAAGAATTCCCAAAACTTTCATCGGTACCAAAGAGACCAAAAATTTCAAATAAAGAGCGAAGAGATTCAATCGCGGAGGGATTAGTTCAAGATAACGCTGATATTCCAAAATATTCAGATGAGGTTATTCCGAGGCAAGATAATAAGGATATTAAAAAAAATAATGTGCAGGAAAATCCATTTGATTTGAGTAAAAATGAACTTTTGAGTGCTAAAATATCTTCTCCGGTGCGTACAAAAAAAATTGAGGCCAAAGATCAGAGCCAAACTTTAGCTGTAAATACGAAAAATTTAGTTGAACAAAACAAGATGTCGAAGATCTTGATTAAGCCCGAAAAAAGTAAGTTACAGAATAGTCGAAAGCTGGGTAATATGCCCCGTATACCGTCGTATAATCCAAGTGCACCCAGGGTAAAACCGGTGCCGCAACTGCCCTTAGTACGAAATGATAGTATCGTAGTCATTTCAGGGAATGGCGTGAATGAAATTGGCAATTATAGTTTAACGTCTTGGTCTCCGCGTTCCATCCGAAACGGAAGAAGTGGATCTTTCCAAGTGGCAACGATCTTATTTGCAAATGGATCTTCAAAAATAAAGCCACGTGATCGTCGCATTTTACGTCAAGTAATTAATCAATTTCGTAAAGTTGGCGGAAAATTGAGAGTAATTGGTCATGCGAGCCGTCGAACTAAGACAAACGATCCAGTGCGACACAAGATGTCAAATTTTTGGGTGTCTACATCTAGGGCCGAACGAATTGCCAATGAATTAATCCGAATGGGTGTTAGTTCTAGCAATCTTCGCATAGATGCGGTATCCGATCGAGAGCCCCGATATCATGAGTATATGCCCTCTGGCGAGGCCGGTAATCGCAGGGCAGAGATTTTTATTGATTTCTAAGTTTCGATGAAATGTATTGTATGCTTCAAAGCAGAATTTTAATTTTTTGAGAAAGAAGATTAAGATATTAAAATTGCAAGTTTATATTTTTCTTAAAAAAAACCGGTGTATAATATAATGGATCAAGACTTTCATAGAATAAAACGTCTCCCACCATACGTTTTTAATGAAGTTAATGAAATGAAGGCTAATGCCCGAGCTTTGGGCAAAGATATTATAGATTTTGGGATGGGTAATCCAGACCAAGCAACTCCTCAACATATCGTTAATAAATTAGTAGAGACTGTGAGTGATCCCAGAACTCATCGCTATTCAGCATCGCGAGGTATTCCAGGATTGAGAAAGGCATTTGCTGGATACTATAATAAACGGTTTAACGTTGAACTTGATGAAGAAACTGAAGTTATTGTCACTCTCGGTTCAAAAGAAGGTCTGGCGAACTTGGCGTCAGCGATTACGAGCCCCGGGGATGTTATTCTGGTTCCTAATCCCAGCTATCCAATTCATATGTTTGGTTTTATTATCGCTGGCGCGGCAGTCCGAAACGTCCCGGTTTTTCCAGATAAAGAGTATTTGAAGTCACTTGAAATGGCAGTTACTCATAGTGTGCCAAAGCCCACAGCAGTAATACTTAATTACCCAAATAATCCTACGGCTATAACAACGGATTTAGATTTTTATGGTGAGGTCGTAGACTTTTGTCGCTTTCACGGTATATACATATTATCCGACTTGGCTTATTCGGAGGTGTATTTTGATGAAAATCCGCCTCCTTCAATTTTAGAAATACCTAATGCAAAGGAAATTTGTGTGGAATTTACATCAATGAGTAAAACCTATTCTATGCCTGGGTGGCGAATTGGTTTTGCAGCGGGTAACAAAAAGCTTATTACTGCATTAACTCGAATTAAATCCTACCTCGATTACGGGGCGTTTACACCCATTCAAGTTGCAGCTTCAGCTGCATTGAATGGTCCTCAGGATTGCGTTAGCGATATGCGTCAAATGTATAAAGAAAGGCGGGATGTGTTGATTAGTAGTTTTAAATCTTCGGGCTGGGATATTCCAAGTCCCGAGGCTACCATGTTTGCTTGGGCACCAATTCCTGAGCAATTTAAGTATCTAGGGTCAGTTGAGTTTTCTAAATTATTACTAAGCCAGGCGCAAATAGCAGTATCACCCGGCGTCGCTTTTGGAGAGCACGGGGATGGCCATGTTAGAGTATCGCTTGTCGAAAATAAACATAGAATACGCCAAGCTTCTCGAAATTTAAAAAACTTCCTTACCTCTTCTGCAACTGTTGCGGACAATTCTGATAATAAAAAAGTCAGTGTATCTTGAGTAATACTCCTCTTAAAATTGGTATTGCGGGTCTTGGAACCGTTGGCATTGGGGTGATAAAGATTTTATCAGAGCAATCAAGTATAATTTCAGCACGCTGCGGGAGAGAAGTGAATGTTGTTGCGATTTCGGCACAAGATCATACTAAGGAGCGTGGTTTTGATCTTTCAAATTATGTTTGGCATTCGGATCCCCTTGCCATGGCCACTAACGAAAATATTGATGTGGTGGTAGAAGTGATTGGAGGTTCGAGCGGCGTTGCTAAAGATTTTATTGAAATTGCCATAAAAAACCAAAAGCATGTGGTTACTGCGAATAAGGCTCTTATTGCTGGTGCTGGTTTGGATTTGGCCCGTTCGGCAGAGCTTGCCGGAAAAACTATTGGAATTGAGGCAGCAGTAGCTGGGGGCATCCCGATTGTAAAGGCAATACGAGAGGGTCTTTCGGGAATTGGTATCCATCAGTTATTCGGTATTTTGAATGGCACTTGTAATTATATCTTGAGTGAAATGAGAGAGACAGGCAGGGACTTCGATGAAGTTTTGAGAGAAGCTCAGGATTTAGGTTATGCTGAAGCTGATCCAACTTTTGACATCGATGGAATAGATACCGCCCATAAATTAGCGATTTTATCAAGCATAGCGTTTGGATGTGAAATAAATTTTGAATCTGTGCATGTTGAGGGTATTCGACATATTTCACCACTAGATATTCAATTCGCAAAAGATTTAGGCTATCGTATTAAACTGTTAGGTATGGCAAAAAAAACAAAAATTGGGATTCAACAAAGAGTTCATCCGTGTATGGTCCCAATAAGTACTCCGATAGCGCACGTTGAGGGCGTGTATAATGCAGTTGTTACAGAGGGAAGCTTTGTTGGGCAAACTATGTATGAAGGAAGAGGGGCTGGAGAGGGGCCTACAGCGACAGCTATTGTTGCGGATATCATCGATATTGCACTCGCTAGAAACACAAATTTATTTTTGCTTCCGACCGATAAACTTGAGAAAATGCACGTGGCTCCGATGAGCTCTTATAGAGGCTCATATTATGCAAGATTTATGGTAATTGATAAAACTGGTGTATTCGCTACGATTGCAAATGCACTAAATGATAATGGTGTTTCGATGGAATCTGTGCTTCAAAGAGGGCGTTCCGAGAGTGAGGCTGTACCGGTCGTTTTAACAACTCATGAAACTGATGAAGCGTCATTAATTAGAGCCTTGGAGGCTATAGAAAGAAGTAAAGTAGTTGTTGAACCTCCTCGCTTTATTAAAATTGAATCATTCTGAATACACTTTTTAAATAAAAAAGGGAATTATAAAAATGGGCGAATATACCTCGAAAATGGATAGAAACCTGGCCTTAGAAGCTGTAAGAGTTACCGAAGCTGCTGCAATAGCAGCCTCTCGTTTAATGGGTCGCGGAGATGAAAAGTCTGCTGATCAAGCGGCTGTTGATGCTATGCGAAATGCTCTAAACAGTCTTAATATGAGAGGAACCGTTCGAATTGGTGAGGGTGAACGGGATGAGGCCCCAATGTTATATATTGGGGAGGAAGTTGGAACAGGTGATGGTCCAAAAATTGATATTGCGCTTGATCCATTAGAGGGAACTACCATTACAGCCAAAGGTGGACCAAATGCGTTAGCAGTTATTGCTATGGCTGAAGAGGGAGGTTTTCTGAACGCACCAGATACTTATATGGATAAAATAGCAATTGGCCATGGACTTCCAGAAAATACAGTAGACCTTGATGATACCATAGAAAATAATCTTAAGAATCTAGCTAAGGCTAAAGACGTTGATGTTGGTGAGTTAGTGGCATGTGTTTTAGATCGGCCACGCCACGAAGAAATTATTGCAAAGTGCAGGGAAGCCGGAGCAAGAATTATGTTAATTGGTGATGGTGATGTTAGTGGTGTCATTGCAACTTCGACTGAGGAAGCTGGTGTTGATTTATATATTGGAACAGGTGGTGCCCCAGAAGGGGTCTTGGCTGCAGCTGCATTGAGATGTATTGGCGGTCAAATGCAAGGTCGTTTGGTGTTTAGGAATGATGATGAAAAAGCTCGTGCCACTCGCTTGGGTATTGAAGACTTTAGCAAAAAATATAATCTCAACGAACTCGCAGGTGGTGAAACTATGTTTGCTGCCACTGGTGTAACAATGGGTACTATGCTCCGAGGAGTTAGGAGATTTAGGGGTGGTGCTATGACGCACTCATTGATTATGAGATCAAAATCTGGAACTGTTAGATATATTGAAGCAAAACATAATTTTGATCGAAAATCTGCATTTCAAAGTAAAGCTGAATAATTTATGCTTAGCACATCATCAGAAAATGATTTTCTGAATGTTGTTAAATCTTTAAGTGGGAAACGGTGGGTCCAAAAACCGTATAATGAGCGAAGTTCGTTGGCGCTGTCTCAGAAATTTTCGCTTCCAGAGATTATAGGGCGGTTGTTGGATAGTCGCGGAATAACCGCTGCTAGTGTAGATGGTTTTCTCGAGCCAAGGCTAAGCTCAAGTTTGCCAAACCCTAGTCACTTAATTGATTTAAATGCCGGTGTACAACGTATTATTAAAGCAATTAATTTAAGTGATAAAATAACTATTTTCGGTGATTATGACGTTGATGGTGCAACATCTACAGCGTTATTAGTGAGATATTTTAAGTTAATTGGAATAGAGTGCGGTATTTATATACCTGATCGTATTAAGGAGGGTTACGGACCAAATATCACTGCCTTTAAACAATTAATCGATGAAGGCACTAAATTATTAATAACCGTAGATTGTGGCACAACTGCGTTTGAACCATTATCATATGCTAAAGAAAATGGTCTCGACGTCATCGTAATCGATCACCATATTGCGGAGGTAAGGTTACCGGAAGCTTCAGCCATTATCAATCCAAACCGATTGGATGAGACGAGTGAGCATACGCAATTAGCAGCAGTTGGGGTAAGTTTCTTGTTAATAGTGGGCTTGAATAAAGCACTACGTGACAATGGATTTTTTTCTAACGGGACACCCGTTTCAGAGCCAAATCTTATGAATTTAATCGATATCGTAGCGTTGGGAACAGTTGCTGATATGGTTGCCTTGACGGGTGTAAATCGAGCATTGGTCGTTCAGGGTTTAAAAGTATTGGCAAAGCGCCAGAATGTTGGTTTGGCAGCTCTCGCAGATGTTTCACGAGTTGATGAGGTGCCAACAAGTTATCATTTGGGATTTCTTTTGGGCCCACGAGTTAATGCCGGCGGGCGCGTTGGCAAATCAAATCTCGGAGCGCTACTATTATCTACTGATGATGATGGTAAAGCTAAAGAAATTGCCGAAAAGTTGAATAAATATAATCTCGAAAGGAAAGAAATTGAGACGAATGTATTGGATGAGGCATTACAAATTGCTGAGGAAAAAGTTAAAAATCGTTCCGTTGACTCGATTATTTTAGTTACAGGGGAAAATTGGCATCCGGGTGTTATTGGTATTGTGGCCAGTAGATTAAAAGAGAAATATTCACTGCCGGCATGCGTATTAACCAGTAAGGAAGGAAAGATGACCGGTTCGGGCCGGTCCATTAATGGTATTGATTTGGGTGCGTGTGTAATAGCTGCTCGACAGGCTGGAATAATAGAAAATGGCGGGGGGCATGCAATGGCGGCTGGATTTTCCTTGGCAGCTAACAAACTAGAGACTTTTGAGGAGTTTCTGTCTGAGAGAATTAGTAAGCAAATTCAGAATCAAAAGATAGTGCCAAAGTTAAATATTGATGCCTTGTTAACTCTTGATGGAGCTACACAGGAATTTGTTTCTCTTCTGCAGAAAATGGGACCTTTCGGCTCCGGCAATCCTGAGCCCAGAATTGTTTTTGAGGGTGTCCGTATTGTTAAAGCGACTATAGTTGGAAGTGATCATGTGCGTTGTTTTTTGACGAGCATTAATTCTAAGAAAAGTTTGTCAGCAATAGCTTTTCGATGTGTTGAGACTGCTTTGGGACAGGCTTTGCTCAAAAACAACGGAGTTCCAATGCACGTCGCAGGAAAATTACGCGAAAATAATTGGCAAGGAAGGACTACAATACAGTTCTTGATGGATGATGCATCCACAGTATAAATACAAAAAAATAAAATAAAGTTGTTGTAACATAAAAATGGACTTGATTTCAGTTATTGCTGAGTATAAACATCCCCGACATATTCGTTGACTTTGCGACCCCTTCGTCTAGTCAGGTCTAGGACGCCAGATTTTCATTCTGGTAACACGGGTTCGAATCCCGTAGGGGTCACCACTTACCTTATAACATATTGATTTTGTTAAATAAAAATAAAGTTTGCAACTTTTTAAAATAAAGTTTGCAACTTTTAGTCTTTGTTCTGTTCCCCAGACAACATATCCATACCTAATTTAGCCATTTTAGCACGGCTGGCTTTTTCAATATATTTCTTAGCTTGAGTCGGATTTGTCCATCCCATGATAGACATTAACATATATTCTCCAACGCCAGCTT
>JADHRD010000084.1 GCA_016777585.1 Rhodospirillales bacterium | reverse complement strand
CTATAGATGATACTCTCAAGCCTATAGGGGTGGGAGTTGTAATCGATGCTGTGCATGAGTGTATGACAACACGAGGGGTTCAGAAACCTGGAGTCTCCATGGTTACGAATTTTATGTTAGGAAGTTTTCGTGATAACCCCGCTACTCGCGCGGAGTTTATGTCAATGATTGAAAAATAATACAAATATATCGAGAAATATTAAAATGGTATTATTTGACCATCCCAGGCGAAAAAACCACCATTGCTCTCGTTATTCCATCCTCCGATTACTGATAAAATAGACTCTGCTGCCTTTTCAGTGGTAAATAATTTATCTTTAGCCACTGATGATTGAAATGGCTTAGATAAGCCTGTGTCAACGGTTCCCGGGTGTATTAATGCTGTAATAGAGTCCTTATTTTTCCTTTTCATTTCAATAGATAAGGTTTTAGCCATCATATTTACCGCAGACTTTGAACTGCGGTAAGAGTACCAACCACCTAAATTATTATCTTCAATACTGCCGACTCTTGCAGATAAAATGCACATTATGGTTTTATCTTGTTTTTCGAAGATGCTGGTGAAATGTTTTGCGGTTAAAATTGGACCTAATGTATTAATTTTAAAAACCTCAAAGAAGTAATCGGCATTAATATCCTTTAATGATTTTTCTGGCATGTTTGCGTCTTTATCATAAAGGATTCCAGATGCAATAATTATAAGTCTTACATTTTGAGATTGACGCATAATATTTTGTGATGCTGCAATTATAGAGTCTTCGCTTGTTATATCAAAAGGGATCCAGTTTGCTTTAGATGGCAAACCATTGGGTTCTTTTCTTGAACAGCAGTATACAGAGTTAATCTCTTGTAACTGAGATAACTTTTTTACCAAAGCATTTCCAATTCCCCCGTTACCTCCAATCACAATTGCATCAATGCTGCCTTTTGATATGTTTAATTCGAATTTTTTAACCATCAATTATTTTTCTTTCTAATTTTGACATGATCTGTACATATTAGCGGTACGTAAAGTTATTATAGATGGATGTTTAATTTCGCCTTTGAGAGGATAAAACTTGGATAAGTTAGATCATGTTGCGGTTCAGGTTCCGGATATCGGGAAGGGGGTCGATTGGTATATGGAAACATTTGATTGTGAACTGCTATACAAAGATGAGACATGGGCTTTGATTACCTTTGAAAACATAAGATTGGCTTTAGTGAAGCCAGGGGAACATCCAAATCACTTTGCTGTTGAGCGTTCTGATGCAAGAGACTTTGGCCAATTAACTCGGCATAGAGATGGAACAGAAACTGTTTATATTAACGACCCGTGGGAGAATGTTATAGAAATTCTGAAGGCTAATTAATGGAAGATATTACCGTATATTATGATGGTAAATGCCCTTTGTGTCGTCGTGAAATAAACATCTATAAAAGCTTAAGTGGGTCCACTGATGTTAGCTATATTGATATAGAGGCTGTAAATTTTGACTGTAACGACCTTGGTTTGAAAAAGAAGCAATTAAAGTCACGATTTCATATTAAAAAAAATGGTCTATTTTTAACTGGTGGTTACGCATTTGCTGAGTTATGGAAGCACTACCCAAGTCTAAGATTTTTAAACATTATTTTTAGCAGTCGACTAATGGGATTTTTATTAGATAAAACTTATAATCTCTTTTTAATTCTAAGGCCTCTATTACAATGGTTGGTTGTTAGATTGGAGCGGCGATAGTTGTTTTCGTTAAAAGATGTAACAGAAAAGATATGGTGAGATGAAAAAGCCAACAGTGGCTATTATTGGGGCAGGTATCACTGGTGCATCATGTGCTTATCATCTTTCGGCGCATGGCTTCAATCCGAGTGTTTTCGAGAAGAGCAGGGGAGTCGGCGGTCGTTTAGCAACTCGGAATATTGACAATCAATTTTTTTTTGATCACGGGGCGCAATATTACACTATTAAAAATAGTGAATTGTCTTTGTTGACTAAATTGTCTTTGTTGACTAAAACTGCGTGTAAGAGAGATGCTTGCGCAGAATGGGTCCCTAAACCCGCCGAAAATGTAGGCCAATACAATAAATCAATGTTCGTTGGAACACCAAAGATGAACTCGTTTCTAAAACCACTATTCGCAGACGCTCATCTTATCTTCAAAGAAGAAATTACAAGAATAAATATGGAAGAGAACTCTTGGAATTTAAAAAGTTCTGAGGGCTTGGTAGATAAATTTGATATTGTTGTTAGCACCATTCCAGCACCCCAGGCTAAAATTCTTTTTGAAGATATCTTAGCGGAGGTCCAGCTGCTAGATAAGGTAGTTATGTTGCCGTGCTGGGCTTTGATGGTTGCGTTTGAAACGCCTCTAAATTTTGAGTTCGATATTTGGCGTTCAGAGAATAGTAATATTAGCTGGCTCTCTCGAAATTCTAGTAAACCTCAACGAGTTCAATCACAGGACGCATGGGTATGCCATGCTAATCCTAAATGGAGCTCTGAGAATATAGACAAGTCGAGAGAAGAAGTATGTCAGGCCATGATTGCCATGCTTGCTGACATTCAAGGATGTAAGCTACCGAAAACACTATTTGAGATTGCACATAGGTGGCGCTATGCACAAGCTGCTAATATTCTCGGGCAACCGTATTTGACAAATAATAATAAAACCTTATACGTTGCCGGTGATTGGTGTCTAGGATCACGTGTGGAAGCCGGCTTTGAAAGTGGTTTATCCGTAGCCCAAAGTATAATTTCAAATTTATAAGTAATAAAGAGAAAAAAATGTGGCCGATGTCTTGGCGGTTGAGTAAAACAGAGCCAGTAATGAGCAAAGTTGTTTGGGTCACTGGTGCCAGTAAGGGTATAGGTAAAAGTCTTGCGATTGAGCTTGCGTCGCAAGGTTGGCTAGTTGCGGCCACGTCGCGTTCTGTGAGTGATCTCAAATCTCTAGAAATTATTTCGAAAAAGTTATTAGGCCAAATTATTTCCTATCCTGGAGATATTACAGAAAGTGATGAAATTGACCAAGTGGTTCAGCAAATAGAGATAGATAATGGACCAATCAACCTCGCTATATTTAACGCTGGGAACTATATCCGTTTTGGAGTTGAAAAGTTTAGTTTAAAGGATTTTAAGCGACAGGTTGATATCAACTTATTAGGGACCATAAACTGTCTCGCACCGGTATTATTACGAATGAAAAGCCGGAGAAGTGGCCATTTAGTCGTTGTGTCCTCATTAAGCTCATACCGAGGTTTACCATACGCTAGCGCCTATGGAGCATCCAAAGCGGCTTTAACAAATATGTGTGAGGCTCTTAAAGTGGATTTGGAAGACTTCAATATTAAAATTACACTAGTCAATCCAGGTTTTGTTGATACACCATTAACAGAGAAAAATAAATTCCCTATGCCATTTATAGTAAGCTCTGAATATGCAGCGCATCAAATAATTAAAGGGATTAAAAGTCGTAAATTTGAAGTAACTTTTCCTTGGCGTCTAACATGGATACTTAAAGTAATGCGAATACTCCCGTATTCAATGTATTTTCGAATATTAAGAAAGTTAAAGTGATGACTGACACTGAAGAAGTATTCAGGAAATACCTAGATTTTTTGGAACAAGCGGATGAAGAAAATATAGGTGAAATATTAAACTACGTAGATAAAGAAGTAAGGTTTAAAGATCCGTTACATGATGCACAAGGGGCTTATGAAATACACCGGATCTTTAAGAGACTTTTGACGGGCTTGAAAAAAGTCAACTATACAACACGCGAATTAATTGCCACTGGTAACAACGCTTACTACAAATGGACGTTAGAGTGTTATACGGGACGAAAGAGTTGGAATATCGAAGGAGTAACTTTTTTAACTGTTGGTGAGGGTAAGTTGATTACAAATCATATCGAATATTGGGATACTTCAAGCCAGATATATGAGAAGTTGCCAATTATCGGACCGCAGGTACGGCTCCTTCGACGGATTTTACTTCATTAGCAAGATCAAAATGTTTCTTATTCTTCTCACCCTTTGAAAATGAAATCAATATCTGGCCCAAGGTGATACCGAATTTACTCATCTTGGCCTTATTAAGAAGTACGCCTCCCGGCTGTAAGAACATCCAATCATCCAGTTTTACTCTTATTGACGAGCTATCGCTTAGCTTCAGATCTAGCACATAACTCCAATTTAAGGTATTTCCTGAAGCTACACCTTTCGCGACCCCAATTACATCGTCAGCAGTACCCTTGTACGTGCCATCTGCATTTTTTGTGATTTTCCACTCTCTAAACGATTTTTCGCCATCATCGAATAAAAAATCCTCCTTCAGAATAAGAGTATCGCCATCCCAGACACCATTTATATCAACTATAAATTGCCGTTTAACATTTCCAAACCGATCCTCCACGATACCCCATGCAGACGTATCACCGTCAAAATACTTTTCTAAAACAAATTTTGGTTTTCCGTTTGAAAATGCTTCGGTATTCATGGTATCACAACCAATTAGGGCCAACATGCATGCAAAAACAACATAAAATTTCCGATTGAGTTTCATTAGTGCCCATCCTTTGCCATCCTCTGTTTTATCAAAACCACTCTCTTACTTATAATTGATTGTTTATACTGTGTGAGCGGGTATCTCCAAACTAACGATATCACAATTAATTTAAATACGACTGGCAGTATAGAGTAGATCATAGACAAGGCGATTAAGTTTTTTGGACCATCGCTAACGACGGAGAAATCTAAAAACGACAACAATGAGAATGCAATCAAAATGGAAAATGCTAACGCTATTTTTGATGCCATCGTCCAAAGAGAGAAAAGCATCCCAGTTCGATCACTTTTTGTCCTCATAACCTCATATTCAACGACATCAGCTTGCATCGATGGAGGTATAACCAGGTCACCACCAAGTGCCGCGCCAGTTATTATTGTTATTATGAGAAATTCGAATAAGTCTCCCTCTGACAAAAACGGGACAGCAGAGAACGCAATGCATGCAACTGCCATTGAACAGCACCAAACAGTATGTTTGTCATAACTTTTGCTCAAGAATAACCAAAATGGGATAAAAATAATTCCGGACAAAAAGTAAGCTAGGGTAAGCATGCCTCTCTCGAATTCATCTGCTTTTAGAAAATCTTTCATGTAGATAATAAACAGAACAGCTGGAATTCCATTGGCTGCACTGTTTATAAACCAGCCAGATAATAATCGAATGAATGGAATATTTTTGCATAGGTCTTGTATTAAAAAGACCATGGATTTGTTTTGATTGAATTTTGAGTTTCTGACTTCAGGAATTTTCTTCAATAACAAATAAAATAAAGGAATTCCGGACAAAATCATTACCCATCCAATAATTGAAATTGAGCGCATCTCATCATAACCGAAATACCCCATAATGGCGGGAATGATGCCAGCGACCAGCAACCCCGCTAACAAAAAAAATTCTCTTGTTGCTGTTATTGACGTTTTATCACTGTAGATGTTACTTAAATCGGCAGCCCATGCCTGATAGGGAATGCTTATCAATGTCCAACCTAGGTATAAAACGATACTTGCAATCAACAAAAACATAAAGTTTGCATTCGAAGGAGGGTTCATCAAAAGAATTGCGCCAGTACCTGCTACTATGGCACCAATAAATATCATGGGTTTTCTACGGCCTATCGATTTACCATTTATGGTCAATGTTTTATCACAAACCATTCCAATTACTGGATCGGAAATTACATCAAAAAGTCTGGCAAGAAATAATGCAAGTCCGGTAGCTACCAAACCAATACCTAAATTTTCAGCATATATTACAGGAACATGAACCATAAGAGGAAGTGTGGGCATGCCCAATGCAAAAGCCGCAGAACCGTAGTAAAAATTACGTTTGGCGTTATTCATATTGTCTGTAAATTTTATGACTTATTAAAATGAAACTGGCCAACATCAGTACATCCCGACTTAAAGCCCGCTGAAGTATAATCTAGATAATATTCCCATATTCTTTTGAATCGATCATCAAAATCTAGTTCCTCAAGTTTGTGCCATGCTTTTTGGAACCGCACTTGCCACTCCTCAAGCGTCTTCGCATAAGACTGACCAAAATAGTATGCGTCAGTAAGATTAAGTCCCGCTTTTTTGCTTAAAATATTAATTGAATTTGGACAGATCAGCATGCCTCCTGGAAAAATATATTTTTGGATAAAATCTGTACCTGATTTATAGAAATCAAAATATTCATCCGGCACTGTAATAACTTGTACCAATGCGCTCCCCTGAACACCAAGTAATGAACTAACTGTATTAAAATATGTAGACCAATATGACTCTCCTACAGCTTCTAACATTTCAATTGATACGATTTTATCGAAAGTACCTTTAACATCTCTATAATCCTGCAACTTTATCTCAACACTATCTCCTAATTCTGAATTTTTAATTCTTTCAGAACTATAAACTAACTGTTCTTTAGAAATCGTAATCGCTGTGATTTTTGCTCCAGTTTTTTTCGCAGCATACTCTGCAAATCCTCCCCAACCACAACCGATTTCGAGAACCTTATCACTACTTTTTATATTTAGTTTTTCGATAATTCTCTGATACTTAGATTCTTGTGCTTGCTCCAACGTTGTATTTGAATTCAGATGTATACCAGAGGAGTAAGTCATCGACTTATCTAACCATTCAGAAAAAAAATTATTTCCTAAATCATAGTGATTTGCAATATTTCTTCTACTTCCGTTTTTAGTATTGAGATTGGTCAAACTAACAATGAAATTTAGAAATTTTACCATCGAATTAGCTGTTATAGAACGATCAAGTTCTTCTAAATTCGCTGCACCGAATTCAAATACCGTGCTCCGGGATGGGCTTGACCATTCGCCATTAATGTAACTCTCAGCAATACCTAAATATCCACTCGCTACAATTCTTTTTATAAATTTATGGGATTTTATTTCAATTATTGCTTTTGGACCATCGAATCCACTATCACAGATAATCGGCGCACTACTTTTATAATAAAAAGTTATGCAGCCTTTGGAGATAGACCTTGTGAGTCTCTTAATTATTTTGCTCGCTAGAGAATGACTGTCTCTATGTATCGGTGAAAAGATCTGAATAATTTTTTTATTCGAACTTTGCTGATTGTTGTATTCCATGGAAACTAATTTCTCTCTCTATTAATTTTGGGATCCTTAATTACTTTTATTGTGCGTGTATTTTCCTCTAATTTAGGAATATGTTTATAAATTGGAAAGCGTTTAGCAAACAGTTTTACTGCTTCATAGTGTATACCTACAATTATTTTTATCGTCATTAAGGGATATAGAAAAAACATTTTAACAAGGTGTTTGTCACTGAGTTGCGTACGCGATCCCTCGAAAGTCGCATTGAGAAATGGGCCATTTTCATCACTTTCATCAATAATTATTATGACTTTATCATCTGGCAATCTAATTTTAAACTTATATAGACATGACTCTTGTACAAATGGTGAAACATAAAATTTCTTTTTACAACTATGCGATATAATATTTCCATTTTGATTTTCAACAATCATAATATAAGAGTGTCTCTCGCCCCAGGTGTTATGAACTTCATATATTAAGGCACCTAAAGAACCACTCTTTCTATAGCAATAAAAAACAGTTAAAGGATTGAATACATATCCTAAAATTCTCGGATAACACAGCATGAAAATCTGATGCGTACTATCGTCTTCGCCTATATTCCGAAGTTCGCTAACTACCCATTCTTTAATATTTTTTTGATTTCCATGGTCTTTATCAAAAATTGAAAAAAGATTAAATCTATTATAACTCAATAATTTATAATTGACGTTTAACGAATGTAGATTATTAACATCCAAAAGTAAGGAGAACACATTGTAACTTAAAAAATGGGTTCGAGGCCTAATTCTTGAATGTGTGACCTTTCCTGAGTATATGGCCGGTTTCATAGCTTTCATTAAATAGGTTTTCTGAAAATTCGTGAAGAGTGATTTTTTACACTCCATGGTCGTAGAATGTTTCCAATTTCTTCAGCAACGGCTAAACCAGATTGAATGCCATCTTCATGAAATCCGTATCCAAAATAGCTACCACAAAACCATACATTACCATGGCCTTGAATTTGCCATAACTGTTTTTGTGCATTTAGTGTTTCAGAATTCAAGACCGGATGAGCGTACTCGAACCTTGCATGCGTGAGATTTGGATCAATATCCGATGTTGGGTTGACAGTTACAAATAACGGCAGACTATCTGGTAAAGACTGCAAATGATTCATCCAATATGTTACTGTTGGATTTTTTTCTGTTGAACCCAGGAAATTCCAGCTCGCCCAAACGGCTTTTCTTTTGGGCATAAGCTTAGGATCTGAGTGCAAAATAACATGGTTGCGGGTATATTTAAACTTATTGAGCAATGCTCTCTCTTCAGGTGAGGGCGATGCGAGCATTTTATAAGCGCTGTCTGCATGTGTCGCAATAACAACTCTATCAAATTCGTAATTTTTATTGTTTTGATCGATAATTTTCACTAGATCATTCTCACGGACCACTGATTTAACCCCGGTATTAGTCAAAATTTTACTTAAAAAACTAGATGAAATTCGGTTAACATATTCAACACTTCCACCACTGACAGTTCTCCACGAAACTGGACTGTTAAACGTTAATAGCCCATGGCTATTGAAAAAATTTAAAAAGCTTGCGGTTGATTGAGATAAAATATTAGACGTTGAAGATGACCATATTGCTGCTCCCATCGGAAGTATAAAGTTATTAATGAATTCGTCCCCGTAGTTATTCTTTGCTATAAATTCTTTGAGTGTGGAAGAATTCAAATTGTCGGTTGCAAGAAACTGATTTGCATCAATGAAAAATGATCTTATGTCGCTAATCATCCGCCAAAACGATTTTTTGAAAATGTTGGAGCGCTGACCAAATAGTGAATTAATACCTGTACTTCCAAATTCTAAGTTACTCTTATTTAAAGAAACTGAAAATGACATTTCTGTCGCTTGGGTTGGCACATCTAAAAATTTGAACAGCTCAGTCAAATTTGGATAATTTTTTTCATTATAAACAATGAAACCTGTGTCTACCGGTTGTCTAACGCCGTTATTATTAACATATGCTGTATTCGAATGCCCACCAAGCCTGCATTCTTTTTCAAAAACTGTTACGTTATTTTGGGTATTGAGTAACCAAGCAGCTGAAAGTCCTGATATACCCGTTCCTATAACTGCGACATTTTGTTGTTTTAACTTTGTCATTTAACCAAACAATTATTAAAGTGATGTAACCGTAATGATGTTTTCTCTTACAAATACGGGGTTTTTAACATTTAGATCAAAAAATAAATAAATTTGATCTAGACATTGAAACAGTTCGTAATAGTACTATGTTTAAAGAAAGCACCAATACAAGTAAACAGGTCTGGCGCAGTGGTATGAATACGGTGAATTCATTGCCTGGCGTTCCAGTGGAAATGGGACAGGAGCACAAAATCAAAATCGATAGCGGCGAACTCCTAACCAATGAAGACATGAATGCGGTTTTGAAGCGAATGGCGTTTTCGCGTAATAGAGATGATTTCAGTGTCTTATTCAGTCACTTTGCACCCCGGTTGAAGTCAATGCTACTTGGGTCTGGTACTATTGCAGAGACTGCTGAAGAAATCGCGCAAGAAGCAATGCTATCAGTTTGGCGAAAATGCGAAATGTATGATTCCAAAAAGGCCTCAGCGTCGACGTGGATCTTTACAATCGCAAGGAATTTGAGAATTGATCGCTACCGCAAGGAGAAAAGGCCGGAGCTTGATCCAAATGATCCTTCATTAGTGCCTGCACAGGAAATTCCTGCCGACGAACAAGTTGATTTAAGAGATAGAGAAATTATAGTTAAGGACGCTTTGGAGGATTTACCCGAAGATCAGAGAATTGTTGTTAAACTTTCGTTTGAAAAAGGCCTTTCTCACCAAGAGATATCCGACGAATTAGGGTTGCCACTCGGTACTGTAAAGTCGCGGCTTCGTCTATCATTTGAAAAGCTAAGAATTAATTTAAGGAGCAGAATATGATCACTCATCATCCAGATGGCGATATTTTACTAAGTTATGCGGCAGGGGCTCTCGGAGAAAGTTGGAGTATAGG
>JADHRD010000006.1 GCA_016777585.1 Rhodospirillales bacterium | reverse complement strand
GGAGCATGTGGGGCGAACAGGAGTTGTGCAAGATATATCATTGCATCAATTAGTTTGTAGAGATATTTCAGATTGGTTGACTAACATAAAAAACTGGAGGGTTTTAGGAATAGAACAAAGTCCTATAAAAGGACCTAAAGGCAATATAGAATTTTTAATTTTAGCTAAATTTAATCAGTAACAAATTGGTTTCTTTATCTACTTTGCGAGTGGTACTCAGAGTTAGGCATCATATCTAAACCATGAGCCATTCGATTTGTGTAATTAAAAAAAGCTGCAGTATCACAAATATCAAATATATCCTTTTCGCTAAAACCTACTCTCAATAGTTCTTCCCTATCGAAGTCATTTATTTGCTCTGGTTTAGTAGTTAATTTAAATGCAAAATCTAACATTGCGCATGTCCTATCGTCCATATTGGAGACTCGATAGTTCATAACCAACATTTCACCCAATTGGGGATCATTAGAAAGGTCCCGGACCGCCTGACCATGTACAACGAGACAGTAGTAACAATTATTTGCTGAAGAAACTACAACTGCAATCATTTCACGTTCGAGTTTTGTTAAATTACAATACTCTTCATCCAACATTAGTTGATTGTAGAAATTTGTAAAATTTCTAAGTTTTTTTAAATTTCCAGTATATGCTCGGAGTACATTGGGTATTAAACCTAATTTTTCCTCACAGATTCTAAGATACCTCTTAGTATCATCATCAAGGTCTTCAAACTCTGGAAGGCTAATTTTAACTATATGCTTGGGTTGGGGCATTTGCAGGGCCTTAACTATTTGGTGATAAGGCTTTATTTATCAACATATGATCAGCTAAAACACACGCAACCATGGCTTCTCCAATTGGAACAGCCCGAATGCCAACACATGGGTCATGTCGTCCCTTAGTTGAGACTTCAACTTCTTGACCCAGTGTATTTACTGTTTTCCTGGGAGTTAGAATAGAGCTCGTTGGCTTTACAGCGAATCTTACAATAATATCTTGGCCTGTAGTAATGCCGCCTAAAATACCTCCAGATTTATTGGAGGTAAAAATTGGCTGTCCGTCCTTGATTCGCATTTCATCAGCGTTTTCTTCTCCTCGTAATTCGGCTGCTGCAAAACCAACTCCAAATTCCACCGCTTTAACAGCATTAATACTCATTATTGCTTTGGCAATATCAGCATCTATCTTATCGTAAACAGGACTACCCAAACCTACAGGGACACCAGTTGCACTAATCTCAATAATGGCACCGATTGATGATCCCGATTTACGGATATTATCCAAATACCTTTCCCAAATAGGCACGGCGCTCTTATCTGGACACCAGAAATCATTATTGCTTATCTCATCAGAGTCCCATTTTTCACGATTTATTTGTTTGTCTCCAATTTGGATCATTGATCCAGTTATATTAATGCTCTTTCCTAAAATTTTTCTTGCAACCGCGCCTGCAGCAACTCTATTTGCTGTTTCTCTGGCGCTCGCTCTTCCGGATCCTCGATAATCACGAATACCGTATTTTTGCTGGTAGGTATAATCAGCATGTCCTGGTCTGTAGATATCTTTTATCTCTGTGTAGTCTTTTGAGCGTTGATCTGTATTTTCAATTAAAAGCCCTATAGGTGTTCCAGTTGTTTTTCCATCGAAAATACCAGAAAGTATTTTTATTTTATCAGCTTCTCGTCTTTGTGTTGTAAATCTTGATTGACCAGGTTTTCTTTTATCTAGCCACTTCTGAATATCTATTTCTGTTATTGGGATGTTTGGTGGACAGCCATCGATGATACATCCTATAGCTGGACCGTGACTCTCACCAAACGTCGTAAATTTAAAGAGATGTCCAAAACCATTACCTGACATAGTAATTCCAATTAGTTATCACTACCATTTACGTTGATATCAGGAGCATCAACTGCTTTCATTCCGACAATATTATATCCACAGTCGACATGATGCGTTTCTCCAGTAACTCCAGATGATAAATCACTTAGCAGATACATTCCCGATCCTCCAACATCATCACCATTTACGTTCCTTCTTAAAGGAGAATTATATTCATTCCATTTTAGTATATACCGGAAATCACCGATTCCAGAGGCGGCCAATGTTTTCATCGGACCGGCTGAAAGAGAGTTTACTCTAATATTTTTACTCCCCAAGTCTTCAGCCAGGTAACGTACACTAGCTTCTAAAGCAGCTTTTGCAACGCCCATTACATTGTAATGGGGCATTACTCGTTCTGAGCCTGCATAGGTTAATGTGAGAAGCGAACCGCCATCTTTCATTAGTGTTTCTGCTCTTTGACAAATGGCTGTGAAAGAGTAACAAGAGATCAGCATGGTTTTCGAAAAATTTTCTGCTGTTGTATTCATGTATTTGCCGGTCAACTCATCCTTATCGGAAAAAGCTATACCGTGTAGAACAAAATCTAATTTCCCCCACTTTGATTTTATTTCATCAAAAACTTTATTGATACTCCCGTCATCGGTAACATCACATGGCATAATAAACTCAGACCCTATGGACGAAGCTAGCGGCTTCACCCTTTTTAGTAGTGCTTCACCTTGATAGGTGAAGGCTAGTTCGGCTCCTTGGTCAGATAAGGTTTTTGCAATATGCCAGGCAATTGATCGATTATTGGCAACGCCCATCACCAATCCTCGTTTGCCAGCCATAAAACCTGTTAAATTAGTCATAATTTCCTCTTAACTAAAGCGAACCATTAATTGAAGATAAGTTTATTCTTAAGCTATTTAAAATACTATTAAGACCTACTTCAAATTTATTATAAATTTAAAAAACTCCCTTGATTTATGATCGGTCACGGCACTAATAGCAATATAAATTCTATCTTATACTAAACTAAAAATAAAAATATTTTACTTTTATAATCAATTAATTACACGCCAAGTCCCATCTGGTTGACGACATGCTGTTCCTTTTACTGTTTCCATCTTGCCAGCAACGTTAATTTCATGCTCATACTCTCTGCAAAACTCTCCAGAAGCCATTTGTTCAGTTCGTTTAGGTGTAATTTTGCCAGAATTCCCTGTATTTGGATTAGTCCACGTTGATGCTACACCATCTTTATTATTTTCTAAGCTGTCACGTTGTGCCTGCTTTGCTTTCAATCGATCAAGATCATCTAATGCTCTACCTAATTGACTTCCTGCAAAAGCTCCACCCAAGGTTCCTAATGCTACCGTTACTAATTTTCCCTTGCCTTTGCCCATTTGAGCTCCTGCTAAGGCACCAAGGCCAGCACCCAAAATAGTTCCAATGTTCTGTTTTTGGCTATTTTGAGTTTCAGCACAGGCGAATAATGAGGTTATAATAGGCAGTATTAATACGATTTTAGAAAGTTTCATGTATAATTTTCCTCATATTTTTTTTCCGGATTGTATTTTAATGAAGTAAAATATATTTTTTTGATTTCATATACTATCTTATTCTAAATTATATACCATTTACTTTCTATATAAAAATATACAATGATTGATTATTTTTATATTAGGAGATTAAAATAGTGACAGATAAATTAAAAAATAATGACATGCTACTGTACGATTCTAAAGATCCTATCTCTGTTTTTGAAGATTGGCTTGAGCTAGCTACAGAAACTGAACCAGAAAATCCAAATGCTTTCGCACTTGCCACAGCAAATCCTGATGGTATGCCATCAGTTAGGATGCTTCTACTAAAACAAGTTAATTCTGATGGATTGGTGTTTTATACGAATTCTAAAAGCAGAAAAGGGAAAGAGATGGCAAAAAACCCTTATGCCTCGATGTGTTTCTATTGGAAAACATTAGCGAGGCAAGTAAGATTTGAAGGATTGATAACGGAGATTGAGCCAGAGCTTGCGGATCAATACTTTGCTAGCCGGTCGAGAGGAAGCCAAATCGGTGCTTGGGCATCTGAGCAATCCAACGAGTTATTTAAACACGAAGATTTAGAGAAAAATGTGATATTTTACGATCAAAAGTTTAAAAATACTGAAGTGCCTAGGCCAGAATTTTGGAGGGGCTATCGACTAAAACATAAGAGGGTTGAATTTTGGGCTGAAAAAACATTTCGTTTGCATGATCGCTACGTATACGATTGGAGTGGAAATGAATGGAAAACCAAAAGATTGTATCCGTGAGTTTTGTAAAATGTATTCAGTAAAGAACTATAATTAAACCCTAGGACAAGTGCTTTGAGCAAAGGTACCCAACAAGAATTTGAAGATCGAAAGTTGGAGCGATTGATGAGGCTTGCAACTTATTCATCGGTAGCCGTTGCTTCTATCCTCATCTTTGTAAAAACCGGTGCGTGGTTGTCAACTGAGTCCCTAAGCTTGCTCGCTTCACTGGTGGATTCAATGCTAGACGTTGGCGCATCATTGATAAGTTTGATTGCAGTTCATCATGCGCTTCAACCCGCGGACAAAGAGCATCGATTTGGGCATGGTAAGGCCGAGGCAATTGCGGGATTAGCTCAATCCGCATTCATAGCTGGTTCGGGGGTTTTTCTTTTGTTTGAGTCTGCAGATAGGTTAATTAATCCAGTTAAGGTTGTAAATACGACCCTAGGCATTTCTATAATGGTTATTGCAATAGTGTTGACCGTTATACTAGTTGGATTTCAAACTTATGTAGTACGTAAAACAAACTCAATAGCAATTAAGGCAGATACTATTCACTACCGAGCTGATTTATTAGTTAATTTAGCAGTAATTGTGTCTCTAATACTTGTCGCTAATTTCGACCTGTATGTTGTGGATCCCATATTTGCAGTGCTGATTGTTGGTTATATGTCATTTGGCGCATATCAAATTTCTGCTCGGTCGCTTGATGTATTAATGGACAAGGAATTCCCCAATTCGGAGAGAGAAAGGATTAAGAAAATCGCAGAGAGCCATAGGAGCGTTTTAAATGTTCATGATATGCGCACGCGATCATCCGGGACAACTTCGTTCATTCAATTTCACGCAGAAATGCCGAATGATATATCACTTGTTGAAGCTCATGAAATTGCCGACGAGGTTATGTTAATGATAGAGGAGGCTTTCCCTAATACTGAGGTGCTCATCCATCAAGATCCAGAGGGAGTTGATGAGCGTCGAGATAAAATCAAATAGTTTAAGGATTATCGACACTTAAATTATTGTGAAATCTTATTAAGAAAATATGTGTTCATCTCACCTTTATTTTTTAACTGAATTTTCCCTCGGCTTTCTATTGTATCTTTAACCGTCAGGAACTGTTGCGTCTCGCCTGAAATATGAACTCTATTGACTTCTCCAGAACTCTCAAGTCTTG
Organism: Rhodospirillales bacterium; assembly: GCA_016777585.1. Lineage (GTDB taxonomy): Bacteria > Pseudomonadota > Alphaproteobacteria > Rhodospirillales > UBA2165 > TMED23. Next base: position 40,679 of record JADHRD010000006.1, on the reverse strand, counting down.
ATGCAATGTTTACTGCATCTCCCCAAATATCGAAGCCGCTTTCCGAAGTGCCAGCTATTATTGGACCTGTGTGAATTCCAACTCTTATTTCCCACGGTTTTTGTTGAAGAGCTTCGCGTTTTATATTTATCCCTCGAACAGCTTCTATAATATCAAGCCCTGCTTTACATGTATTCTTAGCGTGATCTTTTTCACCAGCCGGAATCCCGCCAACAGCCATATAAGAGTCTCCAATAGTTTTGACTTTTTGAAGGCCATGATTAATCATAATTTGATCAAACGATGCAAAAAACTCATCTAAAATTTCTATCAAGTCTCCTGGTTCAATGTTCTCTGTTAATTTTGTAAATCCAACGAAATCAGTAAAAAGAATGCTAGCTGAGGAATAATAGGTTCCAATCATTTTCTCATGATCATCATTGAGAGTAATATTAGATAATTCATCAGGAGTATTAATTTGTTGCTCGAAAAGATTACTTAATTGATCTGAGAGAAGTCTCAAGCCCTCTTTCTGTTCGTGGTTAATTGACCCTGGTATTTTGTCCATAACGCATAATGTTCCCACGGTATAGCCGCGCGTTGTAATTATTGGAGTTCCAGCATAAAATTGGATATTTGGTGCCATTGGCATTTCATGAAAATGTTTACTTCGAGGGTCTTCTCGGACATTATTGATAATCAATTGTTCTCTTGGTGCCTCTAATACGTATTGGCAGATTGAAGCGCTCCGGGGGATGTCTTTGCCCATAACCTCTTCAAATGCATTAAACCCATGGGTATTTTTACAAATTTGGTTATTATCATTTAAAATATGCACACGGCTTTGTGTTCGACCAGTCAAATAACAGGCCAGTTGAGTAATATTATTGAAATTACGATTGTTATTAACATCTGTATTTATTAGATCTAAACGTTTTATCTCATTTAATCGTTCTTCCTCATTAATAGGAGTTTTTATTGGTTTCATTCCGACTTTGAGAGCCTGGTCTGACATAAATTTGTGCAGTTTCTTATGTAAAAATGACATTTATTTATTACCTAAAAATAAGTTCAAGGATTTTTTAACAACCAAAATACAATTTTTTTTTAAATGATATCAAATTTATGACAAAACAAAATACTTTAGAGCTGATTATTGACCTTTACGGTTGATTAAAAAATGTCCATTATAAAAATTACTTAAAATTTGAAATATTTATCTTATATTATAGGTGATATAAGAAGCGGTCTAAATGTAAATTTTATTGCATGCAGGTGAGTAAATGAAAAATTCCAAAACAGTTCTCATTGATAATAATCCGGGTAGAAATTCTCAGACTTTCGGTATCGCCAGGGAATTAGGAACAAGTGAAGACCTTATACATGAGCCATCTATTGGTGTAGTAGGGAATAAAGGAGACTCCCAATGTTACATGGGAGTAGGGCGTAAAGTGGATGTCATACATCAGGCATTGTCGAAAAGAGTGGGGACTAATGGAAATCAGATGGCAATGCGTTTGGTTCAACCAGAGTTTACCGTAGCGACTTCTGATGGTATTCGAAATGGCACTAAAGAAATGAGATATTCTCTTATTGGAAGAGAAGTGACAAATGATTCTTTATGTGAACATCTAAGTGCTACTGGTTTAGAAGGTTTAATAGCCGTTGTAGCTTGCGACAAGCCGCCAGTTGGCACGCTAGCAGCAATTTTGGAACATAATAGGCCTGCCATAATCATGTCTGATGGCTCAATCCGGCCAGGAATAGATTCAGAAACAGGAGAAGCAATTGATATTGTTTCCAGTTACCAAGTGGCTGGCAGCACTAATGAGATTTTGAAGCGACGTATAGCTAAAGAGGCTTGCCCTGGTTTTGGAAGCTGTGGAGGAATGTTTACGTATAACACAATGCAAACGTTTATTGGTGTATTAGGCATGGAACCTCTTCACATGGTGTCACCAGCTTCGCAAGATGACCGGCGAACAAATGAGTTTCCTGATGAACTAATAACCTTTCTTAATAAATTAATTAAAAAGAATATTACACCTAGAGATATTGTGACACGTGAGTCTATTCGTAATGCTATTATTGTTTCTATGGCGGTTGGTGGTTCCACTAATGTAATGCTCCATGCTCCTGAACTTGCTCGTGCGGCAGGTTATAAAGATTTCGCGGAAGATATAATGGATCCAGCTGAGTTTAATTATTTATCAGAAAATATTATACCTGTTATTGTAAATGCCCGACCTTTTGGTAAGTATTCGATGGTTGATATTGATTGTATGGGGGGTGTTCAAGTATTTGTGAGAGATTTGCTAAAAGCTGGTTTGTTAAATGGGGAGACCATGACTTGCACCGGGGAGACTTTAAGTGAGCAGGTTAATCGATTAAACCCACCGGAACCTGACGGAGATGTCATTTATAGCGCGGAGAAACCTTTTAAAGGAACTGGGGGACTGAGGGTTTTGGGCGGGAATTTATCGCCGGAATATAGTTCTATTTTAAAACTAGCTGGTGTTGAAGGAGGATTGGAAAACAATATATTTTCTGGTCAGGCTAAAGTTTTCGACGGTGAGCAAGAATTGCTGAAAGCTCTCGATTTAAAACCAGAGAGCTTTGAAAATTTTGATATGGTGGTCGTTAGGTATGAGGGGCCTGTGGGAGGACCCGGGATGCCAGAGATGTTAGACTCAACTTCTCGCATAACCACTTTATGCCGTGATAGGAATATTATTATTGGGTTAATGACGGATGGACGATTTTCTGGAGGTTCGGTTGGTTTGGTTATAGGTCACGTTGGACCAGAGGCCGCGGTGGGTGGCCCAATAGCCTTGATTGAAGGAGGTGATAAAATAACCGTTGATTTGAATAGGAATGAATTAAATTGTAAGGAATTGGGTGATCCTAAGATTTATAATCAAAGGAAATCTAATTGGGACAAAGAAGTAGCTATCAATAATGGCACGCATCCTTCTGTAGGGCGGGCTAATACGAGTTTATTAAATAGAATGCGATGTTCTGCTGTTTCAGCTGTCTTCGGAGCTGGTATGCATCCAGAGAGAAAATTGTGGGTTAGTGAGCCGAGAATACCCTCTGTATCTGATTTTAAGCCTGAAAATAAGTTTAAACCTTAGATAAAATATTATTTTTTAAAATTATAATCATCAGGAATTAGTAGAGCTAATCGCTAGCTAGAAGGTGGGGTAAAAATAATGTTAGTGAAGGCAACCAGACTATAAACGCTACACGCACTGCGTCTGAGATGAAAAATGGAATCACCCCTTTAAATGTCTCAATCATGGGGACATCTTTTGCCATTGAGCTTATTACAAATACGTTCATTCCAACAGGAGGAGTAATAAGACCTACCTCCACGACAATAAGCGATATTATACCAAACCAGAGTTTAACGTCATCAACTGGCATCCCAAAATCAAGGGCTGCTATGATGGGCCAAAAAATTGGCACCGTTAGGAGTATCATGGATAAGCTATCCATGAGAAATCCTAGAAGAATATATATTACAACCATCATAATTATTATGGTAATTGGGGGTAAGCCAGAAGTCTTAAAAAATTCAGCTAGATCGTTTGGAAGCTCTGTAAAACCGAGAAATGCGCTGAATATTGCTGCACCTAGAATAATTAAGAAAATTAAGCCTGTCGTTGACGCCGTTCCTAAAAAAACGTCTTTGATGCCTTTCCACCGCATTCTTCCTCTTGTAATTGCCAAAAGGAATGTTCCAATACACCCTATTCCAGCTCCCTCAGTTGGGGTGAAAATACCACTATAAATTCCACCCATAACTAGGATAAATATTAATAAAACTCCCCAAATATCCAAGATTGATTTCCAACGTTCTGATAGCGATGTCTTTGGTGCTGCGGGACCTGAGTTTGGATTGATTCGGACAATAATTGCTATAACCCCAATATAGCCAATTGCAGCCAATATACCCGGTAACAATGCGGCCTGAAACAGGGTGGCTATATTAGCTTCTACCATGACTGCATAAATTATAAGTATCAGTGAGGGAGGTATTAGAATGCCAAGTGTTCCGCCAGCTGCCAAACATCCAGTTGCTAGTGAGCCCGAATATTTAAATCTTTTTAATTCTGGTAATGCAACTTGGCCCATTATTGCTGCGGTTGCTAGTGACGATCCGCTTATGGCACCAAACCCAGCACATCCACCAACAGATGCCATGGCAACACCACCTCTGAAGTGCCCAAGCCATCGATGAGCCGCAGTGAACAAGGCCTGAGATAATCCCGCTTTCGCGGCAAATTGTCCCATCATTATAAACAAGGGAGCAACAGATAAATCAAAGGCAGAAAAACGATAATAAACTTCTGTTTTGAGATAACTCATGAGGGCTACTGTGCCAGCTATTTCCAAATAACCGCCGATTCCCACTAATAACATGGCCACGCCAATCGGGATCCGAATTGCCAGAAGAACCATCAAGACAACGAATCCTATGATCCCATATTCAAGTCCAGTTAAGTCAAACATTTATCGCTCACCTGGCATTCGGGTATTGGGTTGATCTTCAGTCCCTTTATGATGAGAGGCTATTTTGACTTCTTTGACGCTTTGCCAAAATGTATGTAAACAAATAATAGCCAATAGTGACATGCAAGCTATCGCATAAGGAAAAGAAATCCAGCGGGGAAAGCCTAAAGTTGTGAAGGTTTCGTTATTTTGATGCATTTCTATACCGCCATAAACGAGACGCCAAGTCAGTAAAATGCCAATAAGTAAATAAATTAAGCTACCCAATGCGTCGCAAAAAGACTTCACCCTGCTTGTCGCTTTATTGAGAATAAAATCAACGATTACATTTTCGTTCATTAACTGACAATAGGGTAGGAATGCAAATATTGCCGTACAAGTCCACAACTCAATTAGGTCGTAAATACCCGTTACGGAACCGATATTGGTTGCACGACCAATTACACTCGTTGTTATAGCTACTCCCATTATAGCTATCATGAGCGCCCCAAACAGCGCTAAGCTAACCGATATTTTATATAAGGTCCGACCTACTTTATCAGTAGGCCGGAAGCTTGTTTCAATACCTTCGATCATTACTTTTATATTAATTTATTCACTTGCTATATTTTGCTATCATAGCACGAGCATCATCTATAAGTTCTTGTCCATTATTGACATTATGCTTATTTTTTAGCTCTTTTATGACTAAATTATATACGCTTTGGGAAACTTTCCTTATTTTGTCTGACTCCGTTGCGCTCAAAGTTGAAAATTTATTTTTCTTCTTTGATTTCATTACTCCTTTACCGCGTGGTTCCAGAGCATCCCAGTTCTTACCAGCAGCTTCTGCTACATTTCGGCCTGAATTATTATCGAGGATCTTTTTTAAGTCTGATGGCAGTTTAGCATAGCTTTTTTTATTCATAAGCAATGTAAATACCGCTGTGTTGAGTCGAGGCGCTGGTGCTGCTAATTCGGTAAAATATTTACCTAACTCGTGCATTTTTACAGCTGGTGCAATTTCATAGGGTAAAAGAACACCATTAATTACACCTTTTGACATCATTGGTGGAACTCGCCCTAGGGGAGTAGCTATTCCATCAGCGCCCAATGCTTGCAAAAGTAAAACTGAGGTCCGATTGGCTCCCCGCATTTTCATACCTTTAAGATCAGACATCTTAGTGATAGGCGTTTTTGTCATAAAAAGAACGCCACCATGAGCGTGCATTAGCAAAACGTGCCAAGGTGCAGTTTCATTACTTAAATGTTTGTCTTTGTAATCTTGCAAAGCAAGCGTTGTTGAAAGAGCATTTTTATGAAGGAATGGTAATTCAAAAATCTCAGCTCTTGGCATGCGCCCGGTTGTAAATCCTGGCAAAGTCCAAACTATATCGACGACTCCATCTCGAGCTTGATTCATAAGCGATTGCGGAGCACCACCCAATTGCATTTTCCAGAAAGGTTTAATATTTATGCGACCGCCGGATTCTTTGTTAATTTTTTTTGCCCACGGTATTAACCAAGTCTTCGCAGGATTAGCGACCGGCGGAATAAAGCTATGCATTCTTAGATTAATTTCAGCCGCTTTGAGCAAATTTGTTTGTCCCAAAAGCAGAAAGGCAGAGAGAACGAGAGTAAGCTTAATGGATATAAAAAGTAATTTAAACATATCAACCCTCCAGTTGTTTTATAACTTGTTTGTTTATGAAATAGTCTACAATTTTACTACTAAAATTATCATGAGCTATTGTGTATACTTGTCAAATATAAGATTCCATTATTTCCATAACTATCAGTTATGCCTATCCGGTGCGCGTCAAAAATTAGTCTAAATTATTAAAAATAAGTTATTTTTGATGCAAACCTGGTCAATTATGAACTCACGTGCTGCAGAATCTTAAAATATTTTATTTCAGTTTTTGAATGTTTATATTTGGTACTCGGTATAATTTATATATCAAGCTCACACCAAACTGGAGTATGATCTGATGGTTTTTCCCACCCCCGTGGAGTCCGGTCTACGCCGGAGTTTAACAACACATCAGCGGCATTGGGTGATAAAAGCAAGTGGTCTATCCTAATTCCTTGATCTTTATTCCAAGCGCCAGCGCGATAGTCCCAGTAAGAATAGAGCCCTCCGCCATTATTGTCCACTCGAAGTGCATCCGTTAATCCAAGATATATAATTTTACGCCAAGCAGATTTAGTTTCAGCTTTAAATAGTGCATCGGTTTCCCAAACCTTTGGGTCATAAGCATCTATATCTTCAGGAATCACATTGTAGTCTCCGCCTAAAACAAATAATCCTTCATTCTCCATAAGTTGTTTAGCCCTTTGATATAGGCGTTCCATAAACTCTAATTTGTAAGGGTATTTTTCTGTATCTACTGGATTGCCATTCGGCAAATAAATTGATGCTACTGTAACACCTTGTGTAAAGCCTTCAATATAGCGAGCTTGAATATCGTTATCATTTCCAGGCAGTTGTATAATTTCTATATCTATTGGCGACTTTGAGAGTATCGCCACGCCGTTATAAGTTTTTTGACCAGCTACCGCTACGTTGTAGCCCTCGTCTTCTATCTCCAAAGTTGGAAAAGCTTCCGTTATACATTTCAGCTCTTGTAACAAAACAATATCGGGAGAAAATTCTTTTAGCCATCTAACTAACACAGGTAAGCGGGCTTTTACAGAGTTAACATTCCATGTCGCTATTTTGACCAATGTATATAACCTAAATACAAAATCTCTTTATACATGCAATTAATTTCAATGTTTTTAACAAATATAACTACCTATACCGCAAATGATACTCCACATCCGCAAGAAGAAGTTGCATTTGGAATATTTAATTTGAATGCTGACCCAACTAGATCTTCTACAAAATCTATCTCAGAATTTCCAAGAATATCTAATGAAATATCGTCGATAACAGTTTTGATGCCATGTTGCTCAAAAACTTGGTCGTCGTTATTAATTTTACTTTCTAACTCGAAGCTATATGAAAAACCCGAGCATCCACCGGACGATACAAGCACCCTTAGCATTGAGGTATCGTTCGCTTCATTTACAATTAATTCTGAGATGCGTTTTGCTGCGTTTTCTGTCATTGATAAAGTGTTCATAATAAATAACCTAAATAACCACAATCTTAGTACAACATTAATCACTACCTATTATTTAATATTATTTGCCAAAATGTCAAATTTAGATAAATTATTTATAACATTTTTGGGCTTGGTCTGAAAAATATGTTAGGATTGTATACATGACTGATGTGAGACAAAATCCAAATAATTTGGCGATTTATGCCTGCGATCCTGAAAATACACGAGGCCGTTTATTTGACGAACCTGTTAGTATTACCCGTAATTGTTTTCAACGAGATCGGGATAGAATCATTCACTCGGCTGCATTCAGGCGTTTAGAGTATAAAACACAGGTATTTGTAAATCACGAGGGGGACCACTACCGTACTCGATTAACTCATACTCTGGAAGTTTCTCAAATTGCTAGGACAATCGCTCGATGTCTCAATTTAAATGAAGATCTATCTGAGGCTCTCGCCTTAGCGCATGATCTTGGGCACCCGCCCTTTGGGCATGCGGGTGAAAGTGCATTGTCTGAGTTAATGACAGAATTTGGAGGTTTTGACCATAATGCACATACATTTTCAATCGTATCGCGGTTGGAGCGGCGTTACCCAAATTTTGATGGTTTGAACCTCACGTGGGAGATGCTTGAAGGAATAGTCAAACACAACGGACCAATGACGCTTCATGATAAAAATGGATCCGCAGTGAGGGAAATATATGAATTTGACAAGAAAGTTAATTTGCAACTTGATAGTTATGCCAGTGCGGAAGCTCAAGTAGCTGCGTTAGCCGACGATATTGCTTATAATAATCACGATATTGATGATGGTATTAGAGCCGGTCTTTTTGCTATGAGTGATTTGTCTGATATACCGGTAATTGGTGAAATAATTAAAAAAGTAAAAACTGATTTTCCAAAAACTGATGAAACGCGCCAGCGGCACGAAATCATTAGGAACCTGATCGGTATGATGGTGAGTGATTGCTTGACAGAGTCTAGGTTGCGTTTAGAACGAGTTCGTCCAAATAGCGTTAATGATATTCGGTTGCTCGATCATCCAGTAGTCTCATTTTCTGAAAATATATTTAAAGTGGACCGGTGTTTGAAAGATTTTTTGTATGAAAAAATGTATCGTCACTTCCGGGTCAATCGTATGACCAGCAAGGCTCGCCGAGTTATTGCAGACTTATTTCATCAGCTTTTATCTGAGCCAGAAAATTTACCAACAAAATGGCAGAAAAAAATTTCAGGCGAAAGTGAGACACAAAAAGCTCAAGTTATTGCTGATTATATCGCTGGTATGACGGATCGATTTGCGTATGGTGAGCACTCAAGAATAGTCGATTTAAGACCTTTAACAACATAAAAATTGCGGGTGAAATTATAATCTAATGACTGGTATGAACTATTTTAATTATATTAGGAACAATATCACTGAAATTTTGAATAACCTCAAGAAAACAGGTTGTTTGCCAGTAAGTGTTGATATTGCAAATTTTTCGGTAGAGCCTGCGCGGGATAGAAATCATGGGGATATAGCAACAAACGTTGCACTAGCTCTGTCTAAGTCAGCAAATTTGAAACCACGTGATCTGGCGCAAGAGATTGTTGCCTGTCTCAAAATTAATGATGAAATCGAGTCTGTTGAAATAGCTGGTCCTGGGTTCATAAATATTATTTTGAAAGATATTTTCTGGCAGACCAGATTAGTTGAAGTTCTTAAAAATGGGAATGAATATGGATCAATAAAAAAAGATCTAAATAAATTAATAAATATTGAGTATGTTTCGGCTAATCCAACGGGGCCGATGCACGTAGGGCATGGGCGAGGCGCTGTTGTTGGCGATGTTTTGGCTAACCTGCTTGGAAAAGTGGGGTATAGGGTTACTAAAGAATATTATATCAATGACGCAGGAACACAAATTGATATTTTGACCAAATCTCTTTTCTTTCGCTACCAAGAAGCACTCGGGTTAGATGTTGGAAATATGCCAGAGGAGTATTATCCCGGCGATTATTTGGCAGAATTAGCACGGAATCTCGCCGAGAAGGATGGTGATAAATGGGTTCAAATTATTAAAGAAGAGGGCTATGCGAGTTTGAAGCAGGTTTCGATCGAAGCCATGATGGAGCTTATCAGGTCCGATCTTTTTTCCCTGGGTATTGTTCATGATGTGTTTGTTTCTGAGAGGGATATTGTTAATAATAATGAGGTAACAGAAGCACTTGAAACCCTAAAACAGAAAGGTCTGGTATATCAGGGGGTTTTAGAGCCTCCAAAGGGACGAAGACCTGATGATTGGGAGCCTAGACCCCAAACTTTATTTAAAGCCACCCAATTTGGGGATGATGTTGACCGTCCTGTCAAAAAGTCAGATGGATCTTGGACTTATTTCGCAACTGATATGGCTTATCATCGGGATAAATTTAAAAGGGGTTTTAAAGACATGATCAACATTTGGGGGGCTGACCACAGTGGTTATGTCAAGCGAATGAAATCTGCAGTAGTTGCTTTAACAGACGGATTGGGTCAATTGGATGTCAAAATTTGTCAGATGGTTAACTTAATGGATAATGGCAAGCCCTTAAAAATGTCGAAAAGGTCTGGAACGTTTGTTACCCTCCGGGACGTGATTGATGAGGTTGGCAAAGATGTTGTAAGGTTTATGATGCTTACGAGAAAGAACGATGCTCAGCTTGATTTTGATTTGGTTAAAGTGAAAGAGCAGAGTCGAGATAATCCTGTGTTTTATGTGCAATATTCACACGCACGGTGTTGCTCTGTCCTACGTAATGCTCTCGATATATTTAATAAGTCTGAAATTGATGATAACGATCTGATTAAGGCGGATATTTCTCTATTAACAGACTCGTCTGAAATTAACTTAATAAAAATAATAGCTTCTTGGCCTCAGGTTGTATTAGGAGCCGCAGAGAGCCACGAGCCCCATCGAGTCGCATATTATTTGTATGAACTATCGTCGGCATTCCACTCTCTATGGTCGAAAGGCTCAAAAGAAAGAGTATCTTTGAGGTTTTTGGTGCCTAAAAATCGAACACTCACTCTCGCTAGATTAGCCATGGTAAGATCTCTAGCTATTACAATTGCTTCTGGATTGGAGGTAATGGGTGTTGAGCCACTTGAGGAGATGGAATGACAGCTGAAGAGGAAAATAATAATAAGTATATGGCGAATGTTGGTGCGCCTCTTGAACATTTCCCAGAATTAGACGATTTAGATCTTAACACTGATACGTTGGAATTTGAGCCAATCAGTAGACGTCGCGTGAAGCCAAAACGTTTTGCGAAAAAATTAATAATTGGAGTTTTAGTTGCTGTTTTCTTAGGATATTCTGCTTGGGCTAATTGGAGTTATTTATTATTTGGATCCGATTTGGATGAGTTGCCGGTAATCCGGGCGCCGAATATAGCGTTAAAAATTCGACCAGATAAACCAGGTGGCACACCGATTCCAAATCGTGACAAACTTGTGTATGATCGGCTCGAGAAAGAGCCACCGGTTGATAAAATAGAGAGCCTTCTGCCCCGTCCGGAAATTCCGCTTTTACCCCCTAAGCCTGATAAAATTATAAACCCAAATTCATCGCCTGAGAGCGCAAAAAATATTACTAAACCGACGACCTTGGGCTCGCAACCATCTATTGCGGAGGTTAATAAAGTTAAAAAGCCTAAGCCAATAAAACAGTTGAAACAAGGTGTAGTTATAGAACCAACTAAGAAAAGTGCGTTGGCAAAAAAAATGATCGGTAAAATTAAAAATAATGTGAAACCAATGAGCTCCTTAAAATTAAAACAAAATGCTAGTAACACTCCTAATTTTAGGAATAATTTTCAGATTCAATTAGCTGCGGTAAATAGCTCGAGCGCAGCTAAACGCGAATGGTTACGTTTGCAAAACAAATATAAAAAATTACTAGGACCACTCAAACTTAATATTGTTAAGGTCGTAAAGAGTAAAAATAAAATTTTTTTTAGACTGAGGGCAGGGCCTCTTGAAAATATTTTACGAGCTAGAGAGCTTTGCGGTGCTTTATCTCGATTAAAAGTTGGTTGCCTTGTTATACGACCCGGAAAGTAGAGAAATTTAATGGTGAGCACAAAGGCTGTAATTTTTGGAATAGAGGGCCCAAGTCTTTCAGAAAAAGAAATTGATTTTTTCAAATCCGTCAAGCCAGTGGGCTTTATTTTATTTGCACGTAATTGTTTAAATCCAAATCAGCTTAAAAATTTAATTTCTGAACTTAAAATAACAGTTCACGATGGTGATGTTCTGATTCTTATAGACCAAGAGGGTGGCAGAGTCGCCAGATTAGGTCCTCCAAATTGGCCCAAGCGTCCCTCGGCTAGTATATTTGCTAGATTAGCAGAAGAAAATGTAGCGCTTGCATGTGAAGCCTTAGACCTTAATGCTAGGTTAATGGCGCAAGATTTAAGAGCATTGGGAATAAATGTAAATTGTGCTCCTGTTTTAGACATTTTTCAAAGAGAGTCTGATCCTATCATCGGGGATCGTTCATTCGGACATAATGTTGAACAAGTCTCGATTCTTGGTAAAGTTTTTTGTAAGAGTTTGCTAAAAGGAGGCATATTACCTGTTATTAAACACATACCCGGTCATGGAAGAGCTATAGTGGATAGCCATAAAGCGATGCCTTTGGTTGATACACCTTGGAATGAACTATCAAATAGTGATTTTGTGCCTTTTAAAAATCTTTCAGATATGCCATTCGCTATGACGGCCCATATTCTGTATAGGGATATTGATCCTAAGAATTTAGTTACTGTATCTGTAAAAGTAATTGAAGAGGTGATTAGGAAAGAAATACTGTTTGAGGGATTCTTAATAACAGATGATTTATCGATGAATGCATTAGAGGGAACTTTAACTGAACGTACCCGATCTTCTCTGACTGCGGGTTGTGATGCTGTCCTGCATTGCAACGGAAACATGGAAGAAATGATTGAAATAGCCTCCGCTGTTGGAGAATTAACTAATGTTGCAAAATTAAGATTAAATAGAGCACTCATGCAAATTAAGAATGTTGCACCGTTTGATAAAACCGAAGCTATGGATAAATTGGAAAGCTTGGGAATTTATTAATATACGTAAAACTTCTTTGCCGATATAATATTAATTGTTTTCCGATGTTTGTTATTTAAACGCAAGTTTTCACGTGTTCAAGATATTTAGATTTTAATTATTTTGATCTTGTGGTTTTTTTATCTTTTGTGAGAGTATTAGTTGTTATAAAACTTATAACATTTTTAATACGATGATTTGGCTTGATGGAATGCTTTTCAGCCTGTTATTCGATTGAATAGGAAATTTTTGTTTTGAACAAAGAAATAGAGGTGGCGGTCCAAGAGTTTGAAGACAATCATGACATTGAGGTTGACTTGGAAAATAGCCTCATTGTTGATGTCGGTGGCTATGAGGGTCCTATCGATATTTTGTTGACGCTTGCTCGAGAGCAGAAAGTTGATCTTAAACAAATATCGATTTTAGATCTGGTCGACCAATACTTAATTTGGGTTGTGAAATTACAAAATACTAATTTAGAGTTAGCGGCGGATTATTTAGTAATGGCCGCCTGGTTAGCATACTTAAAATCTCGATTAATTATTCCTGAACAAGTCGACGAAAATGAGCCTACAGGCGAAGAAATGGCAGAAGCACTGCAATTCCAACTTCTACGCCTCGAGAGTATGCAAGATGCTGGTAGTAAGATTGTTGGTCGTTTCCAATTAGGGGTGGATTTTTTTAAACGCAAAGACCCAGAGGTTTTTGGTTATAACTCCACTTCAATCTATGACGTCACTATGTTTGAGTTATTAAGTGCTTATGGAGAACACACACATCGATCGAATGTAAAAACTCTCCATATACAAGGCTCTGATTTATTCTCTGCAGAGGATGCAATAAAACGCTTAATGGGTAAGATCGGACAAATTCCGAACTGGTCAGAGTTAGAAAAGTTCTTACCTATAAAATTGAGAGGGGATATTGTTAGCCGTTCTGCAATGGCCGCAACATTTATGGCTGCTTTACAGATGACCAAAGAAGGAAAAATTCAGATTCAACAAAGACGGCCGTTTGACTCCCTTTTTTTAAAGGATTTTAAACGTCATGACCAAATAGTCGATGAAATTGAAAAAGAAACTGAGAATGGACAATAATGATCAAAAATGAGTATAAAGATTTAAATTTGTTGGAAGCAATAATATTTGCTTCATCTGAGCCTGTTTCTGAGCGAGTATTGTCAGATAAAATGCCTGACGGTTGCGATTTAGAGAGCTTACTCGTAGATTTGAAGAAACATTATCAAAATCGAGGCGTTAATCTAAAGCAAGTTGGAAAAAGCTGGGCTTTTAGAACTTCCCCGGAAATCGCAAACGCTTTAAAAATAGAGCGTACAGTGACGCGAAAACTCTCTAGAGCGGCAATCGAAACTCTCGCGATTTGTGCCTATCACCAACCTGTCACTCGAGCTGAGATTGAGGAGATACGGGGCGTGGGATTAAGCAAGGGTACAATGGATGTTTTATTTGAAGCCGGTTGGATTAGACCTCGAGGTCGTCGCCAAAGTCCGGGTAAGCCGGTAACGTGGGGTACCACTGAGGGTTTCCTTGACCAATTTGGAATGGATACAATAGATGATCTGCCCGGAATGGATGAATTGAAGGCAGCTGGGCTCATTGATAAAAGGCCCGCAATACAAACTCTTGCTACTAGAGGTGAGATGCCGTCTGACAGCTCTCGTGTAGAAGAGCCTGATAATACTGAAATCGAGCCCCTCGATCCGGATGAAAGTGAACATCATCATACTAGTATTGAAAATGTTTAAATAAATTTAATGAGATATGATATATTTGTTACGGTATGGGGGCAAAATTTTACAGAGAAATTTGTCAAACATTCAGTACCAAGCCAACTCTTTCCCGGCAATTTACCAGCGTTATCGTCAAAATCTGATATAATTTATCATATTTATACTGACAGAGAGTCAAAAATAATATTCGACCCAATAATGCCAGAACTCATTAAATATGTTGAGGTAGAATTCCACTATTTTGAAGACATAAATTATAAGGGCGCTAATTTAAAAGAGGTGGTTTCTAATTCAGATTTGAAAACTGTAAAACACAACGTTCAGCGTTTAACATCCCATCACATGTTAACGAATAAAAGTGTAATAGCAGCAATTTTATTGGACTCTGATTTTATTCTGGCAGACGGCTGTTTCGCGAAAGTGCATGAATTGCGAGAAAAAGGTTATCATGCAGTAATGACATCTTTAGCGCGCTTAAATGAAAATAGTGTATCTTCAGTATTAACTGACCTTTTGCAACATCCGATAAAATCAAAGGATTTAGTTAAGTTATGTTTGGTACATATGCATCCGATTTATTTTGGATATTTTATGGGTTCTGATTTTAATTCGGAGTATCCTGTGCAGTTAAATTGGCCTGTTATGGAGTCAAATGTCGGCCTAACTGGCTTCATTGTTCGGTGTATTTTCCCACACCCACTTCTTATAATACCCGATGGCAAAAGAGGAAGTGCTGCGAGAAAATATTTCTCAACCATGGATTATGATTTTGTCTTTCGAGCGGTTGCGGATAACAAAAAAATCTATTTGTCACAAAGTTCTGAGGAAATACTAATTTCAAAGTTAACCAGTGAAACTTATGCTCCAGCAAATAATTCTTACCACAAGGTTACAATTGATCGAATGGCTAATTTTATATTATATAATTCTAATCGTCGACATAACTTTTTTCTTGATAAATCTATTCAGTTTTTATGCGAAAAAGGCGGGAATTGGAATGAGGTTAATAAGGAAGCTCAGAAATTTATGAAGAATGTAGAAAAAACTATCGAACATAAAATAAAAATTAGTATGGTTCCCGATCCTAAGAGTTTAGTGCAATTAAAATCATACTTGGGTTCCATCGAAGATTTTAATTCCCCACAAATTTTAGATCGAATGAATAGGTGGATGACAGATTAAATTATCGGAGATATACCTAACGTTATATTTATATGATTTTGTTGGTTAAGCATGAGGAGTTGGGATTTTGATTATTCAAACCGTAATCGAAGAAAAGTTGGTCAAGGCTATTTCAACACAAGGGTTGGAGGTATTAAATGAGAGTTACATGCATAACGTTCCTGATGGGTCGGAGACACATTTCAAAGTAATTATTATTTCTGATGATTTTGACGGCATGCGTATTCTTCAACGGCATAAATTAGTTAACTCTATTTTAATCGAAGAATTCAAAAGTGGCGTTCACGCGCTCTCTATTCAAGCACTTACAGAAGAAGAATGGCATTCAAAGGGTAAGAAAATAATGCCTTCACCTAAATGCCTTGGTGGCAGCAAATGAAATTTATTTTAATAAATGCATGGTGATTGCTAAAAATTCTCATATAGACGGTCAAATAGGAATTTTTATTATCTAATAAATAATAATTTTTATTTATATTTATCAGATACTTGAAAGAATAAGATAATTTATTTAATATAAATTGATTAATAGGCATTGGCCGAGTTATTGCTCTATCCATCCCATTCTGCCATTATTTACGAGTAAATTGTATATTTGGCTAGGAGCACAGATAAATGGGCATTGGTGTTTGGCAAGTTGTCCTTGTCCTCGTAATAGTTTTGATTATTTTTGGGGCTGGAAAATTACCTAAGGTAATGGGTGATGTGGCGAAAGGTGTAAAAAACTTTAAATCTGGAATGGCAGAAGAGGTAACAGATGGGGCCAAGGAAACTGCATCTTCTGAAGCAAGTTCTGCGCAGGTTTCAGAGTCTGTTGAAAATAAAGATAGTTCATTAAAGAACTAATTATAAATTTCCCCCGGTACTGTGTAATTTTTTACCATTAAGAATGGCAGATTAAATGTTCGATATAGGTTGGACGGAAATTACTGTTATATTGGTTATCGCCATTATTGTGATTGGCCCAAAAGATCTTCCCAAAGTTTTGCGGGCGGTTGGGCAGTGGGTAGCTAAGGCCAAAGCAATGACTCGAGACTTTCGTGGTCACGTTGATGAAATGATCAGAGAAACAGAAATAGACGAAGTAAAAAAACAAATTGATAGTATTGACAAATTTGATGCTAACTCAGCTTTAGAAAATACCATTGATGCTGAGGGTGATATTCGGGAGGCTTTTGATTTTGATGACTCAAATACCATTGATTCCAATGATCAGAGTCAAAATGAAGGTTCTACAGATGACAATAGAGAACTTTCAAAACGAATAGACGAAGATACGGGTCGTGATGCGGAAAACTTTGATGACTCATTAGATAAACTTAAAGGGTCTGACACGTGAGCGAGGATATTGAGGAAAATGCTTCCCCGCTTATGGATCACATTATCGAATTGAGAAATAGGCTACTTTACTCAGTTGTTGCAGTTTTTATAGTTTTCTGCGGAGCTTATTTAATTTCTGAGCACATATATAATTTCCTTGTGCAACCTCTTGCTGAAATACTTGAGGAAACTGGCCAAAATCGACGGTTAATTTATACAGCTCTTCATGAAGCCTTTTTTACATATATCAAAGTGTCTTTCTGGGCTGCAATTTTCGTCTCATTCCCTTTTATTGCTTTGCAATTTTGGAAATTTGTAGCACCCGGATTATATAAAAATGAAAAGAAAGCACTCGCACCGTACCTTATTCTCTCACCTATTCTGTTTTTCGCTGGCGGAGCTTTGGTTTATTATTTTATATTCCCACTAGCATGGAGTTTTTTCCTTAGCTTTGAAACGTCGGGCTTAGCGGGTGGTCTTCCAATTCAGTTGGAAGCAAAAGTTAATGAGTATTTATCTCTGGTTATGCGCCTTATATTTGCTTTCGGTCTCAGTTTCCAACTTCCAGTTGTTCTCACGTTATTAGCGAGGGCTGGAGTGGTTAATGCTAATGGTTTGGCTTCGAAGAGAAAATACGCTTTGGTTACAGTATTTATAGTTGCTGCGGTTCTCACGCCACCCGATATTATAAGTCAAATAGGTCTCGCAATTCCAATAATTATATTGTACGAAATTTCTATAATCGCGGTTAGGTCGGTTGAACGCAAAAGAACTGAAAAAGAGTCCAAAGATGATGAGGAATCGGTTCATTAAAACGAACAATTTAAACATAACTTATTTTGTTCTTAATTTGGAAAATATTATGGTAAATAATTATGTTTGATATTAAGTTCATAAGAGATAATCCCGAGAGCTTTGATGAATCGATGGCGCTCAGGAAAGTTGTCCCATGTGCTGAGGAAATTTTAAAATTAGATTTAAATCGCCGAAAAGCTCAAACCGAAGCCCAAGAACTTCAAACAAGACGTAATGAATTATCGAAAATTATTGGCGGAAAAAAAAGTAAAGGTGAGGATACTTCTGCGGAGTTAAAGGAAGTGTCTCAATCTAAACAAGCTCAAGCAAATGCAGAAGAAATTGCGAAAATAGCGCTTAAAGACTTAAACAAAGCTTTAAGTGTTTTGCCTAATTTACCAGCATCTGATGTGCCAATAGGCTCAACCGAAGATGATAATGTAGAGATTAAATCTTGGGGCCAGCCACCGAATTTAGAATTAGATGCAAAGGAGCATTTTGAATTGGGTGAGGCTCTTGGTCAGATGGACTTTGAGTTAGCTTCTAATATGTCGGGCGCGCGATTTGTAACACTCTCAGGTTCATTAGCGAAGATGGAGAGAGCTCTATCTTCGTTTATGCTTGATATTCATACAAATGAAAATGGTTTTAAAGAAATTAGTGTTCCCTTATTAGTGCGAGATAAAGCTCTATATGGAACCGGACAACTTCCAAAGTTTGAGGATGATTTATTTAAAACTTCAGGGGAATTGTACTTAATACCCACTGCGGAAGTTCCCTTAGCAAATTTAGTTTCAAATCTAATTGTGGATGAGCAAGATTTGCCATTGAGATATACCGCAATGACACCATGTTTCCGATCAGAGGCAGGCTCAGCAGGTAAAGATACTCGCGGAATGATGCGTCAACATCAATTTTCTAAGGTCGAAATGGTTTCTGTTACAACCCCGGAAAGTTCAGAAAACGAGCATGAGCGTATGCTCAACTGTGCAGAGGAGGTTTTGAAAAGGCTTGAATTACCTTTTCGAGTTGTAAAACTATGTTTAGGTGATCTGGGATTTTCTGCTCGGAAAACATATGATATTGAAGTCTGGTTAGAAGGTCAAAAACGTTACAGAGAAATCTCCAGTGTTTCTAATTGCGGAGATTTTCAATCTCGGAGGATGAATAGTCGATTTCGTTCAAGTGATTCAAAAAGTCCCCGTTATACCCATACACTCAACGGTTCGGGAATTGCTGTCGGAAGAACAATGATCGCAATTATGGAAAATTATCAACAGGTAGATGGTTCTATTATCATACCGACCGCTTTGCAGTCCTATATGGGCGGGCTTCGGGTTATTTCGAAAGATGAGTAATACAGATTTAGATCTGAAGAACCTTAGAATTTTAGTCTGTAACGATGACGGCTTAAACGCAATTGGTCTAAAAGAACTTGAGAAAATAGCCCGTTCATTAACTGACGATGTCTGGATTGTGGCCCCGGAGAGCGATCAAAGTGGAACAGGCCACTCTCTTACAATTCGTTCGCCTCTAATTGTTAAAACTAGTAATACGAGACGTTTTAGTGTCAATGGGACACCCACTGATTGTATCATTCTTGCAATGAATAAAATTATGAAGGATCACCGACCAGATTTTGTTTTATCTGGAATTAATCGAGGCGTAAATCTGGGAGAGGATATCACTTATTCTGGAACTATCGGCGCAGCAATGGAGTCTACTTTATTTGGCGTGCCTTCCATTGCCCTGAGCCAGGAATACAATGACGAAGAAGACATAGATGATTGGGAGGTTTCACGAAAATATGGGGCAAAAATATTAAAGAAGCTATTATTGTCAAATTGGCCCAAGGATATTTTAATAAATGTTAACTTTCCATGTGTATCTTCTAAACAAGATGTTGGTGTTGAGATTACACGAGAGGGAAGACAAAAAATTGGGGATGAGGTAATAGAGCATTGCGAGCCTAATCAGATTCCATCTTTTTGGATTGGCAAGCAAAAAAAATCTAGTTCTCTTACAGAGGGGACTGATTTTGCTGCAATAAAAAATGGGAATATATCTATCACTCCTATTTCAATAAACCTTACCCACACACCATCTATAAAAAAATTAAAAAAAATTTTCACTGAGTAGTGGTTTTATTCGAAAATTTAATAGGAAAAAAGGGTGCAAGGTAATCACGTCATAAATGATAACTCAAGAATGGAATTAGTTCTATCTTTGAGGCAAGCTGGAATAACATCGCCGAGTGTTACTTCGACTATGGAGAATATCCCAAGAGAATTATTTGTGCCACAGGCTTTCAAAGAGCAGGCTTATAAAGATGTAACTTTACCAATAGGCCATCACCAAACATTAAGTCAACCAGCTGTTGTTGGATTAATGACTGAGTGTCTAAATCTTGATGATAGAAAAAAAGTATTGGAGGTTGGAACTGGCTCTGGATACCAAACTTCTGTGCTTTCATGTTTATGCCGTAGGGTTTATACTATTGAGCGTCATGGCTCATTGCTGGAAGAGGCTGAAAGGCGTTTTGAGTACCTTCGACTTCATAATATAACCTCAAAAGCTGGCGATGGTACTTTGGGATGGGACTCCCAAGCCCCTTTTGAGAGGATCATGGTTACTGCAGCGGCTGCAGATATACCACCATTGCTACTAGATCAATTAGCTGTAGAGGGGATCATGATAGTGCCAATTGGAACTAATGATCACCATAATACTATTTTAAAAGTTACTAAGAAAAGAGATGGCTTAGAAACTGAAGAACTGAGAGATGTTCGTTTTGTTCCATTGATTCCGGAAGAAGCAACCGGGAGTTAAATATTGATGCGACTTTATTTGTGGAAAAATTTATGATCATTTGCTTAAAACGATTACCTCTATTTTTAACCGTCTGTTTCTTTGCTGGATGCAGTAATCTCGAGTGGCCTCCATCAAATCAAAATAACGGTTCTTATAATAAAATCTCTCAATCTAGCTTATCAAATCGGAAAAGAATAGAGCGTTTGGCCGTTCCATCAGGTGGAAGCGTTAAAGTGAGGCCGGGAGATACCTTATTCATTTTATCAAAACGTTATCAAGTATCGGCTAGAACAATTATAGAAGCAAATCAGATGCTCCCGCCATACCGATTATTAGTTGGTGAAGAATTGCTAATACCCAAACCAAAGATTCATACAATAACCAAAGGAGAATCCTTATATAAAGTTTCTCGAAAATATGGATTGGATGTTTATGAAATAGCTAAGATAAATTCATTGCAATCACCATATCGAATTTATGTCGGCGATAAATTAGTTTTACCCATTTCAGATTTATCTGATAGCAATCGAAAACCACAAATTACCAAACCGAAAAGTAAAATTAATCGGATTACGCAAAGTGAACCTGAGAGTGATCGCTCAGCCATATCAAGCACTAAGGGCTTGATAAAAAAACGAAATAAAACGGGAAAAAATAGAATACTTCCTAAAATAAATAAAATAACAAGAGAAACTGTTAATAAATCACCAGTAATTGCGAGGCAATTTATCAAGATACCGAAAATGAAAACAACAGGTCGTTTCAAATGGCCTGTTCAAGGAAAATTATTATCGAATTATGGAGCTAAGGGTGATGGGTTGCATAATGATGGTATCAACATAATAGCACAAAAAGGCGACCCCGTAAGAGCCGCAGGCTCAGGAAAAGTAGCCTATGCAGGTAATGAGTTGAGGGGTTTTGGTAATTTGTTGTTGATTAAACATCCTGGAGGGTGGGTTACTGCTTATGCTCATAATTCAAGACTTTTGGTCAAGCGGGGGGATCGTGTAAAAGCGGGAGATGTTATTGCAAAAGTGGGCTCGTCAGGTAACGTAGTATTGCCTCAGTTGCACTTTGAGATTAGGAAAGGAAAGAGAGCTATAAACCCTTTAAGGCATTTAAAACGACTTAAAGCTGATTTGAAAATATTTTTTAATATTATTTAGTCAATATTTTTACCCAGTCTACCGGCTAAATCTTGTATAAATTGGTATGCCACCCGTCCTGATCGAGACCCTCGTGTCATTGACCATTCTAAAGCTTCTGCATGCAAGGTTTTTTGGTCTACTTCTAATTTATACTCCTTAGCATAGCTCTCAATCATATCGAAAAATATATTTTGTTTTACTGGATGAAATCCTAACCAAAGTCCAAAACGATCAGATAGTGATACCTTTTCTTCCACCGCTTCCGCCGTATGGATAGCATTTGAACGTTCATTTTCAATCATATCACGCGGCATTAGATGTCTTCGATTTGATGTGGCGTAAAAAATAATATTAGCTGGGCGGCCCTCAATCCCCCCCTCTAAAACAGCTTTGAGTGATTTAAAAGTTGAGTCTTCCATTTCAAAAGATAAATCGTCACAGAATAACAGGCATTGTCTTGATGATTTTGACAGTATATTCAGAAGTTTGGGTAGTGTGTTAATATCTTCTCGGTGTATTTCTATCAGTACTAGCGCTCCGGGTGTTTTTTGATTAATTTCATCGTGAATGGCTTTTACCAAAGAACTCTTTCCTGTACCCCGGGCACCCCACAGTAATGCATTATTTGCCGAAAATCCTATAGAAAAACGTTTTGTGTTTCCCCTTAAAGTCTCAATCTGTTGATCAATACCGTGCAGTAAGTTAAGTTTTACTCGATTAATTTTATCTATCGGCACGAGTTTTTCAGGCTCTGTTTGCCAAACAAAAGCATCCGCCCCTTCGACTGAATGATCTTTAACTTGCTGAGGAGCCATACGTTCTAGGGCTTTTGCAATGCGTTCTAATACTGCTTTAAGCTCATTATCTACCATTTAACTATCCTGTAAACGTTATCCTAACGACTTTTAAAACGGTATCACACATACAACTTTCGTCAATAAACTCAATATTTAATGCCTCTCACGTTTAATGGTTTGCTTAAAAGTTTTATAGATAATTTTTAGAGAGCTATCTGGTTTCGTTTGAAACTTGGTAAAGTGTCGTAGCAATACGTTCTGTTATGCTGTTAATAATTGATGTATTTTGGGTAGTATAAGTGTTAATATTAATATTTTGCACTCAAATAAATCGAGATATCGATTGCATTGATGCCATAGCTCGTTATATTCCGCGAGTTAATGATGTTTTAGGAGTTTATTATGATAATTACACCAGCTTACGCTCAGGCAGCCGGGGGTGCAGGAGACGGTTTCGCTACATTATTACCCTTGGTACTGATATTTGTTGTTTTTTATTTTTTGTTAATACGTCCACAGCAAAAGAGAGCTAAAAATCATCGTGCTATGTTAGGCGCTATTCGGCGTGGAGATAAAGTTGTGACTGGTGGAGGGATAATGGGAACTGTCACCAAAGTTGTAAATGAAGATGAAGTCGCCGTTGAAATTGCAGAAGGCATAAAAATTCGTGTTCAACGAGGATTGATCGCCAGCGTACAACCCAAGATTAGCCCAGATGGAAAGGATGCAACCTCAGCAGGAACTGATCAAAAAGAGGGATCTGGTTCAGGTGGAATGCTGGGAAAACTATTTGGCGGCGGAAAAAAGTAATTGTGTGGTCTAATTAAAATGGTTGGGGTCAGTGTAAGCTGATGGTATATTTTTCAAAGCTAAAGGTTGCAGTGGTTTTGGGAATTGTTCTGATAGGCGCTATGCTGGCATCCCCAAACTTATTAGATCAGAAAACAGTAGAAACATTACCCAAATGGCTACCACATCAACAGGTGAGTCTAGGCCTAGATCTGCAGGGGGGCTCACATTTGCTTCTAGAGGTTAAGGTTGCAGTTGTATTAAAAGAGCGTCTTGAGAGTTTAGTTGATGCAGCCAGAATCAAGCTGCGTAAAGCAAAAATTCGGTACTATGGGTTAGGCGTGATATCAAATGGAATAAAAGTTTCAATTCGAGATCCAAATAAGATTAATGATGCTCAAAAACTTCTTAAAGATATAGAACAGAATTTATTAATAACATTAAAGGAAAATAATCTTATTATTAGTTTTTCTGAGCAGGCTCTGAGAGCCATAAGTGGCTCTGCGGTAGATCAATCAATCGAAATAGTTCGTAGAAGAATTGATGAAACGGGCACGAGAGAGCCAACAATCCAGCGTCAAGGTTTGGATAGAATACTAGTCCAAGTCCCAGGACTTGATGATCCGGAGAGATTAAAAAGACTTTTAGGTAAAACCGCTAAGATGAGTTTTCATCTCCTTGACCCGAGAGGCTCTTTTGCCAACGTAGATAAAGGAAAAGTTCCTCCAGGCTCTATGTTGCTTCCATCCACGGATAATTCGAACCAGAACCAGCAGCAGAAATACCTCGTAAAAAAACGAGTAGCAGTTGGTGGAGATAGGTTAATTGATTCACAGCCAACCTTTGATAGTAGGACAGGTGAGCCAGTAGTTAACTTTCGCTTTGATACTCTGGGCGGTAAAAAATTTGGTGATGTGACTAAAAAGAATGTTAATCGACCGTTTGCAATTGTGCTAGATGGTAAAGTTATCTCAGCTCCTGTGATTCGCGAGCCTATTCTGGGAGGAAGTGGTCAGATAAGTGGAAATTTTACAATAACTGAGGCCCAAGATTTAGCGCTACTTCTTAGGGCGGGGGCTCTGCCAGCTCCTCTCACTATACTCGAAGAGAGATCCGTTGGGCCTGGCTTGGGAGCTGATAGCATAGCGGCTGGAAAAATAGCCGCAATTATTGGTTTAATTTTAGTTATTATTTTCATGGTCATTACTTACGGTATTTTTGGCTTTTTTGCTGACGTAGCGCTATTAGTAAATATTGTTTTGATTTTAGGTGCACTTTCCGTTTTACAGGCAACACTTACCTTGCCGGGGATTGCTGGAATAGTGCTGACGATTGGCATGGCTGTTGATGCAAATGTCTTAGTTTTTGAGCGTATACGTGAAGAGGTGCGAGCTGGCAGAACACCTATATCGTCAATAGACTCTGGATATAGTAGAGCGATCGTAACAATTATTGATGCCAATCTTACAACCTTGATTGCAGCGCTGATTCTTTTCTATTTTGGTTCAGGTCCAGTAAAAGGTTTTGCTGTTACTTTATCGATTGGCATTATTACATCTATGTTTACAGCGATTATGTTAACTCGTTTAATGGTGGTTGGTTGGATTAGAAATCGCCGCGTTAATGAAGTGCCAATATAGGAGCCATTATGAAGCCTTTGAGCTTAGTTCCAGTCAAACCTAATTTGGATTTCATCAATAAAAGATTGGTGTTTTTTATTTTTTCTCTTCTTTTGATCTGTTCATCCATAGGTTTGTATGGGGTAAAAGATTTAAATTATGGTATTGATTTTAGAGGTGGAATTCTGATTGAAGTGAGGGTTGATAAAGCAACATCGTTGGAGGATGTAAGAAGTAAACTGACTGATCTTGGTCTCGGTGAAGTATCATTGCAAGAATTTGGTAACCCTCATGATATTTTGATTAGAATCCAGAAACAAGATGGTGGAGAGAAAGCTCAGCAAGTTGCCATCAATAAAGTAAAGACAGAGCTAGGCTCTGAAGTCTCGTATCGTAGGACGGAATTTGTGGGTCCGAAAATTAGTGAAGAACTATTCCGTGATGGAGTTATAGCTGTTATTTTAGCTATTTTTGGTATCTTAATCTATATTTGGTTTCGGTTTGAATGGCAATTTGGGGTTGGTGCGATCATTGCTCTGACGCATGATGTTCTCTCAACTATTGGTATTTTTGCTTTGACAGGAATAGAATTTAACTTGTCTACGGTTGCCGCAATTCTTACAATCGCTGGTTATTCAATTAATGATACGGTTGTTGTTTTTGATAGGGTAAGAGAAAACCTGCGTAAATATAAAACGCTGTCTCTTGTTGAGTTATTAAACAATTCAATCAATGAAACACTTTCGCGCACTGTTATGACCTCAATTACGACACTGATTGCTCTAATGTCTCTGTATTTACTCGGTGGTGAGGTAATTCGTGGATTTAGTTTTGCTATGATTTGGGGAGTTTTGATTGGAACTTATTCATCTATTTGTTTAGCTGTACCACTTCTTGTATACCTAAATATAAATAGGGGAGTTGCCGCCGGAAGTAACAAAGACGGTGGCCGTAATGTTAAAGGCGTTTAAAAAATAGGGTGCTTCGCTGAAATAGGAGCTAGTTATCTCTCTAGATATCTCACCAGAAATTCCAGTCGGTCGGCAAATTATCCAGCGTTATGGAGAGTGCCGTTTTGTTATCAGTGAACTGTTATACAAGTGTCCTGTTTTAGTTTTTTCAAATAAAACGAATATATGGGAAGTAACCTTATTACCTAATGATGAGTCAATTCTTGGACTAATACCAATTATTCTTGATGAGGGCCATGTCGATCTTTTACTATTGGGTTGCGGGGAAGTAATAAGTCCTCTGACTGAAAATATTCGTTCAGAGTTTAAGAAAAAGAAAATTATTGTAGAAAAAATGGATACAGGTGCCGCGTGCAGAACGTTTAATGTTCTAATTGCAGAGGATAGAAGAGTAGCGGCTGCCCTTATCCCAGTAAATTAAACCGGCATGATCGATTATCCAGTTTTAATTGATAGAGGCTTAACGGCAGATCAATTATTAGATACTGGGAATTATGCATATGCGTATCATCAAGCAGAGAGCCCTCAAACGATTGCTTGTGCAAAAATAATGTGTGGGGCTGTTGATGTTGGCCTTACTGAATTAGAAAGTCTTAAAACATTAACTGAGTCATCACGCGTTATCCAAGCTTATGGTTATTGGTGTCTGAAGAAAAATTCTCGAGCTATCCAAATTCTTAGAGGAATAGACAATAAAATCGTACAACGATTGCATCATTTTATAAAAAACGGAGCAAAAGTTTTTATATGTGCATCGCCAGAATCAAAAAGAATTAAAAACTTTGAAAATATTCAGTTATCATACCAACCTATTGATCAACTCCATTTTACCAAAAGTATTGATATAAGAAATCATAAGATAGATTTAATTATAAGTAATGGTGTGTATGGCGTTAATATACCTAATAATTTTTTCACTATTGATTGTCCCACAGCTTTTTGGGTTGGAGATCATGATTTTTTCTACTCAACACGATATAATGATTTTTCAAGAGCTTCTATCCTTGTGACGAATAGTGCCGGTGAGCACATAGAATTAAGTGAACATTATAGCGCTCGCATCGCTTCTTTTCCTGGGCACGAGTCATATCAAGATAGCAACGAATATCCAAAGTCTACTATAAATAAAGACCTCGATATAGGCTTCACTGGAAGGGCGTTTGTTCCATACATGCCAGATAAAGCTCGGTTTCTTTTCAAATTTATTACGCTTGATGATCCAAAACTCAATATTCGGATTTATAATGGGTATTTGTCGGATAACGCATTTAAATTAGTAATGAAAAAGTCCCGATTCATTCCTCTTTTCTGGCGCTACGCAGGAGGTATTCAAACGCGCGCGATAGATGCTCTAAGATATGGGGCTTCTGTATTTTCGCCCGAAGAGGTGACAACTGGGGCATTACTTGGGGGCGCTGATAACGGATTTATTGGATTGGATCCTGAAAGAATTAATTTGAAAATTAACAGTGCTCTTAAGAGCTATAGATCTTTTTTGGATTCTCGTTCACATTCTAATTATTTTAAGAGTTTATTTTGGTCATATCCTAGCCGGGAACAACGGTTTATTAAGTTTTGTCTCTTTCAATCAATTTTTAATAATTTTATACCTGCAAACAAAGCCAATAATAATTTGGTGCCTGCTGAATTAAGAGGTTATCAACCTACAGATGCTATAAAAACATATGTTTCTATAGCAAAACGAAATATAGACGCCGATGACAAAACAGTTTCACATTATAATTTTGCCGCATCCGCACTTTTTTTTGCTGCAATTTCTGGCGAAGGCAATAACAGTTTGGGTCGATCTTCTATTGATATTTATACTCAAGGACAAAAGCTATTTCCAAATAATTTAGTTCTTAAATTTAACGCAGCTCGTGTGCTCTGGACATTTAATGCAAAACCCGAGTCTGTAATTCTATTTAAAGAAATAGTATTTCAAAATAAAATTCTAAAATTTAACCCTAAGGATGGCGTTTTGAGTCATCGTATTAGAGAGTTATCGGATATGTTTTGTTACGGAGACTATTATAAATTGGCTCTTAAAGATGCAAAGCGCGCTGAAGAAATGATTCAAAGTTGTTCATTTACTTATCTCGGTGTTTATGCGTTTGAGACAAAAGAGGCTGTCAAGGCCAAAGGTTATTTGAAAGAAGCCGTGCAAATTGATAATAAAAATGTTTCAGCCTATAGATGGTTAACTGAAGTTCTCAATTCTTTATCCGCTGATAAAACCGAAATCCTTCAAATATTTTATGAGGCTATTACGCTATATCCCCCGAATTTGAGTCATTTATTACCAATTGGTGTTAAAGCAGAGTTGGGAAAGAAAAATATTAAGAAAGCTTCAACGTTATTAAATAACTGGGTTTTATACCATTTACGAGTAAGGGAACCCTCTGGTAAATTATTACCCTTACATGAAGGTTCTTTAAAAATCTTAAATGATAATAAACTTCTTCTAAAAAAATGGATTTCTAAAGAATTTGAAAAATTAAAAAGTGAGATGGTGAGCTAAAATAAATGGATATCTCAATAATAGTATCTACATTTAATCGCGCAAAAAACTTAAAAACATTACTCGACTCTTTGTTATTACAAGATTTTCGAGTTTTATCATTTGAAGTTATTGTGTCAGACAATGGTTCTATTGATGATACTAAAAAGATATGTGAGAGATATGAAATACAATTTGAGAATTTTACCTATCTCTACGATGACCGGCCTGGACAATTAGTGGGGTGGCATAGAGGGTTAGAAGTTTCAAGAGGTGAAGTATGTTGCTTCATCGATGATGATATCTGTCCAGAACCCAGCTGGTTAACAGGTATCGAAGATGCTTATTCTGATCCGGAAGTCGGACTTGCTACGGGGCCAATTGCTCTAGCTTATGAGAAAACGCCACCTGATTGGATAAATGTTATGTTAATAGGCGAACCAGGCGCTCAAACCCTGCCGGTATTTGGATTGCTTGACTTTGGCAAGTCGATAAAAAGAATTCCTGGTAATTTTGTTTGGGGGACTAATTTTACAGTACGAAAATCATGTTTATATGATGTTGGAGGTTTTCACCCATGCGCCATGCCAGCGCACTTATTAAAATTTCATGGTGATGGTGAGGTTTATGTTGGTCAATCAATCGAGAAAATGGGGAAAAAGGTTATTTATCATCCACAGATATCGGTTAATCATAATATTTCAGCCTCGCGCTTATCTTTAAAGTCGATAAAGTCTAAGTTTATAACGACTGGTTTTACACGATCTTTTTCGTTACTTAGGGAGTTGACCGTTCCGTATGATTTGCCATCAACTGAAGAATTTTATGATATGGCGATGCGTTATTTTAATGCTCCACGTGAGGCATCTAAGGAGTTAATAGAAATAATTAGGGACGGGCTTGAACAGGGTGTTACCCAACATTTAAATTGTTTTATTGAGGATGCGAATTTCCGTGAATGGGTACTTCGTGATAATTATCTCGATTTAGAAAAATGCTATGTCCACCCTGAGTTACTCGACAAACCTATTTCTAAAAATCCACTCGATTGGCGGTCTGGCGATTATTAAATGAGAATTATAAAAAATAGAACGTTCAATAAACTTTCGAAACCTCTACGGATCTTATCAATTTTACGCGGTCGATGGGATGAACAGAGGTCTCCCTCTCTTCAGGCATTAGCAGATTTAGGTCACCAAGTTGTTTATGTGGACAAAATATTAGATCTTGATGGCTACTATAAATTAGTAAGAAAAATAGACTTTGATATTATTCTTTTCTGGGGTTCGTCTCTGCAGAATTTCTTAAATTCATTTCCCGGAAAATTTTTTCTAGAGGAAATAAACTTACCATACATAAGCATGTGGACTGATAATACAATTAAGCATATGCATTTGCTCAAAGAATTGAATACCCCTTTACATCTTGGAATGTTTGTTCCAGATACTCGGGTTATTGAGCAGTTAAATAGCTTAGGTTGGTACAACGTCTTTTATTTGCCTCCTTGGCACATCGACCCGAGCATTTTTAAACCTCAAAAACCAAACCCTAAAATTAATAGAGAGATAAGTTTTGCTGCGACTTTTAACCCTTATTTGGTAGAGAGAATTAAATGGCGTGCTGGTTGGGACGAGAAAATGAATAATGTGGGCGATAGTATAGTTAAATTAAGTAGGGAGACAAATGGCTATGTTGACGTTTTCGATTTCCTAGATGATGAGTGGGATGTATATAGCAAGGAATTTGGTGGAATTTCGCATGCTATGTACTTTGAACAAAAATCAATTAGTCGTGAACAATTGATAAATCAACTGGGTGATTTAGAAACCGAGATTACGGGGATTGGCTCGGCACAGAGTAATCGATCGAATGTAAAAATGGGCAAGGGTTTAGAATGGTGGAATTTGTCACCGCTTTTCTGCTCGTCTATCATTAACCTCAATTTAACTCCCTGGCCAAGATCATGTCATCACCGAATTTTTCAAATTAGTGCAAGTGGTGCCTTTGTTTTGTCTGATTGGAAAGATGATGCAGTAAAATTATATGAGCCTGATAGAGAGGCTGTTTATTTTAAGCAAATGAGTGAAATTCCGGACCTAATTAAATATTATTTAGAAGCTAATGAAGAAAGACTTAAAATTGCAAGAGCTGGCAGAAAGCGCTTCTTGAGTGAACACACTGTTAATCATAGAATGTCCGAATTAAGCGAAAAATTATATGAGTTATTGTGAGGGCATATGAAAGTAGCATTATTAAACAAACCCAAAGAGATTTTAATATCAGAGAGAGAAAGACCAGTCCCTAGAGAGAATCAAGTTCTCATTAAGGTAAGATATACTGGTATATGCGGGACTGATGGTAAGATTTTTGATGGTGGCATTCCGTCAAACACCCCGGTCATCATGGGGCATGAAGCTGTGGGCGAAATTATTTCTGGCCATACAAACAACGGAGGCGTTCCAGGAGACTTTGTTATTATTGATCCGGTTTTATACTGTTCAAATTGTTTTTATTGTAACAGAAACGAAACCCATTTATGTGAGAATGGAGCGTTAATGGGGCGAGA
Source organism: Rhodospirillales bacterium (assembly GCA_016777585.1). Lineage (GTDB taxonomy): Bacteria > Pseudomonadota > Alphaproteobacteria > Rhodospirillales > UBA2165 > TMED23. The sequence continues at coordinate 9,758 of JADHRD010000006.1, read as the reverse complement.
CGTTGATGGTCTATTTTCAGAGTACGTAGTTGTTCCTGCCAGTAACGTATTTTTACTAGGTGATAAAATTAATTTAAAAATGGCACCCTTGATTCAGGTTATGACGACTGTTTTACATTCGCAAAATAAGGCCAATATTATTTCTGGCGAGGTTGTGGTGGTTTTAGGTTTAGGCGTGACTGGCTTGTTGCAAATTCAAGTCGCGAAGGCTTTAGGTGCTAAAGTAGTAATCGGAGTGTCACGTAATCCTTTTAAACGCGAACTGGCTGAGAATATGGGGGCAAACTTTGTTGTTGACCATGGCATTGAAGCTAAAAAGAAAGCTCTTGATGTAACTGGAGGACGTGGGGCTGATGTGGTTATCGAGTCTGTTGGCTATCTCTCGGTATTAGCCGAAGCTATAGATCTCTCTAGAATTGGTGGGAGAATAATACCTTTTGGTATTTATGCAACAATGGAGGGTAAATTACCTTTTTATGAGTTTTATTTTAAAGAGTTAAATATTATTAACGCACGCGCCGCCCTTCCAAACGAATTTACGGAATGCATTGAAATGGTTGAAGAGAACAAAGTTAACTTAAGCCCTTTTATAACTCACACATATAAAATATCAGAATTATCACAAGCGATCTTGCACCTTGATAATCCAAGTGATAGGCGACTAAAGGTAATCCTCGAGGTATGAGTAATTTTTAGGATGTTGGGTTTATTAATAGGGCGGCTCGGCCGGTTACTTCGCCTTTTTCAACCATAGTATGTATTATTTCAGCATCTTCGAGGTCTCGAATCTCACTAACAATTGGCCAAATCTCCCCTTGTGCCATAAGCTCATATGTTTTTATTATTTCGATCGGGGTAACATAACGACTACCTAGTAAATCAATTTCATTTTTCAACAAGTGCTGAGCATCTACTTCAAATTTTTGTCCAGCACCCCCTAATGTCAGCATTCTTCCACGACGTCCGAGTGAATTTGCAGCCGCCTCTAAGGTTTCTTTTACTGATACGTAGTCAACGCAGACGTCAATACCATTTCCTGCTGAAAGCTCTAGAAGTGCTTCGACCACATTTTCCTTTGATGCATCTATAAATTCATCTGCACCCGCATTGAGAATTGACTCTTTTTTATTTATTTTTGTATCAATTCCAATTACTCTGGCATTTGCCCATTTAGCTAACATAACTTGGTGTATTCCTAAACCACCCCCAGCGCCAAAAACTGCAACGGTCTCCCCTGACTTAATATTACCTCTTCTTAAAACTTTATAAGGTGTAGCGAGAGCATCCATTGCGACACCAACGTGTGCAGGCTGATTTATCCAATCCAGGCTATCAGGAAGTTTAATAAACCATTTGGTTGGTAATTTGATGTACTCTGCGTATCCACCATCGCACTCTCTACCTACGTAGCCTCCCAGGTTTTCACATAATGGTTGGAGGTTTGATAAGCAGTTATTACAAGTACCACAATTCATGTAAAAATATGAAGTGACAATATCTCCTATTTTAAGATTGGTCTCCCCCTCGCCAATCTCTACAACCTGAGCGCAAATTTCATGTCCAATAATACGTGGAAATACCGCTGGTGTTCTGCCAGCTTTAAAATGTTGGATTGTAAGGCCTGAGCCGCAGGCAAAAACCTTAGCGACGGCCTCCCCGGGGCCTGCAACGGGGTCAGGTACTTGTTTAAGGACAAATTCTGTATTTGGACCTTCTAGTACCATTGCTCTCATATTTTACTCCTCAAAAATAAAGTTTGCAGCTTTTAAAAATAATGTTCTATTTACACCATCAGAGTGAAGAAAACATGCAGCATCTCTGACCAATTTAGCTACACCAAATTCCTTCATATAACCGTGCCCTCCATGTATTTCCAGGCACCACGTTGCAATTTTCCATGCAGCTTGAGATGCCATAGTTTTTGGTAAAACACCTAGAGTTTTATCCCACCCTTGTTCTTGATGATCTGCTAAATAACATGCGCGGTGAATATAAGAACGAGAAGCATCTATTAGCATTCTCATTTCAGCAAGTTGCGCCCTAATTCCATCGTGCTCAATAATTGGTTTTCCGCCTTGTACTCTTATTTTTGCCCAGTCTACCGCTTTTGTATAACATGCTTCAGCAACACCCAGCACACTCGCTCCTGCATAAGCATTGCTTTGGGGAAAGAATTTAGCAAGCACATTAAATCCATTGCCAACTTCTCCCACAACATTCTCATCAGGAATAAAGCAATCCTGAAAAATTAATTCGGCGTTGTTTGCTAACCTTTCTCCCATTTTATCATGGACCCCGCCGATAGAAAATCCTTCTCTGTCTCTTTCTAATAAGAAACATGTACTCCCCTCTGCTAATCCAACACCTTTAGTCGTTTGTACAAATAATAAATAAAAACTTGAACGATTGCCATTTGAGATAAAGTGCTTCATTCCATTAACAATCCAACCACCCTCTACTTTTTCAGCTGAAGTTCGAAATGGTGTTGGATGCGGTATAAAATAATTTGAGGCATTATCAGGTTCGGTGATACCGATTCCAAGCATACCCCGTGGATCTTCTGAAAATGCCGGGAGCACTCTGCTTTGTTGTTCTTTATTTAGAGCGGCTTGCATAATTTGCGCTATTTTTAAAGTTTGAGCAAAGATTACTGATACACCTAAATCTCCTTTTCCTAACTCTTCAATAACCATTGAGGTCGTGAGAGAGTCAGTTCCCAATCCACCATACTGCTCAGCAAGCGTCATTTGGCGAATTCCAACTTCATGAGCTCTTTCAACTATTTCCCACGAAAAACTATCTTCAGGGTTAACATTCGCATCTAACTCTGCAGCTCTCGGTGTAACTTCCTCTGCTACAAATCTTTGTACAGTCTCAATAATCGCTCTTTGGTCATCGTTTTGAATAAAAATCTCGTGCATAATAGGTCTCCTTCTTCCTATTGAACAATAGTTCATTAGCTCTCTTCGGTCAATGAAGATCCAGATACGTCATGAAGGTTGAAGAGCTTTAAATTAATACGGAATTAAGATAAAATTAAAAAACTATCTACTTGGGAAAAGAATTAGGTGCCACTCAATTTATTCTCATACTCAAATAATTTATTAATTGAACTCTCTAACGAAGAAAAAAACGAGTCAACAAAAATTTCAACTAAAAGCTCAGGTTGATTTCCAATATCAAATCCATAAACATGTTTTCGTGTCAGTGAATAGAGAAATGTAGCATGGAGAGAATATACTAATTGTTCTTCAAGAATTGAAATGGGTCTCTGTTCTGGAGTAGGGAGGTTGAATTCTAATCTTATTTCTTTGGCGATGGGTATAATCAGACCCAATCTAACGAATTCAAGATAGTTAATTCCGATTTTCTCCCCCCGCAGGGCAGACGACAGAGATATTCTTATCACATCAAATCTATCTACAGTTGAGAAATAACTTTTATACAACCACAGTAATCTCTCTCTTAAAGAAATAGTCCTATTCTTTAGTTTCTCATCCCATTCACAGTTCCAACGATTGAGAAACACAACTTGGTAGACCTTGTCAATTAGTGCATCTTTACTTGGAAAATATCGGTAAATTAGGCCTTGGCTTACCCCTAATTGTCTTGCCAAGTTTCGTATCTGGCCCTCAAAACCGCATTCTGCAAAATATTTTATTGCTCCCGAGAGTATCTCTTGCTCTCGTTCTTCTGGAACTAACCGTCTTCTAACTTTTCGATGTCCATTCAAAATATTTTCCTCATATAACATTTTAAATATATAAATATTAAAATTTAAGGTATTTAGTTTGGTCTTGTATTAATAAAAAAATAGGGCCGCGCTAGCGGCCCTATTATATTAATTATAGCACTTTGAAATATTACATATTTTGAGCTGATACCATTGCATATAGCATCGGTATTGATAGCATGGTGTTTGTTCGTGAAGCTAAAGCCGCAGCGCGAGCTGCTTTTGGCTTATCATCTGCCGAGCATTCCACCAATCCAATTACTTTCTGTTGGTTGGGCCAAATTATGTACCAGACATTAAATGCCATGATAATACCCATCCACATTCCAATACCTATAGTGGCATCTCTTGCGCTACCGCTGGTTAACCCGATTGCTAATGCATCGCCGATATAGCCGTTCATCCAAGCTAATAGCAAGCCAAATATTAGTGTCCCTACAGCTGCCCATCTAAAATAAAGTAAGGCAACAGGCATAATGTGTTTCGGTATGGCTGGTTTTAGCTCATCTGGGATTGTTGGCACTGTTGGTGTTTGCACAAAATTAAAATACCATAATAAACCAATCCACATTACACCACAAAGTACATGCAGCCAGCGAACGAAGAATGTCCAATATTCCATTCCATATTCCATAATTCAGATTTCCTTCCTATTCGCTTTATGCAGCAATGGCGTTCGCAAGAACGACCATAACAACGGTTAAAATGAGGCCACAAATAATTGTGCCTTTTAATGAATCTAGTGGATTTCCCATAATCTTACCTCTTTCTCCTGAGATTGATGTTAAAAAATAATTATATAGCATTCGTATTTTTAACTAAACTACAGTAAAAATACACTCAGTCTATCAGTATACTTGACTTTATTACTATTTATTTAAAAATTTCGATTTTTTTTACTAATTGAGCGGCTTTTCGGCCAGATATGACAGCACTTTCTATTGTTGCAGGGAGCCCTGTATTTGTCCAATCACCAGCGAGAACTAAATTTTTAAAGTTTGTTTGCGAATCAGACCGTTTTTTATTCTCTTTCGGACTCTGTTTTATTGTTGCATTATACTCTCGTATCACGCGGTTTATAGGAATTTTCGTAGTATCTTTATCAAAAATTTGGGCTATTTCATCCCAAATAATTTTAGCGATATCATTGTTACTTAGATCAGAAATTGAGTTTGCTGCGCTAATGGTGACTGAGTAAATATCATTTTTTTGAAATATCCAATCAGCATTTCCACCGATTAGACCAATAAAATTTACTGAAGTTGGTAAAGGAGGTCGATCATCAATCCTATAGTGAATATTTACAATTGTATTCGATTGCGTGGGCACGTTGATATCTGGTAAGAGAGTGGAGATTTGTTTGGGAGGGATAGCTAAAATAATTAAGTCGTCTTTATCGAGTTTTATTTGTTTTTTGTTTACTGTTATTGACGTTATTGTGCCGGCTTCTGAGGCAATTGCCGTTACTCTTTGTGAATACTCGGCGAATACATTGTTTCTCTCCAGATGTTTTAATGCTGGTTCTACTAAAGATGATGAAAGTCCTTCTAATGGGATAAGTGGGTAGCAAAATTTTTGTCCCTTGAGTAATGTTTCAGAAATCATTATCCAGATTGAGGAAGCGGAACCCTCATACGCATCAGTGTTTAAAACAGCTCGGCTTAATGGTTGCCACAAGCGATCGAAAATAGGCCGGGAGGTATTAACAAGGTCAGCGATAGTTTTATTTGCAGAGAATTTAAAACGTATTATTGGAAGGTAATCCATTAATGCTGTATCAGGGATTCTAGTTTTTCGCCTAAAAATCCACCAAGGTATTCGACTTACGCTTGGCTTAATCTCCCATTTTAGACCACTTTTAATATCGATAAATTTAAAAGAAGCAGGTTTAATAGTTTGAAATGTATGACTGGCACCAATTATTTTCAGATATTCTTTTATTCCCACATTACCGCTCAAAATTAAGTGAGTTCCATTATTAATGGTTCGACTGAGTAACTGATCATTAAACGACCTGCAACGACCCCCAGCATTTTTTGTTGCTTCTAATAACCTTATTTGATTGCCGTTGGGTAGGCAGTTCACAGCGGCAGAAAGTCCCGCTATTCCTAATCCAATTATATATGTTGTGCCCGGCATATATTTTTTCTCATTGATTTTTACATTCATTTCTATTGTTTTAATTTATAAAGTATATATTACATATTTTAATGCCACACACACTTTCATATGCTGGTCAAGAAACTCGCAAGTTTGATCGCGATAGGTTTTTATGCTCATTATTTGCGTCTGCATCATCTCTAGAAGATATACATACAATACTTGCTTTTAACATTGAAATATCAAAATCAAGAGAAATGGTAAGTGAGGGTTTGCTGGGCGAAATGCGGCTCCAGTGGTGGAGGGATATTATTTTGTCTATTTATTCAAAAGACACGTATTTTGATACAGAGCACTATCTTGTCTCAGGGCTACAATCCATAATTCAGAGGCATAAACTAGAGAGCAACCTTTTTCTAGATTTAATTAATGCTAGGTCATGGGATATGGCAGATGATGCGCCAAAAAACGAAGCTGATTTAATTAGTTATTCATACGGGACCACCGCTATTTTAAATAGAATTTTAATCGAAATAATGCGCCAATCCCATGAAAGCTTATCTAAAAATTTGATAAAAATTTCTAATCATGCTGGCATAGCTTGGTCCATTGCTGGTATTATCAGGGCCTCTTCAGTTCTCTCAAAGTATAAACGGATTTACATTCCGATCTCATTGATGGAGAAAAATAATTTTACCACGTATGAGTTCCAGTCTCAAAAAGTTACACCAGGAATAAAAGCAGCTATAGGCCAACTTGTCTTGCTTGCAAAAGATGAGGTAAATCAGGCTCGGAAAGTGTCTATCGATTTTGATAAACGTAACTATCTGCCTGTATTGCTGCAATTAAGTTTGGCTGACATGTATCTCTCAAGAATTAAATACTTTAATTTCGATCCCTTCGAGCCCAAGATTGAAAAGGGTCGTTTAATTCGTCAGTTAATTCTTTATATTAGAGCTCGAACAGGGCTTTTGTAATAAGTGTTAAGACTGCTTTGGATTATAAAAAATAAAAGGTAAAGTTATAATACTACTCCGTGTGCCGGGTCTTTGAGCCAGTTGGTCATGGCTTGTTTTGCTCTCGCAGATAAAGATAGTTTCCTATCCCTCCCTTTAATTTTTTTCCCCGACGAGTGTGGCTCGTTTAAATCCGGAAATAGGCCAAAATTAATATTCATCGGTTGATAAGTTAATGTATTTGCACCACCTGTTATGTGGTTCAGTAAAGAGCCACATGCTGTTTCTCTAGGTGGTGTTGGGTATTTCTGCCCCATAATCTCGAAAGCTGCGAACCTTCCTGCAAAAAGTCCGATACAGGTACTCTCAACATAACCCTCACATCCGGTAATTTGTCCTGCAAATTTAAAGTTAGACTGTGATTTAATACTGAGTGTATCATTAAGTAATTTTGGACTGTTTATAAAAGTATTTCGATGCAAACCACCCAAACGAGCAAATTCAGCTTCTTCCATCCCCGGAATTTTCCTGAAAATTCGTTTCTGTTCGCTATAAGTCAATTTTGTTTGAAATCCAACAATATTGAATAAGGTCCCGATAGAATTATCTTGCCGCAGTTGAACTATAGCCGCCGGTTTTATATTCGGGTTGTTGGGATTAGTTAAACCCACAGGTTTTAATGGACCAAATGCCAACGTTTTATGGCCCCTTTCAGCGAGTACTTCGATTGGCAAGCAACCCTCAAAATATGGTGTATTTTCCTCCCATTCGTGGAATGAAACTTTTTGGCCCTCAATTAGGTCAGAAACAAATTGATCATATTCTAACTGCGACATAGGGCAGTTAATGTAGTCATCTCCATCGCCTTTATCATATCTTGACTGACACCAAGCCTTATCAAAATTTATACTATCTCGGTAGACTATTGGTGCAATAGCATCAAAAAAAGCTAAACTGTCATCTCCAGTAAGCGCTTTGATGGCTTCTGATAGATCGGGTGATGTTAGAGGTCCGGTTGCTATGATAACATGCTGATCACTTAAGTCCGCAAGGTCTTTTATTTCTTGCCTATTTACCGAAATGAGAGGCTCTCGTTCTATAAAGCTTTCAACGCTCTCGCTAAATTTAACTCTATCTACTGCTAGTGCAGCTCCAGCTGGTACTTTATTTAAATCGGCACACTTTAAAATGAGTGAATCTAATTGTCTTAATTCGTCGTGTAATAGGCCGACCGCATTATATTCAGAGTCGTCCGAGCGAAAAGAATTTGAGCATACTAATTCGGCCAGTTGATTAGTTATATGCGCGTCAGTGTTGCGTTCAGGTCGCATTTCATACAAGGAAACGGGTAATCCAAGTTTGGCAATTTGCCAAGCTGCTTCAGTGCCAGCTAGACCGCCTCCAATTACGTGGATGGATTTTTTTTTCACTTTTTTATCCTAGTTTTTGAAGGTTGTGCGTTCAGATGTTTAGCCAAGTATTTACCAGTATAGCTCGCCTTAATTTTAATAATGTCTTCAGGCGAACCTGCGGCTACCAAGAACCCACCTCGATCTCCCCCTTCCGGACCAAGGTCAATAACCCAATCCGACGTTTTGATAATGTCGAGGTTATGCTCTATTACAATTATTGTGTTCCCTTGATCAACCAATTTTTGCAGTACTTCTATTAATTTGTTGATATCTTCAAAATGAAGACCAGTGGTGGGTTCATCAAGTATATAAAGTGTTTTCCCCGTTGCTCTGCGTGATAATTCCTTTGCAAGCTTCACGCGTTGAGCTTCCCCTCCAGATAATGTGGTTGCTTGTTGACCAACATGAACGTATCCAAGCCCAACTTGGGAGAGTGTTTGTAACTTATCTCGAATGGGGGGCACAGCTTTGAAGAATTTTAATCCTTCCTCAACAGTCATATCCAATACGTCGGCAATCGATTTGCCGCGAAATTTAATCTCCATTGTCTCTCGATTGTATCGTTTACCTCGGCAAACATCACATTCAACATAAACATCAGGTAAAAAATGCATTTCTATTTTTATAACACCGTCACCTTGACAGGCCTCGCATCGGCCGCCTTTTACATTAAATGAAAATCTACCTGGTTTATATCCGCGAGCTTTTGATTCTGGGAGTCCTGCAAACCAATCTCGAATATATGTAAAAGCGCCTGTATAAGTTGCCGGATTAGATCTCGGTGTTCTGCCTATAGGGGATTGGTTTATATCAATAACTTTATCTAAATACTCACTTCCAGTGAGTTTATCATGTTTTCCAGGGAGAACCCGAGTACCATTTAAACGTCGGGCTAGTGCTTTGTACAAGGTCTCCATTACTAGGGATGATTTCCCCCCTCCTGATACTCCAGTAACGCAGGTAAAAGTTCCAAGTAGAAATTCTGCCGTTATGTTTTTGAGGTTATTTTCAGAAGCCCCTGACAACACAACTTTCTTTCCTTTATGGCCAGTTCGCCGGGTTTCTGGTATTTTTATTTGTCGTTTCCCCGTTAAGTACTGGCCTGTTAAGCTCTCGGAAGTTTTTAAGATTTTCGCGAGATTACCTGCTGCAATTACCTTCCCTCCATGAATTCCGGCCCGCGGACCTATATCAAGAATATAATCTGCGGCTCGCATTGCGTCTTCATCATGTTCTACCACGATAACTGTATTACCAAGATCACGCAGCCGTTTAAGCGTTGTTAAAAGTCGGTTATTATCTCGTTGGTGCAGCCCTATTGATGGTTCGTCTAAAACGTAAAGAACTCCAGTCAAGCCTGATCCAATCTGCGATGCTAATCGGATTCTCTGGCTCTCTCCTCCTGATAGGGTCCTTGAAGATCGTGCTAAAGATAAGTAGTCAAGACCTACATTATTAAGAAAACCGATACGTTCACTTATTTCTTTTAAAATTCTTCGTGCGATTTCATTTTGTTTTTTTGATAACTTTTCAGCAAGTTCTGAAAACCAAACATCT
>JADHRD010000083.1 GCA_016777585.1 Rhodospirillales bacterium | reverse complement strand
TAATTTAGATAATCTATCACTACTGATAGGCAATAAAAATACTGATAATGAAGTGATCAAAATACTAAACGGTTTATCAAATGGTCCGTTTATTTTTAATTTGGGGCATGGAATTTTACCCACAACTCCAATCGAAAACGTTAATAGATTAATTAAATTGGTAAAAGGGTTTTAAATTGAAAAAAAGAGCAGTCATATTATTTAATTTAGGTGGACCTGATAGCCGTGACGCTGTGCGTCCCTTTTTATTTAACTTATTTAATGATCCGGCTATCATTAATCTTCCTAATCCTTTGAGATGGTTAATCGCAAAATTAATTTCATACAAGAGGGCCCCTATTGCTAAAGGAATCTATGAAGAGATTGGTGGTAAATCACCGATATTAGAATTAACACAACAACAAGCTAAAGCTTTAGAAGTGGATATTAATAGTGACCCAGATAATGAATTTAAAGTATTTATTGTAATGAGATATTGGCATCCAATGAGCACTATTGTGATGTCTAATGTTAAGAAATACGACCCGGACGAAATCCTACTTCTTCCTTTGTATCCACACTTCTCGTCAACAACCTCAGGCTCATCAATAAAAGATTGGCACGAAGTAGCAAAGAAGTTCGATTTAAAAAAACCAACGAAAACAATCTGCTGTTATCCAACAGAAACTAATTTAATAAAGGCACAGGTTGAACTCTTACAAAAAGAGATAAAAAAATCTAATAATAAATCACGTATTTTATTTTCTGCCCACGGTTTACCAAAAAAAATAATTGATAAAGGTGATCCATATCAAACTCACATAGAAAAAACCGCAACAGAAATAGCTAATGAGGCTGGTCTAAAAAATAAAGACTGGGCCATATGTTATCAAAGTCGGGTTGGTCCGTTAGAATGGATTGGACCTTCGCTTGATGAAGAGTTAAAAAGAGCATCATACGATAATGTCGGTGTAATTATTTTACCAATAGCTTTTGTTTCTGAACACTCTGAGACTCTTGTAGAATTAGATATAGAATATAAAAAAATTGCCATGGATTTAAAAATCCCAACGTATCAACGAGTACCTGCGGTTGGTACTAATCGAAATTTTATCACTTGTCTTGTACACTTAGTTAGAAATAGTGTCGCTCAAGATATGACTAAGTCGTCAAATACGGGATTAAGAATTTGTCCGTTAAATCGATCGTGTCATTCGTATGATTAAAAGATACAAATGTGATTGAATTTTTAATAGACCATTATCTTTGGATTAAGGCACTACATATCATAAGCGTAATTGCATGGATGGCAGGCTTACTTTATTTACCACGATTGTTTGTGTATCATTGCTCAGCTAAAATCGGGTCTGAGTTATCTGCAAAATTGAAAATTATGGAACGCCGTTTAATGGTCGCTATAATGGAACCAGCAAGAATAAGTTCATTAGTTTTTGGTTTGCTATTACTTGTTAGATATAGTTGGGAAGAACTTTTAACTTTATGGGTATTTATAAAATTAATATGTGTTATCGGTTTATTTGTTATTCATGACCTATTTAGAAAATGGCAGAAAAATTTTGAGACCGACACAAATATTCATCAAGATAAATTTTTTCGAATCTTAAATGAAGTGCCAACACTTTTAATGATTTTGATAGTTATTTTTGTTGTGGTAAAACCAACTTAGATTTATATTATATGGTGAAATACTTAAGTTACATTCAAATAAAAAATTCTTCTAAAACTTTAATTGACTTCGTTACTACAACTTTGATATACATAAATTTGGTTTTACTTATAGTTATAAATCAGTATATTCTCATAGTAGTCTAGGCGAAATCCCGCAAAAAAATCAATTAATTGTTAAATTAATGTTTAAATCCTAATACATCTCTAGTAGTCCCATAAATATTAAAAAGTACCAAGATTATGAATCTTCAAGAACTTAAAGAAAAATCTCCAACAGACCTTTTGTTGTTTGCCGAAGGATTGCAGGTCGAAAACGCTAGTACACTCAGAAAACAAGATATGCTATTTGCGATACTCAAACAAATGGCTGAAAACGACACTGCGATTTTTGGGACTGGTGTTCTTGAAGTGTTACAGGACGGTTTTGGATTTTTGAGATCACCAGAATCAAATTATTTACCAGGTCCTGATGATATATATGTTTCTCCCAGTCAGGTAAGAAGATTTAGCTTGCGAACTGGTGATACTGTTGAAGGTCAAATACGAGCTCCTAAAGATGGCGAGAGATATTTTGCGCTTCTCAAGGTTACAAATATAAATTTTGCGGATCCAGCCGATGTTAGGCAACGAGTTAATTTCGATAATTTAACACCGTTATATCCTGAAGAGCGGTTACAAATGGAGATTGGAGACCCCACTTTAAAGGATCCTACATCTAGGATATTAGATTTAATAGCTCCTGTTGGGAAGGGTCAACGGGCTTTAATTGTAGCCCCGCCACGTACCGGTAAAACAGTAATGATACAAAATATCGCTTCATCGATTGCTGCAAATCATCCGGAATGTTATTTAATTGTACTTCTAATTGACGAACGCCCAGAAGAAGTTACTGATATGGCCCGATCTGTAAAAGGTGAGGTCGTAAGTTCAACGTTCGATGAGCCAGCATCTCGACATGTCCAAGTGGCGGAGATGGTGATAGAAAAAGCAAAACGATTAGTCGAACATAAAAGAGACGTAATTATACTTTTAGATTCAATTACGCGATTGGGGCGCGCATATAATACTGTTGTTCCATCGTCGGGAAAGGTTTTAACAGGTGGTGTCGATGCAAATGCACTTCAACGTCCTAAAAGATTTTTTGGAGCTGCGCGAAACGTTGAAGAAGGCGGGTCGTTAACAATAATCGCGACAGCACTAATTGATACAGGATCGAGAATGGATGAGGTTATTTTTGAGGAATTTAAAGGAACAGGTAATTCTGAGATAATATTAGATCGTAAGCTCACTGATAAGAGAACGTGGCCTGCTATGGATATTACTAAGTCGGGTACGCGTAAAGAGGAGTTGCTGGTCGACAAAGCTACTTTATCTAAAATGTGGGTTCTGCGAAGAATTTTAAACCCAATGGGTGTTGTTGACTCCATGGAGTTTTTAACTGGTAAGTTAAAGGAATCGAAAAATAATAATGATTTCTTTGATTCAATGAATACCTAACGGGTGTATAAAGTTTTAGCACTCTAATTTTCTATTTTAGCAATTTTTAGAATATATTTAGAACTAAGATTTCTATACCTGTTGGCTCATTATTACTAATATGATCATTGTGCATAGAAACATAATTTCCGATGAGTTGAAGTTTTTATAAATTAAAAAAATCCAATTAATATATTTGAACAATAACGTGATAGATGTAAACCAGACTTATAAAATTGATGAGTTATTAAATCTTTTACTTAACATTGAGGTGGCGTAGCAAGAACCTTGTTGACGCTAGAAAGTGTCAATTATGGGATTAAAACAGTCGATCCTGTAGTTTTACGGTTTTCAATAGCAGTATGTGCGTCAGCAGTTTTTGATAAAGGGAACGTTTGCCCAACTTCAATTTTAATCTTTCCTTGTAATACTAACGAAAATAAGTCTGATGACGCCTTTTCGCGCAATTCTGGTACTGAGGTGTAATTCATCAATGTGGGTCGACTTACTGATAGAGAGCCCAATTGCATTAATTCTAAGGGTGCAATCCCGGGAATTGGCCCTGAAGCATTGCCAAACGTAACTAAAACACCAAAATTTTCCAACGAAGAAAGGGATTCTTTATATGTTGATAGGCCAACGGAATCATATACGACTGAAACACCCTTGCCATTTGTAAGCGCGCGGACCTCTGAAGAGAATTTTGCTTTGGAATAATTAATAACGTGTTTGCAACCGTTGGACTCAGCTAGTTTTATTTTTTCGTCTGTGCCAACAGTACCTATGACCGTGGCTCCAATAGAATTCGCCCATTGACACATTATAGAGCCAACACCGCCAGCTGCCGCATGGACTAAGATTGTATCGCCAGCTTTTACAGCATAACATTTAGTCATCAACATGTGAACGGTCATACCTTTTAGCATCATAGCTGCTGCTGTTTGGTCTTCTATGCCATTTGGCAGAGCAATAAGCTCCTTTGCATCTATATTGCGTTCTTCGCTATAAGCTCCTCGTCCTGAGTAGGTTACGCGCTGACCCGTAGATAAGTTTTTGACACCTGGACCAATTTCCTGGACAACTCCAGTAGCCTCTGAACCAAGGATCATCGGCAGATCAATGGGGTAGAGACCAGAGCGTTGGTAGCAATCTATCATGTTTAAACCAATCGCTGTGTGCTTTATTCGAACTTGTCCCTCCGTCGGGTTCTCGAGGTTGCGATCTTCCCACGATAGAACTTCGGGCCCACCTGTTTCGTGAATACAAATTACTTTAGTCATGTTACCTCTCCAGTGTTAGTTCATACTTTAATTTTCTCTAGTTTGACCTGTTTTTAATGTCAATCAAGGTTTGTTTTAGTTAGATGTTCTCTAAATTGGTATAATTAAAGGTGATTAGCAGCGCTCAATTAGCAGTATAGAGTTAATAAACATCCAGAAGCATATAGTTCTCTGTTTTATTATTATTAAGGCTTATACAAATTTTAACAGGGAAAGTCGAAAATACGTTAAGTATATGATAATAAACAATTTTTTAAATATTAGATCAGGATCAATGACGCCGAAAATGAAGTGTGTTTCCTTGTTACAACAAAAAACCTGTTATAAATGAATTCAATTTCAGGTCTTTAATACGACATTATATGGGGCAATTCGAACATTGCATCAAAAGACGTGACAGTGATACACCGTCTGCTTATATCTAATGTTATGGATATTACGATCTTTAATCAAACAATATTTGCATTGGCAAGCGGTGTTGGAAAATCAGGAGTCGCTGTAGTTCGAATCTCCGGACCCCATGCATGTGATGCATTAAGTATGTTAACACGCAAGCCATTGCCAGTGCCAAGGTATGCCAGCCGTATGAGGTTAATGGAAATAAATTCTGATGAACTTTTGGATGACAGCATAGTAATTTATTTTCCATCTCCAAACAGCTTTACGGGAGAGGATGTGGTGGAATTGCACATTCATGGAGGAAGATCTGTAATAACCGGTGTTATTGATGCATTAACCAGTATCGATGACCTTAGGTTCGCCGAGCCTGGAGAATTCACGCGAAGAGCATTCGAAAATGATAAATTTGATCTGACCTCGGCCGAGGGTTTGGCGGATCTGATCAATTCAGAGACTACAGCCCAACGGCGTCAAGCTCAGCGTCAAATGGCTGGCGAATTAGGTGATCTCTATGATGGTTGGCGCGATCGACTAATGCGATCAATCGCACTATTCGAAGCTGAGATAGATTTTTCTGATGAAGATCTACCAGATAATCTTTTTGATGCAGTGGGTGCTGAGATACAAAAACTTAAGGTTGAGATATCCTGTCATTTAAATGATGGACATAAAGGTCAAAATTTACGGGATGGGCTATATATTACTATTATTGGGCCTCCGAACTCTGGAAAATCGACGTTGCTAAATCGCTTGTCTAAGAGAGATGTCTCTATAGTTTCAGAAAAAGCCGGAACAACAAGAGACATTCTTGAAGCTTCACTTGAACTTGAAGGTTATCCAATAGTTATAGCGGATACTGCAGGAATTAGGGAAACAAATGATGAAATAGAGAAAGAGGGCGTAAGTAGGGCGCAAGCACACGCTAAAAAGTCGGATTTAAAGCTTTGTGTTTTTGATGGAGAAAATTGGCCTGAACAGGATGCCAGAACACTATCTATGGTGGATCAAAACTCAATGATTGTAATAAATAAATCCGATTTAATGAAGGAGCATCAAACAGAATACATTGAGGTCTCATCACTAACTGGTGAAGGTTTCAGCTCTTTAATTCAATCGCTAACGGAAGAAGTAGTAAATAGATGCCAAATGTCAGCTTCACCAGTTATAACAAGGGCGCGTCACCGAGAGTCCCTTGAGACATGCCTGAAAAGTCTTGATCGTTTTGAGACGGCTACAGGCGCTGAGTTAAAAGCTGAAGATTTAAGGCTCTCTGCGCGCGCCCTTGGTAAAATTACTGGTAAGGTGGGCGTTGAAGATATTTTAGATATTATTTTCGCAGAGTTTTGCATCGGAAAGTAACAACAATTGTTTCACGTGAAACAAAATAACGATTACTGAGTTTTTTATCTTTAATTGACTTAAATGCTGTTGCAGACTAAGTTCTCGGCCGATGGAATATAATTTAAAAATAAAATACGATTATGATGTTATCGTTGTAGGCGGTGGACACGCTGGCTGCGAGGCAGCCTCAGCCTCAGCAAGAGTGGGAGCAAAAACTTTATTGCTGACGCATAAAATTAATACAGTGGGAGCAATGTCTTGCAATCCCGCCATAGGAGGGCTGGCCAAAGGCCAGCTGGTTCGTGAAATAGATGCGTTAGACGGAATTATGGGAAGAGCAATAGATGAAAGTGGAATTCAATTTAGGGTACTAAATCAAAGCAAAGGTCCAGCTGTCAGAGGGCCTAGAGCCCAAGCTGATAGAGAGCTTTATAGAAATTCTATATATAAATTTCTCTTAGAAACAGACAATCTTGATATAACAGAAGGTTCAGTGGAAAATCTTGTGTTCGATAAGAAAAAAAATCTTATAGGGGTTAAAACAAGTAATGGTAAAATAATCAGATCATCGAAAACTATTATAACGACTGGTACGTTTCTCAGAGGCATTATTCACATGGGCGACGTAAAAATTCCAGCAGGCCGATTTAATGAGAATCCATCTGTTGGCTTGTCAAATACCTTTAAAAAAATTGGATTTCGTTTGGGGCGCCTTAAAACTGGAACACCGCCGAGAATAAATGGAAAAACGATAGATTGGGAAAGTTTAGAAGAGCAACCGGGTGACGACGTTCCAAAGCCGTTTTCATATCTTACAGAAAAGATAACAACGCCTCAAATTTCGTGTTTTATAACTGAAACAACACCAGAAACACATAGACTAGTTACAAAAAACTTAAAAAGATCGCCAATGTATTCTGGTCAAATCGAGAGTGCCGGCCCAAGATATTGCCCATCTATTGAAGATAAAATAGTTCGATTTGCACACAGGGAACGCCATCAGATCTTTTTGGAACCAGAGGGTTTGAATAGTGACATTGTTTATCCCAATGGTATTTCCACGTCGCTTCCAAAAGAAGTGCAGCTTGATATATTAAAAACAATACCTGGTCTTGAAAAAGCTGTTATGACGCAACCCGGATACGCAATAGAGTATGATTTTGTAGATCCACGAGAGTTGCACAATACGCTTGAAACGAGGCGGGTTCCAAACTTATATTTTGCGGGTCAGATTAATGGTACAACAGGCTATGAAGAGGCAGCAGCGCAGGGTTTAGTCGCTGGCATAAATGCTGCGAGAGCTGCATCTGATGCTGTTTCAATTAAGATAGACAGAGCTGATGGGTATATAGGCGTCTTAATTGACGATTTAGTTACTCTGGGAACGACGGAGCCCTATCGAATGTTTACTTCGCGCGCGGAATACAGGCTCCAGTTAAGAGCCGATAATGCAGACCAAAGATTGACACGTAAAGGCATAGAAATTGGGTGTGTTGATCATTTAAGGGAAAAATCATTTTTGTATAAAATGGAGAAACTTACATTTGCGCTTGCTATGGCAAAAAAGCTCACAAAAACCCCCAATGAACTCGCGCGCCTAGGTTTAAAAATAAACCAGGACGGAGTGCGCAGGAATGTTATTGATGTACTTGGTTATCCTGGTATAGACATGGCAAAGGCTAAGAGTTTTTGGCCGGAATTAGGTTCTCTAAATACTGAAATCGCCGAACAAATAGAAATTACTGGTGTATATTCAGGTTATTTAAATCGCCAAGAAGCTGATATAAAAGCGTTCCGGAGTGATGAGTCACTAGTAATACCAGATGACATTGTCTTCGAGGAAATTGGCGGATTGTCCAATGAAATCTGCATGAAACTAACAGAGCATCGACCATCAACTTTGGGTGCTGCAGCTCGAATATCTGGGGTAACACCAGCAGCTCTTACTGCGCTCTTAGGCTTTGTCCGGAGAAAATCACGAGCTGCAGCGTAAAGGCGAAGAAGGTTTCACGTGAAATAAAAAATGATTAAAGCTAAGACTTCATTTACAAAAAACGATTTCGCACAAAACATGAGCGTTTCACGTGAAACATTGGAAAAGCTGAGCCAGTATTCTGAGCTTGTTAGACAACGGCAAGAACAAGTAAACCTTGTGGGCCCAAACACGCTTGGTGATATTTGGTGTCGGCATATGTTAGACTCCGCGCAACTTTTTAATTTAATTAACGATAAAAATGCAAGAATAATTGATTTAGGGAGTGGGGCTGGGTTTCCTGGGCTTGTTTTGTCTATTATGGGCTCTTCAAGTGTTTTTTTAGTAGAGTCCAATAAAAAAAAGTGCAGGTTTCTGAGTGAGGTTGTTCGTGCTACAAATTGTTCAGCCGTGGTTTATAACGGGCGTATTGAAGCTTATAAGGATGAAAGGGACTTTGATTATATTATAGCCCGAGCGCTGGCTCCCCTTGATCGTCTTTTAAAATTAAGTTTTTCATTGGATCGTGGTCAGGCTCGATGCTTATTTTTGAAGGGCCGTAATTATGAACAAGAATTGATCCAAGCAAAAAAAAAGTGGAATATGGATGTTCAGATTCATAGGTCACTCTCATTTACTCTTTCGTCATCAGCTGAAAAAGAATTTAGAGGCGTAGTCTTGGAGATTAATAATTTACGCTTAAAGGGTGGTTAATTTGAATGACAGCATCAAGAGCTCGGATCATGCCTCGCTTTCTAGATCCAGAGGTCCGCGTATTATAGCGATAGCAAATCAGAAAGGCGGGGTTGGGAAAACAACTACAACTATTAATTTAGCCACTGCTCTGGCAGCAGCAAGAAAGAGGGTGCTTGTTTTAGACCTCGACCCTCAAGGAAACGCAAGCACAGGTCTGGGGGTGTCCCAGTCTGACCGTTCGGTTAATGCATACCACGTAATGATAGGAGAGGCTCACTTTAATGATGCAATTCTTGAAACCCTTATACCTGGACTATCAATTGTAAGCTCGGGAGTTGATTTGTCTGGCGCCGAGATTGAGCTTATAGATTTTGAAGATCGCCTCTTTAGGTTAAAGTCAAAGATGGCTGATTGTATTAATGATTTTGAATATGTTTTCATTGATTGTCCCCCCGCGCTTGGTCTTTTGACTGTTAATGCTCTCAATGCGTCAGACGCAATTTTAGTTCCTCTCCAATGCGAGTTTTTTGCTTTAGAGGGCCTTAGCCATTTGATTGGGACGATTGACAGGGTAAAAAAAACGTACAATTCGTCTTTGGAAATCCAAGGCATAGTTTTAACAATGTACGACTCAAGAAATAATTTATCGGAAGCTGTAGCTGAAGATGTCAGGGGTTTTTTTGAAGGTCTCGTGTATGCTACGTCTATCCCTAGGAATGTTAGAGTATCGGAAGCGCCCTCGCATGGGAAACCTGTTTTATTGTATGATACGAGTTGCGCTGGTTCCAGAGCATATATTGATCTAGCGAGTGAATTTTTAAAACGAGAGAAATTATTGGTGGGGTAAGATGGTAAAAGGTTCAAACAAAAATTTAGGAATGGGATTATCTGCGTTACTTGGCGGCGAAAATAAAAAATTTCGTGACGGTGCGCGAATTCTCAGCGAAAATGAATCCTCTGATTCTTTTCCGGTGTTTGAGAAAATGATACCAATTGAAAATATATACCCTGGCAGCTACCAACCGAGAAGGTTGTTTACCAGTTTGGAAATAGAAGAATTAGCAGCATCAATAAAGGAATATGGCATTTTGCAACCAATTTTGTTGCGAAAACATGCAGATAAAGCAAACAGTTATGAAATAATAGCTGGTGAACGAAGATGGCGGGCGGCCCAGCTTGCAAAAATGCATTCTGTACCTTCCATAATTAGAGATTTTTCTGATCTTGAAGCGCTTGAGATAGGGCTTGTTGAAAACCTGCAGCGAGAGAGCTTAACGCCTTTAGAAGAAGCAGAGGGATATAGGCGCCTGATAGATGAATTCAATCATACCCAGAAACAAATAGCGAGCGCGACGGGTAAAAGCCGCCCTTATATTGCTAATATCATGCGGTTATTATTGTTGCCGGAAGAAATTAAAGAATTTTTAAACCAAGGCAAAATTTCAGCTGGGCATGCAAGAGCTCTTTTAAATGCTAAAGACCCGATAGTTATCGCAAATAAAATAGTACGTGATGGG
>JADHRD010000082.1 GCA_016777585.1 Rhodospirillales bacterium | reverse complement strand
AAAATAAATGCTGTTGTAGCAGATTAATCGTTACTATTAAAAGTTACAGCCAATTTCATAAAACTTGCAGAGAACCAGAAAAGACACAACCACCAGGCTTGCCATAACCCAAAGCTCAAACTTGAAAATATAAAAAATGTTAGAAACTGACCCAAAATGATAGCCTTCACTAAGTCTGGTTTCGACGACTGATAGGTAATCTTAAAAAAATAATAGCCCAAGCATAAAAAAATTAAAATGCCTGGAAGACCTAGCTCAACCCATATCTGAAGTATTGTATTATGTGGGTGCAACGGCAATGCCTCACCAAGATATCCTCCAGAAGCCGAGTACACCATGTTTTTGCCATCCGAAAAATGTTTTGATGAATTCATACCCCAACCCAATAAAGGTCGTTCACTAATTTTCTCTGCTACAAATCCCCAAATTTTAATTCTATGAACCGCGGAAGTTGGAAGCGGTATATTATTCGTGATCTTAACTTCAAAATCGTCAGTTTCATTTATTAGAAAAGGTAATGCTAAAGCATTAATTGTGATTACAACACCTACAGCAATGAGGACTTTTTTTCGAAAAACAAGTGCCCCAAACCAACCTATTAATCCAATTAATATTGCCACAATACAAGTTATATAGCCTATTAAAGATGCAGTGATTAATATCAACGAGAACCCTGCAATTATGGTATAGGTGGATTTTTTATATCCAGCGTTAATGGAGTTTTTATCTAGCGAGTAACAGCATAATACCCAAATAATTAACGACAAAACTACAGTTGGGCTATGTAACCAGAACGCACCTATTAAAAAAATTCCTTCGGTTTTTAAATGATGCGTATCAACATTTTTTAAAAAAATATTAATCGGGTTTTCAAATAATACTTCAATGATAATCAAACCTAATATTATAAAAAACCCTAAAGCGAGTGATCGTAATATGAGTTTCCTCTCTATTAAATCAACACTATTTAAAAGAGAAAAAAAAGTAGCGCCAACAAGTAGATTAGCCAATAGCTTTATTGAGCCGATACTTGCTGATACTATATTAGGTGCCCAAAACGAAGTAATAAGTGCCCAAAGAGCTATTAGAAAAAATAAAATTATAAATGGGCGCCCCATAAAGTTAATGTTTCGATTTTGGATTTTAAATATTACAAACCCTGCAAGACTTGCAAAAATTGCTAGCAGGGTTATGCCCTTAGGTGCGAGAAACCCGATTATAGGAAAAATCAGCGCGATACTAGCAAAAAAACGGCCAATAGTATTTGAGGATCTCAAAGTTTTTATCATTAATCGACTTACTACAATAAGTATGTATCAATTTACTGTTTGATAGTACTTGGAATAGACTAGTTTTAATATTAAAACAATATACTCGATAGCGAGTATAAGATTAATGTTTTGTTTTCAACAAATAAATGAATGACCCAACTGATAAACAGAGAGAAAATTGGCATCCCAAGTTCTCGAGGTATTTAAAGAAGCCCTTTATGCCGAAATATAAGACCCTGTCATAATGATTAGTTTTTATAACGAAGGTGATATCTGCAAAATTATCGATCGTATTTAAATACACTCACATGACTTTTCCGGAAAACCGTTCTTCTGTCGGGGGGAGGTGGATTTATTGGTCGTTACTTCATCGAGGTATTTAGGAGATTAAATGCTAGTATACTAGAGAAGCCTGTACATGTAATAATTCCGGATAATCTAATCACAGGCAAAACAGACTTTGCTAGACCGCCCAATGATGAAAATCGAGTCTATCAACCATGATATAATTAAGCCCTTTCAGTATAATGGCAAGCTTGATTTCGTTATTCATGCCGCTGGTATAGTTAGCCCGAGCACTACTATAGGATATTTCCTATGGGAAAACTGGACGTTGCAATCGCTGGCACACGAAACATGCTAGAGCTATCAAAGGCCTCCAATGCACGTTTTATCTTTTTTTCGTCGAGTGAAATATATGGCGATCCAGAAACAAAGAATGTGCCAACCCCAGAGAATTATCGTGGCAATGTTTTCTGTCAAGGGTCACGAGCGTGCTACGGTGAGAGCAAACGGGTGGGTGAAACAATTACTTATATTTTTCATAATCAGACCGTACTAAAAACAAATATGATTAGACCCTCTAATGTATTTGGTCCAGAAATACTGGAAAATGAATGCAGGGTGTTACCAAATTTTGCCAGTAAAATCAAAAAAGTCTTCCTCTGCAAATATAATGGGATGGTTCACAAACTAGAACTTTTTGCTACATCACAGATGCAATACTTGGGTTTTTTATGATCATTTTAAATGGAATTCCGTGGGAATCGTGCAATATTGGCAATTTAAATCCAGAGACCTCAATCATAGAGCTAGTGGAAACAACTAAGGAAGTTATATCTAAAAAACTAATCTATCATTTGATTGACTACCCAGACGGTTATCCACAAGATGAACCTATGCGCCGGAGCCCTAATATAAGCGAAGCGCAAATACAACTTGGATTTAAGTCCAGAATAAAATTCAATATCGGTTTATTAAAATTTTTGGCTTGGAGCAAAGATGTATACAGTGCAGACTAGGATTTTTTGATATTATTGTTAATATATGGAAATCATGAATTTTGTTCATATAGTTTTTATTTTTATTATTACTGCCTCTATAAGCTTTTTGGGAACAAAATTGCTTTTGGGTTTCTTGCGAGACAAGAAAATTTTTGACACTCCAAATGAGCGGTCGAGCCATAGAAAACCTATACCGAAAGGTGGCGGAATTGTCGTTATTGGGGCGGTTTTAATTGCATTTGTTGTTATATTTAATTCTCGTGACGATACATACCTTCCGCTAATTATAGCGACCCTGTTTCTTGCTCTGATTAGCTGGATTGATGACCTTAAGGATCTCCCTGCTGGCCTAAGATTAACAGCTCAATTTATTTCATCTACTTTTGTTTTATTGATGATGTCACCATCAGAGCCCTATTTTCATGGAATAATTCCAACTTGGTTTGAACTCATTATTATAGCATTTATTTGGGTATGGTTTATTAATGTTTTCAATTTTATGGATGGAATTGATGGTATTACGGCAGTTGAGACTATAAGTATTGGAAGTGGGTTGTTTCTTATTATTCTTATAAGCGGTGGGCGGTCAGAAGTTGGCCTCTCGGGTTTGGTTTTAGCCGCATCCGCGTTAGGTTTTATATGGTGGAACTGGTCTCCGTCCCAGCTTTTTTTAGGGGATGTAGGCAGCATACCCCTGGGCTTTATAATTGGTTGGTTATTACTGCAAATTTTACCCACCCCATTATGGCCTATTAGTATTATCATCCCTCTTTACTATTTTTCCGATGCCACAATTACCCTAATTATTAGGTGCCTGAATAAAGAACGGTTTTGGCTTCCTCATCGTCAACATTTCTACCAACTCGCGACGAACCGGGGGCTAAGTCATGCTCACGTTTCTCTGACTATTCTAATTTTAAACATGTGCTTACTTGGTTGGGCTTATTTTTCACTGATATTCCCGCTCATCTCTATTCTTTGTGCGAGTTTAAACGTCGTTTTAATTTTATTTTATTTTAGAGGTGTTAAGTGAAAATTCTTTTTTTCAGTGAAAATTTTCCACCTGAGACTAATGCTGCTGCGACCAGAGTCTACGAACGAGCACTTCATTGGGTAAAAGCTGGTCATGATGTTACCATAATTACATCGGCACCAAACTTCCCGTTAGGTATTGTTTTCGCAGGGTATAAGAATCACTGGTATTTCAATGAAAACGTGGATGGAATTAACGTCGTGCGAGTTAAGACCTATATTTCTCAAAACCACGGCATATTTCGCCGGGGTTTAGACTTTCTAAGCTTTGGTATAATGAGTTCTTTTTTTGGTCTTTTACAATCTCGTCCGGATGTAATAGCCGCAACCTCACCACAATTTTTTGCGGCCGTCGCTGGATGGTTTGTTGCATTTGTTCGACGTCTTCCATTCGTATTTGAGTTAGGCGACCTTTGGCCCACATCAATTGTAGCGGTTGGCGCTATAAAAAAGAATTGTCTAATAAATTTATTTGAGCAGGTCGAACTATTTCTTTACCGACATTCTACAAGGGTGGCCCCATTAACTTTTGCTTTCAAAAAAAACTTGGTGGACCGGGGAATTGATGCAACCAAAATTGATGTCGTAAGGAATGGGGTTGACGTTAGCCGATATCAGCCGATGGAACAGTGTGCCAAGCTAGCTATTAAATATAACATCAAAAATAGTTTTGTTGTTGGGTATATCGGCACACATGGGATGGCCCATGGCCTTAGCAATGTATTAAAAGTAGCTAAAAAACTGAAATATGAAAAAAATATTATTTTTCTTTTTGTAGGAGCAGGAGCTGATCGGGAGAATCTTGTAAAACTCTCGTCTGACCACAATCTTCCAAATACCCTATTTTTACCTATGCAACCGAAAGAAGAAATGCGGTCTATTTGGTCTTTATGTGATATTGCGCTTGTACATTTGAAAAATGATCCAGCGTTCTCAGAAGTTATCCCATCCAAGATTTTTGAAGCGATGTCTATGGGACTACCAATATTACTTAATATGCCTGATGGGGAGGCAAGAAATATTATTGAAAAAGAGTGTGCAGGTATTTGGGTGCCCCCTGAGAATCCCGAGGCCTTATCAAAATCAATCAAAATGCTTATTGAGGATAAAAAACTACTCAAAAAGATGTCACAGAATTGTGTGGCCGCAGCACCCAAATACTCTAGATCTTGCCAAGCACAAAAGATGATTGATGTTTTCGACAAGGCTATATTATGAGTAAAATACTTATTACTGGGGCAACAGGTTTCATAGCAACCCCACTAATACGCACCCTCCGTGAAAAAGGCCATATTTTATCAGGCACGACCCGAAAAACTGGGGTTTTTTCAGGTACAAATGGAATTCCCCTGCACAAAGTTCCAGAAATAAGTGAAAATACAGATTGGTCAAATATAATTTCTGGTGCTGAGGTGATAATTCACTTAGCTGCTCGTGTTCACATTATGAAGGATCAATCGCGAAATCCGATGGAGGCATTTCGCTGTGTTAATACACTAGGTACTCAGGCTTTAGCCCTACAGGCCGCAAATGCTGGCATAAAACGGTTTATATTTCTTAGCAGTGCAAAGGTAGCCGGAGAGATAAGTCCTCTAGGGGGCTTTAAAGAATCGGGACCCATATCACCCAATGATCCTTATAGCATCTCAAAATATGAGGCGGAACAAGAGTTGCTTAAAATTGCTCAGAGGAGCTCAATGGAAGTTGTTATAATAAGACCACCATTAGTATATGGCCCAAATGTAAAAGGAAATTTTCTTAGTTTACTTAAGTTAGCAAAAAGAAATTATCCTCTCCCTCTTAACTCAATTAACAATAAGAGAAGTCTGATATTTGTAGACAACTTAACTGACGCCATAACAAAAGCTGTCGACCACCCAAAAGCCGCCAATAAAATATTTTTTTTAAGTGATGAAGAAAACCTATCAACCACAGAGCTAATCAATAAAATATCAAGAGCATTTGGTACTAAAGCAAGAATTTTCAATATTCCACAAAAATATCTAATTTTATTAGGAAAAATAACTGGCAATACAGAAATAATAAAGCGACTAACTCAGACCCTGACTGTCGATTCAACAAGAATAAAGTCTGATCTTAATTGGTCACCGCCCTTTCAATCAGATGTTGGGATAGAAAAAACTGTTAATTGGTATAATGGAAGTTTATTAGAAAAACATGGTCTAGAGAGATAGTAAGCAAATTTTAATGGTAAAGAACGTGTCTAGAGCTATTATTTTAAGAAAATGGTAAACTTTCATGAATATTAAATCGTTTTTTATTCAAACTTTCGCCTAAGGTATAAAAAAATTGCCAAAAATTTATAACCGCGCAAACATAGCTTTTATCCATGACGTATTCATGGCATCAATATCTTTTATATTAGCCTTATATTTACGATTGGGTAACGACGTTTTAGAGTCTTATGCTGTAAGAGAGCTTATCTTTGGTACAACTTTATTCACAGCGATTGCGGCCATTGTTTTCAGGTCATTAAAGATGTACCGAGGAGTATGGCAATACGCTTCATTAAACGATCTAATAAATATCACCAAATCAACTAGCTTGGTCATATTGGTATTTGTTGTTATTTCATTCGTAAATAATAGATTAGAAGACCTGCCTCGTTCACTTCCCTTTATAAATTGGTTCGTATTAATGGCATTACTAGGCGGGCCCCGATTCTTATATAGATTATTTAAAGATCAAAATATTGATTTAAGATATGAAAACAATGCCCACAAACGAATTCCAATATTGCTAGTCGGAGCTGGTGATAGTGCCGACCTGTTTATAAGAGATTTAGCTAGGGGTGATTCTAATTACAGGGTTTGTGGCATTATATCAGGTACAAATGAACGCGTGGGAAGGAATATTCAAGGGGTTGAAATTCTTGGAACGACAGATGAGATACCTATTATATTTAATGACCTAACGCGACTTGGGCAAAAGCCACAACGTCTTGTAATTACTTCAGAACGCGTTGAGAAACATGATCTAGAAGCGCTTCTAACAGTAGCCGACTCATTGGGCATGACACTAGCTCGATTACCTTCTTTGACAGATTTTAAAAAGAGCTTAACTGGTTCAAATGAAATTAACATTAAACCAATTGATGTTGAAGACCTGTTGGGTCGTCCGCAAACTTCCTTGGATTCACGAGAAATGCGAGATCTTATTACAAAACGACGAGTGCTGATTACTGGGGCGGGCGGAAGTATTGGTAGCGAACTTGTAAGGCAAATTGCCAATTATTTTCCGAGCGAAATAATTCTCGTCGAAAATAGTGAGTTTAATTTATATACAATCGATATGGAGCTCTCAAACAAGAACCCAAATGTGGCACGCCATGCATTAATTGGTGACGTTCGAGACCGTCAGCGCGTGTTTCAAATATTTGAAAAGTATAAACCAGAACTTGTTTTCCACGCTGCGGCTCTCAAACACGTCCCGATGGTAGAATTTAATATGTTCGAAGGCATGTTCACAAACGTAATAGGAACAAAAAATGTCGCAGATGCTGCTAATAAGGCGTTGGTATCAACGTTCGTGCAGATTTCAACAGACAAAGCGGTTAACCCTTCAAATATTATGGGCGCGTCAAAAAGAATAGCAGAGAGCTATTGCCAAGCCTTGGATTTGGAAAGAGGCCTTAACACGACCCGTTTCATTACTGTTCGTTTTGGCAACGTATTAGGTTCTGCAGGTTCAGTTGTGGCACTTTTTCGCGACCAAATATCTAACGGTGGGCCGGTTACTGTTACTGACCCAAAAATGAAACGTTATTTTATGACAGTACGGGAAGCAGTCGAATTAGTGCTAGCAGCATCGGCTTTAGGAACAACACAGCCGAATCAGGTTGGCAAGATATTTGTACTTGAGATGGGAAAACCAGTTCTAATTCAGAGTCTAGCAGAGCAAATGATCCGATTAGCCGGACATAGTCCCAACAAAGATATTAAAATTATTCACACTGGATTGCGGCCTGGTGAGAAACTATTCGAAGAAATGTTTCACGATGGTGAAAAATTAGTCGAAACATCCCAATCAGGCGTCATGCTTGCGGCACCAAGAGTGGTTGATCTCGAGGATATCATTTTACAAATTGATAAAATAAATAAAACTATCATTACAAACGATTGGAAATCTCTCATCAAAATAATTCATAGTTTAGTTCCTGAGTATAACCCTCCCTCTTAATAAAAATAATAATTTGTCTGGCTCACAATTAGTCAGTTTGCTATATCCTTCTTGCTTAAGTTTTATCAAATATTGGGGGCCTTACTAGATGCAAAATATTATAAAACGCGCACTAATTTCTGTTTCAGATAAGACTAATTTGATTGAACTAGCTAAAAAGCTCTCGAAACTTGAGATAGAGTTAATATCCACTGGTGGTTCAGCTAAAACTCTTCGGAACGAAGGCATTTCAGTCACAGACGTATCCGATTATACTGGATTTCCAGAAATTATGGGTGGCCGAGTAAAAACTCTTCATCCCAAAATACATGGCGGCGTGCTGAGCCGACGGGACTGTATAGAGGATACAGAAGCCATGCTTGAGCATAATATTCTCAACATTGATCTTGTAATTGTTAACCTCTATCCATTTGAAGAGGCAATAAAACTTAATCCCAATAATATTGAAAATTGCATAGAAAATATCGATATCGGTGGTCCATCGATGATTCGTTCGGCTGCAAAAAACCATCGTTTTATTACTATCGTAGTAGACCCGAAAGACTATGATAATTTAACTAATGAACTTAATAACAATAACTGTTCAACAACATTGAGTTTTAGGAAGGAGCTTGCAGAAAAAGCATTCCAACGGACAGCGGCCTACGACATAGCAATCGGAACCTGGTTTTCTAATATGTCAGGAAATCAGCACCCCGAAAGACTAAATTTTTCTGGGACACTGAAACAAGAGCTTCGATATGGCGAAAATCCCCACCAAACAGCCGCATTTTATGCAAACTCTAGCCAAAGACCCGGCGTAGCTACATCCAAACAGACTCAGGGAAAGGAGCTGAGCTTTAACAACCTAAATGATACGAATGCTGCTTATGAACTTGTTGCAGAATTTAAAAATCCCACTTGTGCAATTATAAAACATGCAAACCCATGCGGCGTCTCGACAGATAAAACGTTATCAAACGCTTATAAAAAAGCTTTATCCTGCGATCCGGAGAGCGCTTTCGGGGGGATCATTGCTTTTAATAAAATTCTAGATGCAGACACAGCCACCGAAATAATTAATCTTTTTGCAGAAGTAGTTATTGCGCCAGAGATTGATTCCGAAGCAAGTAAAATTTTAGCAAAGAAGAAAAATTTAAGAGTCCTTGTTGCTGGTACAGTGCCCAACTCTGCGCATCCAGAAATGACTGTTCGCACACTCGCTGGCGGTTACTTGGTTCAAGAAAGTGACGCTTTACTTACAGATAGCAATCTGACGGTAGTCACTGAACGGAAACCGGGTGAGAAAGAGATGAAGGATCTAATGTTTGCCTTTACAGTATGTAAACATGTAAAATCTAATGCTATTGTTTACGCTAAAGATCAAGCTACCGTTGGTATTGGTGCTGGTCAAATGAGTAGAGTTAATTCTTCCAGGATTGCAGCTTGGAAGGCGCAAGATGCGTCTACCGCAGCCGACGAAGGGGCTAGTAGAGCATACGGTTCAGTCGTCGCTTCAGATGCGTTTTTTCCATTTTCTGATGGTCTAATGGCAGCAGCTTCTGCTGGGGTAACAGCAGTCATTCAACCCGGGGGATCAATACGAGATAATGAAGTAATTGCTGCTGCAAACAATCAAAACATCGCGATGGTTTTTTCAGGTATGCGGCATTTCAAACATTAAAAACGCCTATCTGTTATTACCGTTTCGTCCATATGTGATTGTCTAATATATTGTCCCAATAAGTGCATAATAGATTGATGAACATCTTCGATTATACCATAATTATCCGCCTCGACATGAATATTAACAGTTGCGATTTTTGCACTTCGGCCGCCGGAGAAGCCCGTCAAAGATATCACGTCTAATCCAAAGTCATGCGCCCACTTAGCTACACGCACAATATTCTCAGAGTCGCCAGACGAACTAACCGTCATAACCACATCACCGACATCTGCAAGAAGCTTTAGCTGATTAACAAAAACTTCGTCGTAAGAAATATCATTTGCTATTGCTGTTAAAACCTCAACATTACTTGCTAAAGAATGAATCCTTGGACAAAGGTTTGTATCTGTCGCTACCAACTTACCATGGTCACATGCCAAATGGTTCGATATAGAAGCAGAACCGCCATTACCGCAAACATAAAGTGTCTTTTTTGATTGATAGGCTTTTAAAAGCACCTCAGCCGCCTGTTCTAGTTTACTAATATCTAGACTGGCGGCAGCTTTTGAATAATTATTAAAATATTCATCGGTATATTCTTTGATATTTGGAAATTTTTTGTCCGGAAATGTCATATTTTTACAACCATTTAACACGCCCTTTAACATACTAGCTTAAGACAGCAAAGCAACCTATAGTTGTTTAAGCCTAAATTTCATATATTTTTTATTATTATTTATCAATAATCATTTTATAAAATACTTTTAAACTCGAGACCTCTAATGATTAAAACCACAGATATTAAATTGAAATTAGCCGTGCTCCAGCAAGCAAATGGCCATTACGAGCCAGCCATGGCAGGATATTTGCAATTTCTTAGAGAAAAACCCCAAGATCCAATTATTAATTATTTAGTTGGCACAATTTATTTCCAATTTAATGACTTAAATAATTCTAAAAAGTTTTTTGATAATGCCATTAAATTTGAGCCAAATTTCTCAGAAGCTCTGAACCTTAGGGGGATTATCTATAAGGAATGGAAAAAACTTGAACTAGCTGAGAATGATTTCAACAATGCCATCCTAATTCGAAAAAATTTTCCTGAAGCCTTGAGCAACCTCGCTGATTTATATCGTCTAAAGAATAATTTTACCGA
>JADHRD010000081.1 GCA_016777585.1 Rhodospirillales bacterium | reverse complement strand
ATCAATTTTACTTGGACCAAGTACGTCTTCATTACTCGCTGAGCTATCTATAAAAAGGATGTTGGAGGTAATTGGCAAACCAGAGTTAAATGATCGAATTGTCGCTTCATCAATTCCGCTCCGCCCCGCTTAGAAACTATTTTGGAGTCTTTATGCGATGACTATTCTTTCGACAAAACATTCACCACTACAACAGACGATGCGTTTATTGAACGGTTTGTAAAGGCGTTTGAAGGCTAAAACGGTCATATAAACGGTGGAATACTTGGAAAAACTGCACACAGCATTTTATACATTTCTTTGTACATAAGGCAATATAATGCGAATAATCCCTTATTATCAAAACAGTAGAAGTTTACCTACTGCATTCAAAATCCCGTTCTCGCAAGGGAGTGCCGGTTCGATTCCGGCGAGGGGCACCAATTACATTGTTTTTTATTTTCTTTTTGACAGGTACAATCTTCAAAGTCTATGCCTAGATCGATCACAGCAATGGTTGAAGATTCTAATTTTAGGCTTAACTTCTTCTCAAAATATATTTTTTATCTCTCGGGGTTGCTTAGATTCTTCTGTGCTAATAAAAGATACTCGAGATTTAAGTCTACTATCACAGATTTGCACAATACCATCAAAAATTTTATGTTTATTGTCGAAGACAAAAATGTGGGATTAAATCTAAAACCTTGTTAGTGAAAAAGCGTTTCTTGCGCAAAAATACGTTAGGAGTTGAAGTTCATATGACTTATCAATTAGTCGATAAACCCGATATAATCTATACAAAAGTTGATGAAGCACCTGAATTAGCGAGTGGTTCTTTTCTGCCAATTATACAGTCTTTTACAAAAGTTGCAGATATTAAAATAGGATCTCGTGATATATCTTTAGCTGGCAGAATTTTAGCAAACTTTCCTGAAAATCTCTCCGACTCTCAAAGAAAAAGTGATGACTTATCTATACTTGGTGAGATTGTCCAAGAATCGGATGCAAATATAATCAAACTCCCGAATATAAGCGCCTCTATTCCTCAACTAAATGCTGCTATTATTGAACTACAAAGTCAGGGGTTTAAAATTCCATCGTATCCAGATAACCCTACAACAGAAAAAGATAAGAATATAAAGGAAATCTATGGAAGGATATTGGGTAGTGCTGTGAACCCGGTTCTTCGTGAAGGAAATTCCGATAGGCGAGCGCCGAAAGCGGTAAAAGCTTTCGCAATGAAGAATCCTCACAGCATGGGGCACTGGTCCTCAGATTCGAAAACACACGTATCAACAATGCAAAATGGAGATTTTTGTTCGAATGAAAAATCTGTAACTATTTCACCAGAATCATCAGGGCCTGCCAGTATTGAGTATATAGATCAGCACCAAAACATAACTTTGCTAAAATCTAATCATATGCTCGACGAAGGTGACGTCATTGATGCTACAATGATGAGCGTAAAAGCTCTTAGATCATTTTTAAAAAATGAAATGAAGAACGCTAAAGAACAGGGCGTCCTGTTTTCACTGCATATCAAAGCCACCATGATGAAAATCTCAGACCCAATCATTTTTGGCCATGCTGTCTCAGTTTATCTTAGGGAGGTGTTTGAAAAACATTCCGTCACATTAAAAAATATCTCGGTAGACCCAGATTTAGGAATTGATGATCTCCTCTCAAAAATCTCCACTCTCCCAGTTGAAAAGAAGTCGGAAATAATGAGCGATGTTGAGATGTGCATTAGCAATCAACCTGATCTATACATGGTCAATTCTGATCGCGGCATATCAAACCTTCATGTTTCAAGTGACGTTATCATTGATGCATCATTACCCGCCCTTATTCGGGCGGGCGGCAAAGCATGGGGTCCAGATGGAGAAGAACGCGATACAAAGTGCGTAATTCCTGATAGCAGCTATGCTGGAATATATTCAGAAACAATCGAATTCTGTAAAAAATATGGCGCTTTTGATCCCACAAAAATGGGGAGCGTCTCAAATGTAGGATTGATGGCAAGAAAAGCTGAGGAATACGGTTCTCACCCACAAACGTTTAAAGCACCTGGTGATGGTAAAATAAGAGTAGTTGACGCAAAAGGAAAAATATTAATTGAACATAACGTTTTCAAAGATGATATTTGGCGAATGTGTCAGACTAAAGATTTGCCTATCCAAAATTGGATTAAATTAGGCGTTGATCGTGCACGAGCAACACATACACCAGCGATTGTTTGGCTTAATGAAAACCGCGCACATGATGCTGAATTAATCAAAAAAATTCAGGTATACCTTCCTCAACATGATACTGAAGACTTAGATATTCGAATTATGTCACCTGTTGAAGCAACGCGTTTCTCACTAGAGCGAGTAAAAAATGGTTTGGATACTATTTCAGTCACGGGCAATGTGCTTAGAGATTATCTTACTGACCTCTTTCCCATATTAGAAGTTGGAACCAGTGCCAAAATGCTCTCAATTGTACCTCTTTTGAACGGTGGTGGTTTATTTGAAACTGGTGCCGGTGGATCTGCTCCAAAGCACGTTCAGCAACTAGCCGAAGAGGGACATCTACGGTGGGACTCACTGGGCGAATTCTGCGCTCTAAGCGCCTCTCTAGAATTTCTTGGAAGTAAGAAAAATAATCCAAAAGCTTCTATCTTAGCAAAAACTTTAGACCAAGCAGTAGAATTATTATTAGATAACGATAACTCGCCTAGCCGAAAGGTTGGCGAAATTGATAATCGTGGTAGCCATTTTTACATTGCAAAATACTGGTCACAAGCACTTGCAGATCAAGATGAAGTTGAACAGTTGAAGTCTCATTTTCAAGAAATAGCTACGCAACTTACTTTACACGAGAAAAAAATCATTAATGAATTACTTACTGCACAGGGTACGAGTGTTGACCTTGGTGGTTACTATCATGCTGATAAAGACAAAATTAGAAGAGCAATGCGACCGAGTCCAACTTTAAATAATATTATTGGTTAAGTTAATCTTTTTTGCGTAGATTTTTTATATTTCAAATTATTGTCTTTTTGCACCAAAAGCCAAAATATTTTGTTGGAATTAGCTAGCTTGAAAAAGTTTAAATTTAAAATCCTATATTTTCTTAATTCCAAATTCCTTTACACACAAAATTTATTAAGAAATCAGAAAATACTCGCAAAATCATTTATTATAATGTATGATGATGTGGATTTTAAATATGATATTTTGAAAAATATTGTTTAGTTACAACAACTAAAACTTAGGGATACGAAATTATCATAGTTGGTATGCAAATTTTGCATATAAAGATTAGAGGGTAATGCGAGTATAACACTGTTCCTTTTTTTAAAACACTTATTGTGGTAATAGAAAGTAAGAAATTATTGGCCTATTTTGCTTATCATTGTATTTGATTTTGGGAGAGGAAAAATAAGAATACTGCTAGATGCGGTTAAAATCTAACAATGGAGAGAAATCCATGGCTTCTCGTTCGGAAATGAACAAAAAACCACAATCAGATAAACTGGTTGCTAAACGTAGAAAGTGTCTTATGTGCATGGACGAGTTCCAATCTAGTCATATTGGTGAACGCGTGTGCCCTGATTGCAAAGGAACTTCAACCTGGCGCCAGACAGGAATAGCAATTTAATTAGCTTCAACGATATGATATAATGGCTAATTATAGTTGCATTTTTCGGATGAGATTAACCTTTCCATTAATTTTCCTTTTTGAATGATTCCCTTGTCGTGAGGAAATGGGACAGGCTTGGCGTTCGGAACTGTATTCCACATTTGCTGTTGTTTCTCTATAATTTCTTGATCCTCTGAAAAAGCAAACTTATTGCCTTCATAAAGGAACTTGGTCATATCCTCATCGTCTAGAGCAAAACAACGAACTAAATTCCAAAAGTAATTAGTGGTAGTTGATGTTTCTGGCGTTAAGGCGTTTAGAATTCTAATATCAGCGCTTTTATTTTCCATCGAGTTAGCAGCCGAGACAACCGTTGTATTGATGGATATGTAACAAGGTGGTGTAAAAACGATATGTTGTCTATGATCAACAGGTTCTGTAAAATTACCTGCATGTGCAAATAATGGTGAAGCCTTTATACCGCGCATCATTCGCTCCACTATAATAGTATCTTCCTGCTCGGTAATTGTTAATGGAAATTCAGTTACGTCGTTTGTCGCAAGTGTTGTCTTATGAACATATTTAGCATGAGTTAAATCAAGTAGATTCTCAACAACTAGATCGTAATTACTTTTTAAATTTAGTGTTTCACCGTGACCTGTCCATGCTGGGTCTTGCAAATAATGAAAATCAGGTATTTTTGTTTCATCAACCGCCTCTGCATTACCCATCCATACCCAGATCCACCCCCATTTCTCAATAACAGGGTAACCCATGACACCTATTTTCTTTGGCTTTTTCTCTACGCCGGGTATAGAAACACAAGCACCACTTGGAGAGTATGTAAATCCGTGATATCCGCACACTATATTATCACCATCTAACCAACCTGCCGACAATGGCGCAAAGCGGTGGCAACAACGGTCATCTAGAGCCACAGGTTCACCATTCTCTTTCCGGTAAAAAACAAGAGGCTTATCCAGCATAAATCTTTGAAAAGGTTTTCTATTAACTTCACTTGACCAAGCGCCTACGTACCAAGCATTGTTCAAATACATAAAGTGTACTCCTAAGCAAAAATACAAATATCAGTCCTTTTATTAGGCTAAATCTAGCAAGAATTTTCCCAATAACCATACCAAATATTTCACTAGTTGAAATTTTATCTAATTTAAGGTAGCAATTAGATTAGACAATGTCACCCTCTGCTTTTAAATTTGGAATTCAATGAAAGTCTCAGAGAAATCTAACCATAAGACCATAAGGGCCTTGGAAAGAGGGCTGCATATCATGCAAATATTACAAGAAAAGCGTGCTGCAACTCTAAATCAAGTGTATCAGGCTGCAG
Organism: Rhodospirillales bacterium; assembly: GCA_016777585.1. GTDB lineage: Bacteria > Pseudomonadota > Alphaproteobacteria > Rhodospirillales > UBA2165 > TMED23. The sequence goes on along the minus strand of JADHRD010000081.1, from coordinate 5,742 downwards.
ACCTTCCACGCCCAACAATATTGCGTATTTTAAGGACTTTAGAAGGTGCGGGATGGGTGCGCAGAGGGCTTGGTGATGGCCTATATAGAAATAGTTTTAAAATAAAAGGGATGTTGAAGGGTTTAGATGATAAGGATCGTTTAGCCGAGATAGCGGCACCTTTCCTTGACATATTATGTAGGGAGGCTTCTTGGCCATCTGACTTAGCTGTGATTCATCATGAGAAAATTTATATGCAATTAATAGAAACCAGCCGCGCTAAAACCCCTTTTTTATTAAAACGAGATGAAATTGGGCATATGATTAATATTCCGCTGTCGGCAATGGGGAGGGTTTATCTGGCATTCTGTGACCAAGCCGAGAGAGATGATATAATTAATAAACTAAAAGAAACTAATAGCGTAGCAAATCGCATTGTAATGAATGATAAGATATTTTTAAATCAATTAGAAAAAATTAAAGTAAACGGTTATGCGACGAGGGAAGCCTCTTTTGGTGGTGGCGAACGACCACTAAGATCAAGTTATGATGATGGATTACAAGCAATTGCAGTTCCTATTCAAATAGAAAATAAAGTAATTGGTTGTATCTCTTTGGTATGGGTGCGCCAGGCTGCCACGATTGAAGAAATAGTAAAAAAATTCCTTTCAAATTTGAAAGAAACAGCTGACAAAATTAAAGTTGCTTACGGCACTTAAACTATTATTAATTATTAGTCTACTAATTAAAGTAAGAATGTAAAATATACTCTGTTGGGTTATATTTTGAAGATTTTTTTAATGACCTGTAGTTAAATATAAACATATCATGACATCAAGATATAGCAACCTTCTCGAAAAAGCGATTAAATATCATTCAGCCGGTGATATTTCTCAAGCTCATGGTTTATATTCTGAAATACTAATTGTAGAACCAAACAATTTAATTGCGCTAGTTAATCAGGGGTCAATATTTATAGATCTAATGCTTTTTAAGCACGCGATAAGAAATCTTAAAATGGCATTATTTATATCACCAAATGATGTTGATGCGCTAAACAACTATGGAAATGCTCTTGAAAAATTAGGCAATACCAAAAAAGCATTCGATTGTTTTAATCAAGCACTACGACTGGATAACAAGAACCAGACTGTTGCGAAAAATTTAATTGTAATGTTGCTACGCCAATCAGATTATAATTTAGCATCAGAGAAACTTGATCGACAGATAAGGCTTAATCCTGAGAACATAATATTTAAGCTATTAAAAGCTCTATCTTTGCCAATTATAGCAGAGTCAAATAATATTTTAAATAAGGCTCGGAATCGTCAAAAAATTGCTATTGATGATCTTAAAAAAATAGAAATACAATTATCTGACCCTTTAACTGACATTGGTATTACTAATTTTTTCTCAGCCTACCAAAATAGGAACGATAAAAATCATCAAATTCAATTGGCTAAAATATATAGGAGACTCTACCCAAGCCTTACCTACTCAGCACCACATTTGAATAAAAATAGGGTTTCAAAAAAAATTCGGATAGGGTTTGTCTCGATGTATTTTGGCAATCACACAATAACCAAGCTAAACCGAGCTCTTATAAAAGGACTAAATAAAAATAAATTCGACGTATTCATGTTTTGCCCGGGTATGAATCAAAAAAATAAAAAATATTTAATCGATGAATTTAGTTCGCATATTAAAGATATATATTTTCCAACACCTACGCTAAATGAAACAAAAATCATCATAGCAAACAAAACTCTAGATATTCTATACTACACAGATATTGGCATGGAGCCGCTTACTTATTTTCTAGCTTTCTCTAAACTCGCATCTAATCAATGTGTAACTTTCGGCCATCCAATAACCTCTGGTATTTCAACAATTGATTATTTTATATCAAGCGAACTCTGTGAGCCAAAAAATGCTCAAGAACATTACTCAGAGAAACTTGTCAAACTTCCATATCTTTCTGTAGACTACCAGCCAACTTTAACAGAAGTAAAAAAAACTCGATTTAATTTCAAATTAGAAACTGATAAAAATATTTACTTCTGCCCCCAAAGTTTATTTAAATTTCATCCTGACTTTGATAAAATTATGGCAGAAATTCTGCGAAAGGATAAAAATGGTAATATTATTTTAATATCTGGCCAGAATTCAAAATGGAAAGACAAACTTGTAAAAAGATTTAACACTAAAATACCTGACGTTACCTCACGAATACATTTTCTCCCGCGCTTATCTCAAGAAGAATATTTTGCTGCATTATCCAAATCAGATGTTATTTTAGATACTATTTACTTTGGTGGCGGAAATACAAGTTATGAAGCTTTCGCTATGGGTAAAATAGTCGTAACACTTCCCGGTAAGTTTCTAAGAGGACGAGTAACGCTTGGACTTTATAAAAAAATGTCGATAATTGAACCTATAGCAAACACAATCTCGCAATTTATTAAATTAGCCTGTTACTATGGAAAAAATAAAAACGCTCGTCAACGTCTTGAAGAAATGATTAAGGATAGAAATAGTATATTATTCAACTCAAATGAAGCTTTAGACGCTCACGAAAAATTTTTTCAAAAGATATGCTAAAAATAAAAATATAATTACTTATGAGAAAATTATTAGATCTACAAAAAATATTATGGCTCAAGGAAATCAAATAAATATTGCGTATTTATTCGCCACATTGACAGTACTTGGTTGGGCCCTAGGCATTGTTATTGGCCGCTATATTCATGCAGAGGTTCCCCCAATCGGTCTCACCTTTTGGCGTTGGAGTATAGCTGGCTTGTGTCTTATGCCGTGGGCTTTCCCTTTTATTCGGGAGGAAATCCATTTAATTTTAAAAATAAAAAAACAAATTCTTTGGATGGGAATTTTTATGATTGGAGCCAGTACATTGTCAATGATATCCGTTAACTATACTAAGGCAATGAATGTATCTATCGTAAATGCCGGACAACCATTAACCACAGCGCTGATCGCGTGGCTAGTTTTTAAAGAAAAGTTAGGCAAATTTCAGAGTTTTGGTATTTTTTTGGGTTGTATTGGCATTATTACGATGGCCTCAAGAGCTAATATCACAAATTTATTGGAATTAAAATTCAATATAGGTGACCTGATTATGCTGATAGCAATCCTGGGATTCGGATCATATGCAAATATCCTTAGAACAATACCTAGAGAGTTAAGCCTATCTTCAATTACATTCTCTGTAATTATAGCAGGCTGTTTATTTTTATTACCATTCTATTTATATGAAACAATCGTATATCGACCAATGCCTCTCGATAAATCCACTATTTTTTGGGTAATTATTTTGGCTACATTAACTTCCTTAATTCCAACCTATTTATGGAATGCCTCTGTTTCAGCTATTGGTGCTAACAGATCATCTATCTTTGTAAATCTTATACCAGTTTTCGGCTCAACACTGGCCATTATATTTTTAAACGAACAGCTTAGATTTTTTCACATTATTGGCGCGACATCAATTCTCATTGGAATTTTATTTACCATAAGACGCTAATTTAAAAATTCTTTTTGTCTCAGAGATCTAGAGACGCGCTCAATAACTTCAACCCAGTCACCAACTTTGGTCTGCCTAAATAATTTCATACTTGGGTACCAATTAGTAGACTCATGATCATATAACCATCTCCAATCTGGGCAACTTGGAAGCAATAACCATGTCCTTAAGCCCAAAGCACCCGCGAGATGGGCGATTGCAGTATCAACGGTTATAATAAGGTCTAAGTTAAACATTATTGCGACAGTGTCTATAAAAGCCGATTCCGAATCAACTTTATAATTCGCAATATCTTCCAACGCCTTTATCTGCTTTAGGTCCTTCAATTCACTTACTTGTTGTAAAGAAATAAATTCAAATTCATCTAATTCGGAGAGAATCTTTATATCAACAGATGGGATTGACCTTTGATAATTCAATTCCTGCTTTGGGTTGCCGTTCCAAGAAATCCCAATTCTTTTTTTCATCGGTGGGCCTAAAATCTCTCTCCACTTACTGACCAAGCCATCCTCTGCAAATAAATATGGCGAATATTTTGGAATGTTTTGAGTTCTTAAAAGATAAGGCAAACTCATTAATGGTACATTATACGCAGCATTGGGAAATGGACCCTCATCACTAATGATTTTGACCAAAAAATTAGACTTCGAGAACAATCTAATTAATCGTTCCGGACAGATTAGAATGATTTCAGCAGCTCTTTCTTTAAGAGGTTCTAAATAACGAACAAATTGAATCATATCCCCAAGTCCTTGTTCGCACCAAACGATGATTCTTTTATTATTTATAGCTTGTCCTGCCCATGGTTGACCAGGAAACCGGCATCGTTTTGCTAATATTTCAGGATCTTCAAGCCGAGCTTCATATTCGCGCCAACCCTCAACCATATTGCCAGACAATAGCATAGTTTGAGCGATATTCAGCCTAATATCTCGATTATCTGGATCTAACTTTAAAGCGCATCTATATTCTCTTATAGCTTCGAGAAAACACCCCTGATAATGATATATAAGCGCTTTATTTGAGAGTAATATTGGATTATTCGTTTCTATAGATTCTGCCAACTTGATATCAACAAGGGCGTCATTGTATAGTCCCAAATCTCGTTTTATATTCGCTCGACAAACAATAGCCCTAAAAAAGTCATTTGGGGCATTTAGAGATAGCTCAACTAATTCGTTGACCAAATTGAGAGCTTCTTGCAATAGGTTCTGTTTTTGTCGGCATATAACCAAATTATAAATTACCATTTTATTTGCAGGTTGAATCTCAAGTGATTTTGAAAAACAATTGCTGGCTAGTTCGTATTCGAGTTCAGCGAGGTGAACATTGCCAAGATTATAGTAAGCGTCTGAATATTTTGGTTCCATCGTTAGAGCTTTTAGAAATGCGATCTTGGCAAGCCTAAAATTATTCATTTGGGTTTCTGTTATACCTAAATTATTTTGAACAGCTGGGTTCTTGTCATTTATGTTCAATATCTTCTGAAAACAAAATCTTGATTCCATCAAAGATTCTAGTCGTCGATAAGTTATTCCTAGAAAATTTAGTGCCTCAATATTATCTGGATCGAACACGAGCACTTTTTTAAAAATTTTTTTAGCATTTAGCCAATTCTCTTTGGTAAATTCGATCTCTCCAAGACGGAGCCGACTTTCTATTTTTTTTGGATCTAAAGCGATGGTTAATCGTAATATCTTGGAAGCCTTATCCAAAAAATCTAATCCTTGTAAGGCAACGGCATAATTATGTAAAAGAGCTGGCGTTTGTCCTAGAACCAAGAGCGAACGCTCAAAAAAAATCACTGATTGGTGATATCTCCCCAGATTATTACACAAAATACCAAGTAAATGCAGTGCGTCTCCATCATCTGGGTTATCAACTAAAATCTCTTGACAGATTTGGCTTGCCTCAGAAAAATAGCCTGCTTCTTCGAACTGAAATGCCTGATTCACCAAATTCTTATTTCTTAACATAATAATTTATTCCAACGATCATCTCTTAGTCATTAATACGACCATGTCACTACAAAGGATAGTGATCATAATATTTTATAAAATTATTATTCACCAAAATCACTAATAATAAAAATTTAAAATACCCTTGACCCCAATGCAATCGACATGCAATTTCTCGTCACAATGCGTATTTTTAAACATTATAAACACTTACCTGATGCATATCGAAATGGTTCGATAGCTATTGGTAATTTTGATGGTCTT
>JADHRD010000080.1 GCA_016777585.1 Rhodospirillales bacterium | reverse complement strand
ATCAAAAACAATTGGCCTAGCTCTATCAAATAGCGACATCAATATTTCTGTCGGTATTGATACAATAAGACGAAAGAAATTTAGAGATGACTGTGAAACATTAACTAAATTTATAAACAACCGTTCTGTTGGCGGATTAGTAATCGGACTGCCGTTGAGCATGGATGGTAACGAAGGCCCAGCATGTCAATCAATAAGGCAATTTGGGTCAAATATTATTGAGCAGATTCCTATTGGAATAACATTTTGGGATGAAAGGTTGTCGACGTCTGCGATTGAGAGGTTCTTGATAAAAGAAGCAGATATGACTAGAAATAAAAGAAGTGAAGTCATAGATAAGTTAGCAGCAACTTATATACTACAAGGTGCGCTAGATGCTCTTAATCAACAAAACCAAATCAAACGATAAAGAAATCCAGCCTTGCCGAATATAAAAGTCATCCCTATACTATCGAATTATGGCAAGTAGCCCAGTTAAAAATACATATCCTCATCGCCATATCTTAGGAATCGAGGGTTTATTTCCCCAAGAAATAGCATACGTATTAGAAAAATCCGAAGAATACGTCGCACAAAATAGACGAGCCGATAAAAAAATTAATTTATTATATGGTTGCACCATCATTAATCTTTTTTTTGAGGATTCCACTAGAACTAGAACATCATTTGAATTAGCTGCGAAACGACTCAGCGCAGATGTCATCAATATGTCAATTAATAATTCATCAATTAATAAAGGTGAAACATTGATTGACACAGCTGCAACTCTCAACGCGATGCATCCTGACATATTAGTTGTTAGAGCTGGTTTATCGGGAGCAGTTCAATTATTAGCAGATAAAGTTAACTGTTCTGTTATAAATGCGGGCGATGGCGGACATGAACATCCAACCCAAGCATTTCTTGATGCACTTACTATTCAGCGCCGAAAAGGTAAACTTCAAGGCCTTAAAATAGCGATTTGTGGCGACATATTGCATTCTAGAGTGGCACGATCAAATATATACCTGTTGATAACAATGGGAGCTCAGGTTCGATTAGTAGCTCCAAAAACGCTTATCCCAGCAGGTGCTGAAAATTTGGGAGTAAAAGTTTTCCACACTATGGAGCAGGGACTAGAAGACTGTGACATAGTAATGATGCTTCGTTTACAAACTGAGCGTATGGAAGGTAACTTCTTCCCATCCATCCGCGAGTATTTTCATTTTTTTGGTCTAGATTACAAAAAGCTATCCGTGGCAAAGGCGGACGCATTAATTATGCATCCTGGCCCAGCTAATCGAGGTGTTGAAATTGACTCAGAAGTTGCGGATGACTTCAGCCGAAGCGTGATACGCGAGCAAGTTGAGATGGGTGTTGCCGTTCGAATGGCTTGCCTAGATATACTCTCTAATAATCTTAAAACAGAAAGAGAGATGCACCCAAATGAAGCGTAATTGGACACCTAAGCAACCTGGTAAAATTACTCAGGATAAAGCATATGTAAATGTTCGTTTATTAGATCCCGCTTCAAATTTTGATATGGTCTGTGACTCAACTGGAGGTTTAATTACTCGAGGAGAAAAAGTTTCTGAAATTGGACCTAAAATATTTGAAAACGGAATATCCGACGACATTGAGGTGATTGATTGTCTTGGGCATTGTCTTATTCCAGGTTTAGTCGATATGAGAGTCCAGGTAAGAGAACCGGGATACGAACATAAAGAAACAATTGAAAGTGTGGGCTTATCTGCAACGGCTGGTGGAGTTACTACTATTGTTTGTTTACCTAACACCAAACCAATAATTGCCGATGCCTCTCAAGTTGAATTTCTAGCACGAAGAGCCCGAAAGATTGGTTTAACGAAAATCTATCCTTATGCCGCGCTAACGGCTAATTTAGGCGGGAAAAAGCTCACTGAAATTGGCTTACTAGCAGAAGCAGGCGCGGTGGCATTTACGGACGGAGATAAAGCTATCGAGAATGCCCAAGTCCTAAGACGAGCTTTAAGTTATGCATTAACTTTTGATTTATTGATTGTTCAACATCCTGAAGAACCATCTCTAGTGCCAAATGGGGGAATGAATGCTGGAGAAACAGCAACTCGACTGGGATTACCGGGGATTCCGCGAGAAGCAGAAATCATTATGATTGAGCGTGACATAAGATTAGTTGAAATGACAGGTGGTAAATTACACTTTGCCCATATATCGACTAGCGAGTCAGTAAGCGTAATTCGCAAAGCCAAAGAGAAAGGTCTGAGAATAACGTGTGATACAGCACCACCTTATTTTGCTCTTAATGATCAAACTATTGGTGAATACAGAACGTTCGCAAAACTCTCCCCACCACTTCGTTCCGAAGACGATCGTAAAGCAATAATTGCTGGCCTAAAGGATGGCACCATTGATGCGATAGCGAGTGATCATTCCCCGCAAGATGCTGATAGTAAACGTTTACCTTTTACTCAAGCAGAATCTGGTGGAGTTGGATTAGAAACATTGCTTTCAGTGAGTTTAGACCTTCACCATAATGGAAATCTCTCCCTTCTGGAGGTTTTAGAAAAAATAACAAATAGACCAGCGGAGCTTCTCAATTTACCGGCAGGTAAAATAGAAGTTGGCTCCGCCGCGGATCTCGTAATTTTTGATCCTGATTTTGGTTGGCAAGTCAAAGACACTGATCTGGTAAGTAAATCTAAGAACACACCTTTTGACCTTCGTCTAGTTCAGGGTATTGTGCGTCGAACAATTATCGATGGACGAATGGTTTATAAATCAGAAGACGAGTAAGAAAACTATGACTGAAAACTTAATAGGTAATTTAACCTTAGATTTTTTTTTCATATCTGCTTTATCATATTTAGTGGGTTCTATACCTTTTGGTTTAATATTTACACGAATTGCGGGATTAGGAGATATTAGATCAATAGGTTCAGGCAACTTAGGTGCGACGAACGTTTTAAGAACCGGAAATAAAGCACTCGCATTACTTACGTTAATGTCAGATGCTGGAAAAGGTGCAGTAATAATTATTCTTATTCAATATTTTTATTTTGACAATAACAGCTTGATGCCATTTATAATATTATCGGGGATGTTTTTAGTATTGGGCCATAATTTTCCTGTTTGGCTCGGCTTCAAAGGAGGAAAGGGTATTGCTACAACTTTAGGAATATTACTTGCTGTTAACTGGATCGTTGGCATAGCCACTTGCGTAACTTGGCTGATTATAGCCTTTATATTCAGGTATTCATCATTAGCTGCTTTAATCGCCATTATTACCTCGCCCATTTATGCATGGCTTTTAAACGATATCAATTTAGTGATTTTGGCTGGTATATTTATGATATTAGCATTTTTCCGGCATCAAGAAAATATTATCAGATTAGTTAAAGGGACCGAAAATAAAATAAATTTTAGAAAAAATCGGAATTAAATCTATGATTTTGTTAATCAAATAAACCATTACTCATAAAAAAATTCAAAAAAAATAAAAATGTTTACTAGTTTCTATTGACGAAATCACTTCCCAATGCGACATGTGCATAAAGAAAGTTTGAGAGTTCTTCGGAAGTTGTAACATTTAGCTTTTGTTAAGGATAAGTAATTTTCCGTTTTAATCCATACGAGTTGATGAATTTTGATGTCAAATGTTGTAATTGTTGAATCGCCCTCCAAAGCGAAAACCATAAATAAATATCTCGGAACAAATTATAAAGTTCTTGCGAGTTATGGACATATAAGGGATTTGCCCTCAAAAAATGGCTCCGTGAATCCTGATGAAGGCTTTGGCATGATTTGGGAAACAGATAGCAAATCCAAGAAACAAGTTAAGGAAATAGTCTCAGCCATGAAGGGTGCTGATTGCTTATATTTAGCAACAGATCCTGACCGAGAGGGTGAAGCAATCTCATGGCATGTACAAGAGGTACTTAATGATAAAAAGCTCTTAAACGGTATCCCAGTAAAACGTGTTGTTTTTAATGAAATAACTAAAAAAGCTATTCTTGAAGCATTCAAAAACCCGAGAGAACTGGATAAAGAACTCGTTGATGCGTACTTAGCTCGGAGAGCATTAGATTATTTAGTAGGATTTACACTATCCCCAGTCTTATGGAGAAAGTTGCCTGGAAGCCGATCAGCGGGCAGGGTACAGTCTGTTGCACTTCGAATGGTTTGCGAGAGAGAGACAGAAATTGAGGCATTTAATCCAGTTGAATTTTGGACTGTAAGAGTAGAATTTACAACCTTAGGAAAAAAATCATTTATCGCTAATCTTACGCATTTAAATAATAAAAGATTAGCAAAACTAGACCTGAAGACCCAACTCGATGCCGAGAATGCTGTTGGTATTATAAAAGATCAAGATTTCTCGATTTCCACCGTTGAGCGAAAGCAAACAAAACGCAACCCTCCCGCTCCTTTCACCACCTCAACTCTTCAGCAAGAAGCAGCTCGGAAATTATATTTTGGTGCGAAAAAAACCATGCAGACAGCCCAGAGGTTATATGAAGGGGTAACTATTGATGGAGAAACAACCGGCCTGATAAGCTACATGAGAACCGATGGCGTATCTATTTCCAATGACGCAATCAATGATATTAGATCTTACGTAAAGACTTCAGATGGCCCAGAATATATTCCAGATAGCCCCCGAATGTATAAGTCAAAAGCAAAAAACGCACAGGAGGCTCACGAAGCTATTAGGCCAACAGATATTAACCGTTTGCCCTCAAGTATGACAATGCTTGATGATGACCAACTAAAACTATACCGGCTTATTTGGAACCGGACTCTAGCCAGCCAAATGGCTTCTGCCGTAATAGATCAAGTGGCCGTTAACATTAGGCCAAAAGAAGCATTGAAAGATAATGATAATATTACATTAAGGGCTACGGGTTCAATTATAGCTTTTGATGGTTTTCTAAAACTGTATCAAGAAGGAAAAGATGAGAAAGTCGAGGAAGATAAGGATGACTCAAATGATAAGGAACGGATTTTGCCTCCGTTAGAGGTTGGCGAACATTTAAAAAAGGATGATTTAAAGACTGAACAACATTTTACTCAACCACCGCCGCGCTTCTCAGAAGCTAGCCTCGTAAAAAAATTAGAAGAACTTGGAATTGGTCGGCCCTCAACCTACGCTTCAATAATCTCAGTTCTGCAAGATCGTAATTATGTCAGAGTAGAAAACCGCCGATTCTTCTCAGAAGACCGAGGCCGTTTAGTTACAGCATTCTTATCAAACTTCTTTAGCCAATATGTGGAATACAGTTTTACAGCTGACTTGGAAGAAAAACTTGATGAGATATCAGATGGGAATCTTGATTATAAATCAGTTTTATTTGACTTTTGGACCCATTTTAAAACAGCAGTAGATGGAACGGCTGATTTACGCGTACGAGAAGTTCTAGATGTTTTGAATGAAAAACTCGGACCACATTTTTTTCATAATACTGATAACGGATCTAACCCTCGGCAGTGTCCTTCCTGCGAAGATGGTGAGTTAAGCTTAAAATTAGGACGCCATGGTGCATTTATTGGATGTTCAAGATACCCCGATTGCAATCATACGCGTCCATTATCTATAACTGAAAGTGATAATACAGAATTTTTGGATAATGGGTCGAAGGATCTAGGAAATCATCCAGAAACTAAAGAAAATATAACGCTAAAAAGAGGACCGTATGGCTTTTATATCCAAGTAGGTGAAGCTCAAGGTAAGAAAAAACCAAAGAGAAGTTCGCTGACGAAAACTATGAACCCAGCAGAAGTTGATTTGGAATTAGCCTTACAGCTTATCAAACTTCCACGTGAAGTAGGTATATATCCCGAAACAGGACAGATGATAACAGCTGGAATCGGACCATTTGGCCCCTTTATTAAGCTTGCTGGGACATACGTATCCCTAAAAGAAGATGATGTTCTCACCGTTGGACTTAATCGAGCCTGTGACCTTCTAGCGAACGCCCCCAAGAAGCCGGAGCCACGAGAAGTTGGAATACACCCAAGAACAAAAAAACCAGTCATGATGAGATGGGGCAGATGGGGGCCCTTTGTTCAGCATGGAAAAATAAAGGCAAACATGCCTAAAGATATGAAAGAACCCAATGGCGAAGAAGATAATCAAAAAACACCAGACTTGGAATTAGCTTTAGCTTGGTTAGCTGCAAAAGGGGACAAGACTAAAACGACAAAAAAGGTCAAGGCAGTTAAGAAAAATAAAAAGAAAAACGAGACAACTTCCAAAACAAGTCGAATAGAATCGCAGTCAGACCCAAGCCCGTGAATTCTAAGGAAGATGTTCAATCGCTGCCGATTCTAGAAAAAGAAATACTCAACTTTCTCGGACGACAGAAAGCCTCAGTAACTTTACGTAAAATTCTAACTGGGATTAAATCAAGAGATCGAATTGGGGTTAAAGCGATTGTTCGTCAGTTAGAAAACAAAGGGAGTATCGAGAGAAGCCATGGGAAAAAATATATTTTATGCGGAAAATTACCACCCGTAAGCGTAATTGAAATTATTGAAATCGATGAATTTGGTGACTTAACAGCCAAACCCTCTAGTTGGAAGCATCAGATACCACACCCCAAGATCATTCTAAATTTTAATAAAAAACGCAAAAGTTTTAACTCTATCCTCAAACAAGGTGACACGGTCTTAGCGAGACTAAATTTAGTCTCTGAAAATACATATCAAGCAACGGTTATAAAGAAACTAGAGCAATCAAGAAAGTCAGTTGTTGGTATATATGAAGAAACCAACAATGGCGGATTACTTAAACCCACGGACAAAAAAATCCGTCATGAATATGCTGTAACTAATGATGGTCAAAATGGCGCCAAATCAGGGGATCTAGTACTCGGTGAAATTACCTCTCAAAATAAATTTGGAAAAAGTACCGCTTTAATCTCTAAAATTCTTAATTTTGACAAAGCCTTCCAAAATCAACAACCATTCTCAAATATAGCCCTACACGAGAATGAAATACCATTCACTTTTACAGATACGATCTTAGAACAGGTGAATAATTTAGAAAAATTTTCAAATGAACAAAGAGAAGATATTAGAAATATCCCACTGATAACGATTGATGATGCAGATGCCAAAGATTTCGATGATGCAGTTTTCGCAGAACCCTGGGAACATAACGGAGATGCCGATGGTTGGCATATAATTGTAGCAATAGCAGATGTTGCTTGGTATGTACGCGAGGGAATGGAGCTTGATCAAGAAGCTTTTGACCGAGGCAATTCGGTATATTTTCCCGATATGGTAGTTCCAATGCTTCCTGAGACGTTATCAAACGATTTATGTTCACTCAAACCAAATGAGGATCGTCCATGTCTAGCAGTTCATATGTGGATCGATGTCGACGGTAATATGGTAAAGTTCAAATTTATAAGGGGTTTAATGCGATCCTTTGCGCGATTAAACTATCAACAAGTACAAATGGCAATTGAGGGTGAAGCTGATATCGAAATATCGAGACTTTCAAAAGACATAATCACACCACTTTTTCTTGCCTATAAAGCACTTTGTAAGGCAAGAGATGCTCGCAATCCTCTTGATTTAGATTTGCCCGAAAAAAGAATCATAATAGATAATAATGGCAAAATATCGGATGTTATTCAACGCCCAAGGTATGACAGCCATAAATTAATTGAAGAGTTTATGATTACAGCAAACGTAGCGGCGGCGATTGAGTTAGAAAAAAAATCCAAATCATTTTTATATCGCGTTCACGCAGAGCCACCATCTAAAAACTTAGAGAGCTTAAGATCTTTCTTAAAACCACTCGGATACAACCTTTCAAAAGGCCAAGTCCTGACGCCATTAAATTTTAATCAAATTCTCAAAAAATCTAAAAATAGTGATGTCTACGAGGCGGTTACTCAAATGATACTGAGAAGTCAATCTCAAGCGGTTTACGCTGATGAAAATATCGGCCATTTTGGTCTTAGTTTGAGACGTTATTGTCATTTTACTTCCCCAATCCGAAGATACTCTGATCTAATTGTTCATCGCGCTTTAATCTCAGCAAACTCTCTCGGCGAAGGAGGTTTTTTAAATAAAGATATAGATATTGCCCCAATAGCAGAGCATACCAGTATAACAGAGAGAAGAGCATCAAAGGCTGAGCGGCAATCAACCGATAGATTTGCAGCAGCATATTTATCCGATAAAATCGGTGAAAAATTTAAAGGCAGAGTAAATGGTGTCGCAAAATTTGGACTATTCATTTCATTAGACAGAATAGGTGCGGACGGATTAATCCCAATAAGATCGCTAACGGATGACTTTTATAAATTCAACGAACGTCGCATGTTATTGAAAGGTTCAAAAAATGGAGCTATCTTTTCATTGGGAATGTGTGTCGAGGTTGTAATTAAAGAGTCTAACCCAGTTTCTGGCTCCCTATTATTAGAATTGGCAGACACACATCAAAGATCCAAGTTACGCGGTCAAAAGCAGAAAAAACGGGGGAAATAAGATGTTGAGGGAAAATCGATAACCATCGGGGAGAAAACCCTATTCGGTTTAAATAAACGATATGTTGATATATAAATTCAAACGCGGATTAGCAATTACTCTTTTCTTTATTTTATCCGCATGCACCCTTAATAATATACAAAAAATTGAGAATATAACTACTGATTATAATACTAAAGCTATCAAAACATTCTCAATCGGATTCCAACAAATCTCGGAACGTTATATTATTGAGACTAAGATGGACCAATTAATTGTTCGGGGACTAAGAGGCCTGAAAGCTATAGATCAAGGTTTTACCATTAATCTCACAAATAATGGCTTTAAAATTATCCTAAATAGTGAAATTCAAAGTGATTATTTTTTCCCAACACCTGACAACTATAGTAAATGGGCTGAATTGGTTGTGCGTGTAATAAGTTTATTAAAAAAACAATCAAATTTATTTAAGAATACTCCAATAGAACAATTCTATGAGATTATATTTGATTCAATACTTTCAGAGTTGGACACCCACTCACGATATAATAACGCTAGAACAGCTCAAGCCAATAACAAGAGAAGATCTGGTTTTGGTGGTATCGGTGTACAATTTAAACCAGTAAAAACTGGTGTAGAAATTATTAGAATCTTATCCAAAACCCCGGCAGATAAATTAGGACTTATTGCTGGGGATATTATCACATTTGCTAACAAACAAACTCTGACTGGGATGAGTGTAACCGCTGTAAAGAATATATTTAGAGATGAAGTTGGTTCAATTCTCGATATCAAGGTTTTGAGGCAGGAAAAAAATAAAGTAAATTCTCTTAAATTTAAGACCTATAACTTCTCCATTAAAAGAGAGCAGATTGTTGAGCCTACAATCAACTATTCAAGTAAAAAAGGGATAATATATATTAAATTACTTGGATTTAATAATAAAACGTCAGAGCATTTAAGACTAATAATTAGAAAATTATTATCAAGATTTCAAAAGAAACTAAATCAAAATCCAAAGGGAATAATTTTGGACCTAAGGGATAATTCTGGAGGAATATTAACAGAAGCAGTCGCCGTTGCAGATCTATTTCTCAATAACGGTAAAATAATTTCTACTAAGGGAAGAAACATTTCAAGTTATCATAATTATAAGTCGATTGTTAAAGATATAACGAATGGTCTTCCATTAATAGTTTTGATCAATGGAAAATCAGCTAGTGCATCAGAAATTGTTGCGGTAGCATTGCAAGACAATAAAAGAGCAATAGTAATAGGGTCTTCTTCGTTTGGAAAGGGAACAGTTCAAACTATTATTAAACTGCCAAACGGTGGAGAAATTATACTCACCTGGTCGCGCTTCCAAAGCCCTTCGGGTTATTATATAGATAAATTAGGCGTATACCCTACAATTTGTACATCAAAATACAAACTGAATGAACCAATTAATTATATCAAAAATGCAATAAAGAAACCAAAACCTTTGCCAAATCTCCTTAAATTTTGGAAAGACACAACTTACAACAGGCAAAGGAAGATAAAGCAGTTACGAAATTTTTGTCCCGCGGCAGAGAATCTCAATAAAATGGATACTAATTTAGCCGAGACACTTCTCTTGGATCCAATATTATATAGAAAGTTAAATTTAACTCTCCACCTTTAGAGTTATTCAAGAAAATCAATATTGTTCTTATTGACAGATCGATGTGAAACGCTATTGTACCGGGCTTTTGAAGTTATTTAAATGGGTGAAGAATTATGGCTAAAGCAGCAACAGTATTAGTAAAGTTAGTCAGCACAGCTGATACAGGGTTTTATTATGTGACAAAGAAAAATCCACGTAACCAAACTGAAAAAATGGAATTTAAAAAATATGATCCGGTAGTGCGAAAACACGTTGTTTTTAAAGAAGGTAAAATTAAGTAAATAGCCTAAACCTATGATACTACGTCCAAGAGAATTTTACTAAAACTAATCAATCTAGACCCTGCAATTCGTTGCGTCATTTCCAGGAATATTCAAAAAATACATACTTGCGCCATTAATTATACAATATTATCCTATCCAAATGTTAGACAAGACTATCACAAAAGGTTCGAGGGATAACAAATTGACACGAAAGCTCGTTACAGCAGTAGTTATTCCTTGTTATCGAGAAAAATCTAAAATTCTTAATGTATTACTTAAAATTGACTCAAGAATTGATAAAATAATTGTAATAGATGATGCTTGTCCAGAAAAAACGGGTGAGTATGTTATTAAAAACTCAATTGACCCAAGAGTAGTGGTAGTTACGCACACTCAAAACCAAGGTGTTGGTGGAGCCACCATGAGTGGCTATAGAAAAGCGCTTGAGCTCAATTCTGATATCATCG
>JADHRD010000079.1 GCA_016777585.1 Rhodospirillales bacterium | reverse complement strand
AATTAAACAGTTTGACCATCTATTATCAAAACTAAATCTACATTCAAAGAAAATTTAGTAATCATCAAATTAATAATAATATAACACCGCCAATAATTAACAATACTCCATATATTTCAAATTTTGAAAACTGCTCTTTAAAAATAATTATCGATGTTAAAAAGGTAAAAATTATCTCTACTTGACCAAGAGCTCTTACGTACGCCGCATTTTGCAAAGTCATAGCTGTAAACCAACCAACGCTTCCTAGCATACTTGCCAAACCCACTAACATTGCTTTGCCACGGTTATCCCAAACTTTTGTTATTTGGCCTTTTTGCATTATTAATAAATATAGTGTCATCAAAATTGTTTGGAGAAAAAGAGTAACCATAAGTGTCGAACCACCAGCTAATAAATAACTTTTAGAATCCATTGATAGTGCTGCCGCTCTATAAGAAACAGCAGATAACCCTAATAACGCTGCAGATGTTAGTCCAAAAACTGCGGTTTTTTCTTTTAAAGAAATGAGTATATTAAATATTTCTAACTTTGTTCTAATAACAGATAGAAAAAAAACACCAATCAGGCTAACAACTATTCCAAAAAAGGCCATGAGGGTAATTGTCTCGTTTAGAATAATGATACTAAATAATATAGTTTGAAGGGTCTCTGTCTTTGCATAGGAAGTACCGATTGCAAAACCTCTAATTGCAAAAGCACGGAGCAAAAAAATCATGGCCAAAATTTGTGCAACACCTCCTATCCAGCAATACAGCCAAAACGAGATGCCCCACGCAATCTCCTCATTAATATAATATTTTAGAAAACCCCAGTAAACGATTGCCAACGGTAGCCCATATACGAACCTAGTATAAGCAGCCCCTTCGGCCGACAACAGCGTGCTTAGAGATTTCTGCAAACTATTACGGATATTTTGCAGAAATGCAGCAGCAATAGTAAGTATAATCCAAGCATCCATAAAATATTATTTTTTAAATTGCCTACATGTGTTTTAGCGCCAGAACTTCACTCAATTAAAAGCTATGGTGAATATAAATTCCGAGTTTAACAAAACTGTAACTAATTAGACCAAAGCATAATCCAAGAAAAACAACTTTAATATGGGACTTCAATCTATTCATAAAGTTCACTTGTTAGGTTTCATTGACGCAATTAAATCTATAGCTAATTAATCTCTAACTATTCGCGACCCAAGATTATACAAATCATTGCAACCGAGCAAAGCTATTGTTCGATCTATTTCGGAGGCTAAAAGATCAACAGCGTGAGAGACACCAGAATATCCTGCTGTAGCAACAGAGAATAGAAAGGGTCTTCCAGCGAAGACAAAATCAGCACCTAATGCCAGCGCTTTAACTACATCAGTTCCCCTCCTAATTCCGCTATCAAAGAGAATCATCATTTTACCTTTATCACGAGCGGAAGCCTCTATAACACCTAACGGCGAGATTGCTGTATCTAGTTGTCGGCCACCGTGATTTGACAAAATCACACCATCTAAGCCTACCTTGTTTGCTAATTTTACGTCTTTAGCACTTAAAACACCTTTTATGATAAGCCGGCCACTCCACCGGTCTCTTAGCCACTTTAAGTCATCCCAATCTAAACTATCCCGAATGTGTTGTCTTTCCGGGGCACTAAGGGATACAATTGGTATTCCACGGTTTGGGCCATAATTTTCTATATGAGGCATTCCCGATGATAAAATTGTTCGAAGAAACGTTTTAAAAAACCATTTGGGATGAGTAATTGCATCAGATATTAAACGTCCGTTAGGACGCATTGGATATTCAAAACCATTGCGTAACGTAGCCCTTCGATTACCTGGAACTGGAACATCCACTGTTATTACAAGGGTATGAATTCCAGACGAAAAAACGCGATCTGAGAGTGCACTTATCGAACTTCTATTGGCATCTACGTAGGCCTGAAACCAGACATCGGAATTAATATTCACAATCTTTTCCATTGGGACCAAAGCGCTTCCGCTTATTATGTAAGGAATGTTCTTCGCTTTCGAGACTTTTGCAAATTGAAGGTCGGCCTCATAACCACACATCGCACATGCTCCCATTGGAGATATACCGAACGGAGCACTATAAACTTTATCAAATATTTTCTTTTTTATAGAACGATTAGAAACATTCTCTAAAATTCTTGGACTAAGCCAAATATTGTCAAAGGCCTTCCGGTTATTGTCGCGTGAAAGATTATTTTCTACGCCAACAGAGGCAAATTCCCACAGCGCGCGAGGCAAAATATCCTTTGCGTAAGCATCAAAATCCTCCAAACATTTAATTTTATTCAGATTATAAGCTAGCAACAGTACAGGCCTCCAATCTACTTTTTATTCGCATTAATCATATTCTTAATAATTTTAAAATTAGATTTTTACTAGTTTCCCAGTTTCTTCTTTAACAAATCACCTACCAACTGGGGGTTGGCCTTTCCTTTACTTACTTTCATAATTTGACCTATAAACCAGCCTGCAACCTTCATATTACCATCTTTATACTGCTCGGCTTGTCCGGGATTTTCTTTTACTAAGGCATCTACCATTGCCTCAATCTCACTTGAATTTGTTATTTGTTTAAGGCCCTTTTCCTCTACGATCTCCATCGGATCGCTCCCTAATTTTACCATAATTTCAAAGACGTCTTTTGCTGTGCGGCCCGAGATAACCTTATCACCAATTAAGTTTATAAGTTTTGCCAGATATTCTGCTGAAACGGGGCTCTCAGAAATATTTAAGCCATCTTTGTTCAAAATAGCAAAAAGTTCGTGGATAACCCAGTTGGCTGATAATTTTGGATCTGATTCCCCTGCCACTTTCTCGTAGAAATCGGAAATCTCAATATCTGCCAACAAAGTTTCAACATCATCTGGAGTAAGACCAAAATCATCAATAAAACGCTTTTTCTTTGCGTCTGGAAGCTCTGGTAGGCTTTGTTGAATACGGTCAACAAACTCTTGCTCAAGAAAAACGGGTAATAAATCCGGGTCTGGAAAATACCTATAATCATGAGCCTCTTCTTTACTCCTCATGCTTCTTGTTTCATCCTTATTTGGGTCATAAAGACGGGTCTCTTGAATAACTTCTCCGCCCTCATCATAAACCCCAATCTGTCGTAAGGCCTCATGTTCAATGGCTGCCATGACAAAGCGAATGGAATTTATGTTTTTAATTTCAGCCCGTGTCCTCAGTGCCTTCTCACCCACTTTTCTTACACTGACATTAGCATCACATCTCAAAGAGCCTTCTTCCATATTTCCATCACATGTCCCAAGGTAGCGTAAAATCATTCGCAATTTCTTCACATATTCGCCCGCCTCTTGTGGACTCCTTAGGTCTGGCTTCGATACAATTTCCATTAGAGCGATACCTGATCTATTTAAATCAATAAAAGTGCGTTTAGGGTCCTGATCATGCAATGATTTCCCAGCGTCTTGTTCGATATGAAGGCGCTCAATACCGATTTTTCGAAGTCCATCGGGCATATCCAGTGTCAATATACCCTCGCCAACTATTGGCTTTTGAAATTGAGAAATTTGATAGCCTTGGGGCAAATCTGGATAAAAATAATTTTTTCGTTCAAATATGGAATGCAAATTAATTTTTGCTTTGAGGCCAAGTCCTGTCTTAACAGCCTGCTCTATACAAAACTGATTAATTACTGGTAGCATTCCGGGAAGTGCGGCATCTACAAGAGATACCTGACTGTTTGGCTCTGCTCCAAATTCCGCAGCAGCACCGGAAAATAATTTTGACTTTGCAGTAATTTGAGCGTGCACTTCAAGCCCTATTACTACCTCCCATTCGCTTTTCTCACCGTTAAGTAAATAAGACATTTTAAATTCCAAAACACGGCGGATTACCGTTAAAATCTGCTGCCTCTTCCATTACTCCACCAAATCTAAAGAGCGTTTCTTCATCAAACGGTTTTGCAATTAAATGTAATCCAAGGGGAAGACCCTCATCAGACAAACCCGAGGGAATCGACATCGCTGGTAAACCTGCCAAACTTGCCGGCACTGTAAAAACATCATTCATATACATTTGTATTGGGTCATCCATTTTTTCACTAGAGGCAAAAGCAGCGGAGGGAGCCGTAGGCGTCAACATTATATCAACACTTTTAAAAGCTTCCTGAAAGTCCTGCAATATTAGTGTCCTTAGTTTCATGGCTTTTACATAATAAGCATCATAATACCCAGCACTTAACACATATGTTCCAATCATAATTCTTCTACGTACTTCCTCTCCAAAACCCGCCCCCCGAGTATTTTCATACATTTCGTCTAAAGATTGACCAGTTTCCCGCAATCCATAACGCACTCCGTCATAACGGGCTAGATTTGAAGATGCCTCTGCTGGCGCCACTATATAGTAAGTTGGCAAAGCATATTTGGTATGAGGTAACGATATTTCAACAGGAATAGCTCCGGCCTGAGTTAACCAGTCAACGCCCCTTTGCCATAACTGTTTAATTTCTTCTGATAGACCATCTAAACGATACTCTTTTGGAATGCCCACCCGTAACCCTTTAATATTTGACGTTAATGCCAACTCAAAATTAGGAATTACACTTTTGACTGATGTTGAGTCTTTTAGGTCAAAACTGGCCATGCTTTGTAACATTATTGCTGCATCGCGAACCGATTTTGTCATTGGCCCCGCCTGATCGAGAGAAGATGCAAACGCCACCATTCCCCAACGAGAACATCTACCATATGTTGGTTTCATACCAACAATGCCGCAAAATGAGGCTGGCTGGCGTATTGAACCTCCCGTATCAGATCCAATAGAACCTACTGCTAAACCAGCCGAAACAGCCGCTGCCGAACCACCAGATGAACCTCCCGGAACAAGATCTTTCTGTCCAGATGAACGCCACGCGTTTTTTACAGGACCAAAATAGCTGGTAACGTTAGCTGAGCCCATGGCAAACTCGTCCATATTTGTCTTACCCAACATCACTGCTCCAGCATTACGAAGATTTTGTGTTACCGTAGACTCATAGGGTGGAATAAAATTTTCTAGAATACGCGACCCAGCAGTGGTTCCAACTCCTTCAGTACAGAATAAATCTTTAATCGCAATCGGGATACCATCCATGCTACCTAACTCTGCTCCCTTTGCCCTCCTAACATCAGACTCCTCGGCACGCTTCAAAGCAATATCGGGTGTTTCGGTGATGAATGCGTTAAGATGTCTGTTAGATTCCATTAATTCTATGTAACTTTTTGTTAACTCCAAGGATGAATATTCACGGTTTTTTAATCCCTCCCGAGCAGCGGTTATTGTATCCATATCTTTATTCAACATTATTCGATTACCTTTGGAACGGTAAAAAATTTTCTGCCGTCCTCGGGCATATCTAGAGTATTACTAAAAATGAGATCAATATTGTTTATATCTGTTATTTCATCTTTCCTGCTCAACATTGCCATTTCCGTAACACTTGTCATAGGTATAACATTCTCGGTATTGACTTCATTTAATTGTTCAATCCAATCAAATATTTTAGTCAAATCTGTTGCGAGATTTTGGGCTTCATTATCCGAAACCTTAATTCGAGCCAGCTTTGCTATCTTACTTATACTTTTAGGATCCACTTCATAAAACTCCAAATAAACAAGAAAATTTAGTAAAAAGTTAACATTGCCCATAACTCACTGCAAGCCATGAGGGTTAATTTATGAACTACAGCGACTAACCCACAAGTTATACACAAATAAATTTGAATTCAGCAAAAAAACACTTACAAAAATGTTAGGAACAATTTAAACTGTATTGACTATCAAAGAAATTTTTTTTTATTTTCTAAGTTTTAAATAAAATTATCATAACTAAGTATTGACGAAAAATTCAAATTGCCTACTGTATGTTGTGTAATGTTAAGATTGTAGTAATAATTAATAGATAAATTAAGGTGTTTAAAAAGTAAAGTTAATTGGTTCGTTTTCTAAAAAAGTAGTGATAATTTAAGGTATGGAATTAAAACATTAAATCATGTCTCTCTTTTTAGAAAAGATGGGTTGTCTAAAGGTAAAGTTTACAAATTTAATTATTTACAAATTGGATCCGCTTTTCTAATCAACTCGTACCAGCAGCAAACGGAGAAGATTAAACATGGATGGAAATATGCTGGACGCAATCCAAACTACCAAGGGTGCACGTGTAAAAACAGATGCATCAAAGGATATTAACCTCACTGACTTTGGTAAAGCCGTTTTAGAAGATAGGTACTTGCTTCCAGAAGAGGGCTTTCAAGATCTATTCGCCCGCGTGGCAAGCACTTACGGTGATGATGACTCCCATGCCCAACGCATCTATGGTTATCTCAGTAACTTATGGTTTATGGCTTCTACACCTGTTTTAAGTAATGGCGGCGCTAAGCGTGGGCTCCCAATTTCATGTTTTTTGAACGAAAGCAATGATAGTTTAGATGGCATAGTTAATCTTTGGACAGAAAATGTGTGGTTAGCTTCAAATGGTGGAGGTATTGGCAGTTACTGGGGGAATTTAAGATCAATTGGAGAGAAAGTAGGCCCAGGAGGTGGAAAAACTTCTGGTGTTATTCCATTTATTAGAGTTATGGACTCTCTAACTTTAGCGATTAGTCAAGGATCACAAAGAAGAGGATCTGCTGCTGTTTACTTGCCAATAAATCACCCAGAAATAGAAGAGTTTATAGAAATTCGGCGGCCAACCGGAGGCGACCCAAATCGTAAGACACCCAATCTTCATCACGGAGTACTTGTGAGCGATGCCTTTATGAGAGCTGTTGAAAATGATGAAGATTGGGGCTTAGTAAGCCCAAAAGATCAATCTCCAGTGCGAAGAGTATCGGCGAGAGGTTTATGGATACGGTTACTCACTGCACGTGTGGAAGTCGGTGAACCCTATCTTATTTTCTCAGACACTGTAAATAAAGCTTTACCTGAACATCATAAACTAGCTGGGTTACAGGTTAAAACTTCAAATCTTTGCAGTGAAATTACGCTACCCACAGGAATCGATCATCTGGGCCAAGAGCGTACCGCAGTTTGTTGTCTTTCATCGCTAAACCTTGAAAAATACGATGAGTGGAAAGATGATCCAAAATTTATTGAGGACATTATGAGATTTTTAGATAATGTTCTACAAGACTTTATTGATAGAGCTCCTGATAGCATGAATAAATCGAAATATGCAGCTATGAGAGAAAGGTCAGTCGGACTTGGAGTGATGGGTTTTCATTCATTTCTTCAATCTAAAATGGTCCCCTTTGAAAGTGCAACAGCGAAAGCATGGAATTTCAAGATCTTTAAACATATTCAGTTAGGAGTAAATGCAGCATCCCAGATTTTGGGAGAGGAAAAAGGTGCTTGTCCCGATGCAGCCGACTACGGGATGACAGGTAGATTCTCTAACAAAACAGCAATAGCGCCAACAGCCTCAATATCAATTATTTGTGGGGGGGCAAGTCCAGGAATTGAGCCAATTAGTGGTAATAGCTATATGCATAAAACACTATCTGGCTCGTTCAATGTACGCAATCGCCATTTAACAAAACTATTAGCCCTTAAAGGGCAAGATAATGAGGAAATATGGAGTTCAATAACTGTTAATGAGGGATCCGTTCAGCATTTAGATTTTCTCAGCCAGGATGAGAAAGATGTCTTTAAAACAGCATTTGAACTTAACCAAAGATGGGTTATTGAACTTGCAGCAGATCGAACACCATTCATCGATCAAGCCCAGTCTGTAAATGTATTTATTCCGGCAGATATTCATAAACGCGATCTTCATCAAATTCATTACTCTGCATGGAAAAAAGGTATGAAGAGTTTGTATTACTGCCGCTCTAAATCGGTTCAAAGAGCTGAAGATGTATCAACAAAAGAGTCTGGTTTTGAGAAAGAAATTCCAAAACAGCAGAAACCATCATATGATTCATCCCAATCAACTCAGGTTAATAATGATTACGAAGAATGTTTAGCCTGCCAATAACAATCAAAATATTAGGTATTAGATAAAATGTCACTATTAGAAGCTAATCCAGTTTATAAACCCTTTTCTTATCCTTGGTGCTATGATGCTTGGCTGATACAACAACAAGTTCATTGGTTGCCAGAGGAGGTACCATTGGGTGACGATGTAAAAGATTGGCACAACAACTTAACCTCTTCTGAACAACATTTAATGACTCAAATATTTAGATTTTTTACTCAGTCTGATATCGAAGTTAACAACTGTTATATGAAGAATTACTCTCAGGTTTTCAAGCCAACAGAAGTCCAGATGATGTTATCTGCCTTTTCTAATATCGAGACAGTTCATATAGCAGCCTACTCTCACTTATTAGACACTATTGGAATGCCTGAAACAGAATATTCAGCTTTTTTGCAGTATAAAGAGATGAAAGACAAATTTGATTACATGCAGGAATTTGATGTTAATTCAAAATTTAATATTGCAAATACGCTTGCTGTTTTTGGCGCTTTTACCGAAGGGTTGCAGTTATTTGCCAGTTTTGCGATGTTACTGAATTTTCCTCGCTTCAATAAAATGAAAGGTATGGGACAAATCGTTACTTGGTCAGTAAGGGACGAGAGCTTACATTGTCAATCCGCTATCAAACTATATCATACATTTCTCTCTGAAAACCCTGAAGTAAACACCCCAGTATTGGAAAGCAACTTATATGAGGCATGTGAGACGATCATAAGCCATGAGGATGCTTTCATAGATTTGGCCTTTGGGTTAGGTCCTGTGGAAGGCCTTACAGCAAACGACGTAAAATCATATATCCGCTATATAGCGGACAGACGTTTATCACAGTTAAAGTTAAAACCTTTGTACTTAATAGATAAGCATCCCTTGCCCTGGCTAGATGCGATGTTAAATGCCGTTGAACACGCAAATTTCTTTGAAAACAAAGCCACTGAATATTCAAAGGCCGCCACTCAGGGTACATGGGAAGAAGCTTTTGCTTAACAACCAATTAAGCTCTGAGTTTTAGCTTACTCTCATTCTCTCTCTAAAAATAAAGTATAACGAACTTTACAATCTACCCCCAATCTCTGGTGACTCTTTTGAGTATCGAAATGCCCTAAAAATCCAATTCACTTTATCGCCCATGAACATATCATCAAATTTCGGATTAATAAATTCCCACACTGTCTCTCTTTCAGGGGTAACCTCAAAAATCCGACCTGAAGATCCTTCACAAATTAGTGTATTACCAGAGTCTAGTCTCTCAGCACCACTTATATGTGGAGAATAGAAAAATGTACGTGGATTATCTCGATATTCCCATACAGTTTCGTTATTTATCGGATTAAATTCAGTTATATAAGAATGAGTATGGGGAAAAGCTGTATTCATTCCGTTAGCAAATAACATAATATTGCCATTCTTTAGCATCTGACAGTCATGCTGGTGACCCCAATCATCATCTCTCCTTTCCCATTTAAACTTTTTTGTAACTCTATCAATAATTGCAACCAGATTTATTTGTCGCATACTTATGAGGATATCGCCGTTATCAAGCTGAGATACTGTATTACACCAAGCAAATACTCGTCGCGGAACCAAAGGATGTAGCTCATAATTCTCAATATCCATGTCTGAGTGAGCATGCCATTCCCACACGACTTCTCCGGCTGGTGTAACTTCTTTAATAAAGTCTCCAACGATTCCTTCTGGATTTTCTGTACCAGGAATACCACCCTTAACCCTCTTTGCTGCCTCCTCTGGCATAATTTCCCAACCAGCATACAGAATATTACCATTATCTAATCTTCTTAGATCATGGTGTTGCCAATCATCTCTATACTCCATAACAATATTATTATCCCAATCAACTTCCCTCATAAGGCCACCCTTGGCACCACCTTTAAATGGCGGACCACCCTCAGTAGTTGTTGCATAAAATAAATTTCCGTTTGGTAGCAAGCGCGCATACCCTCCAGGTGTAGAAGGTAAATCCCACTCGTGCATTAAATCTCCATCCATACTAATGAGTGAGGTTTTTTTATCCCAGAGTGGGGAATATAATGTAAAACCCTCTGTAGCTCTCTCCTTATTATTAATTCGGATGCCAAATTTGAGTGGTCGCATTTTAAACTCCCTTAAGAAACTAGTTAGAGAAAAATATTCAAAAATCACATGTCACAAATATCGCACCATGATTAATAATAACAACCATATCCCTAAAGATTATTTGGATAAATACTAAAAATCGATTATGTAAATAGGAAAAGCTAATATTTCACCTACCGAAAATTACGGGTTATAAAATTAGTTATCACTTTTTTTTATGAATGATTAAAATTTTATGGAAAGAAAATTAATATATACAAATATCTCTGATTTACGAGATACGTTGAAACCATCTGAAAGATTAATGGGTTTGGATGTTGGATCAAAAACAATTGGCCTAGCTCTATCGAATAGCGACATCAATATTTCTGTCGGTATTGATACAATAAGGCGAAAGAAATTTAGAGATGACTGTGAAACATTAACTAAAATTATAAACAACCGTTCTGTTGGCGGATTAGTAATCGGGCTGCCATTGAGCATGGATGGCAACGAAGGTCCAGCATGTCAGTCAATAAGGCAATTTGGGTCAAATATTATTCAGCTGATTCCTATTGGGATAACATTTTGGGATGAAAGGTTGTCGACGTCAGCGATTGAGAAATTCTTAATAAAAGAAGTAGATATGACTAGAAATAAAAGAAGTGAAGTCATAGATAAGTTAGCAGCAACTTATATACTACAAGGTGCGCTAGATGCTCTTAATCAACAAAACCAAATCAAACGATAAAGAAATCCAGCCTTGCCGA
>JADHRD010000078.1 GCA_016777585.1 Rhodospirillales bacterium | reverse complement strand
CTATTATTAAAGGACAAGCGGATTATACAAAAGGTAATAGATTTCATAGCCCTGGTAATTTATCAACAATGCCAAAGATTAGATTAATGGGAAATTTGTTACTCTCTTTCGCATCGAAAATGTCGAGCGGATATTGGCGTATATTCGATCCTACCAACGGTTTCACCGCCATTCATGGTAAAGTTTTAAAAGAGCTGCCATTAGATAAAATTAGTAAAGATTACTTCTTTGAGTCCGATATGCTATTTCGTCTAAACATAACAAGGGCGGTTATATGTGATATTCCAATGAAAGCTATTTATGCAGATGAAAGCAGCAGTTTAAAAATATCTAAAATTTTAATACCGTTTACTAGAAAACATATAATAAATTTTTTTAAAAGAATTACCTATAATTATTTTATTCGGGATTTTAGTATAGCGTCGATTGAATTGGTAGCTAGTATATTATTAATTTTGTTTGGAGTATTTTTTGGCTCTCAAGAATGGTTAATGAGTTCCCAAACTGGCGTCCCAGCAACAGCGGGTACCGTAATAATCGCTGCTTTGCCAATATTAGTCGGAAGTCAGTTATTTATTAGTTTTTTGAATTTTGATGTTAATTATGAGCCCGACAAACCTATTCATGATAAATTATAAAACATCTTAAGCCCTTAGGCATTCATTCACCTTGGGTTGATCCTATTTTAAATCAAGGTCCTATCTTCATATAAGCTTTAAATTGATAAAAATTACTATAAAGTAATCAAAGTTTTTATAAATCAGAAACAGAATTATTGAAAATGAGTTAAGTGGTAGTTTATGAGTACTAATTTCCAAGGTAGCCTATTACCAATTGGTTTATCCGATCTTTTACCTCCGGATGCCGAATATGAAACCCATATTACCGAAACACTTATGAGGTCCTTTGCTTCTTACGGTTATGACCGAGTTAAACCTCCATTAATTGAATTTGAAGAAATTCTCTTAGGCGGAAGTGGTGTAGCCACTGAAAAGCAGACTTTTCGCATCATGGATCCAGTATCACAACGGATGCTTGGCGTGCGTGCTGATATGACGATGCAGATAGCGAGAATTGCCTCAACCAGATTAGGTGATATTAAGCGACCAATTAGATTAAGTTATGCTGGGCAGGTATTGCGGGTTAAAGGTTCCGACTTACGTCCTAAACGCCAGTTTGCTCAAATTGGCGCCGAGTTAATTGGTTCCAACTCATTCCGTGCAGATGCCGAAGTTATTTTAATGACGATAAATGCATTGGAGAGTGTTGGCATATCAAATTTAAGCGTAGACTTATGTATACCTAAACTCTTAACACACATTTTCACTGACTTTAAAATTGACGCATCATTTGAGGTAGATAACTTAAAAACGTTTTTTAATCAAAAGAATGTACCCGCAATTGAAGGCCTTAAGGAAAAATTGGGCGATGAGGCAGTTGAAACCTTTAAAACAATACTCATTAGTTCGGGTTCAATCGAGACGGCGTTACCTATGTTGAAAAGTATTAAGTTAAACGACCAGGCAAAAAAACAAATAGACAACCTTGAAATCGTAGTGAAACACTTAAGAAAAAGGGCTCCGGATCTAAAAATAACCATCGATCCGGCTGAAAGCAGGGGCTTTGAATATCATACTGGTATAACATTTTCTTTCTTTTCTTCAGAAATTAATGGTGAAATTGGGCGAGGGGGACGTTACCAAGCTTATAATTCTAAGATTACTGAAGATGCAACTGGTGTTTCTTTATTTGTTGATAGCATTATACAGGCGTTACCCAAACCAAAAAAACAGAAGAAAATACTAGTGTCTTCATTTGACTCCTCAAAAATTAATAATTTACGAAAAGAAGGGTGGATAGTTGTTGAGTACTTTGATGATGTGAGTATAAATAGTGAGAATGATACTATTCAATCTGGCTGCACGCATTACTGGGATGGTCAGAATATTATAGCCGTAAATATCTGATAAAAGGATCTATTTATTATGACGAATGTGATTGTCGTCGGGGCTCAATGGGGCGACGAGGGTAAAGGTAAAATTGTAGATTGGCTCTCTAAGCGCGCAGAAATAGTCGTGCGCTTCCAAGGTGGGCACAATGCTGGGCACACATTGGTGATTAATGGAACCACCTTTAAATTAAGTCTTCTACCATCTGGAATTGTTAGGCCAAATAAACAGTCAATTATAGGCAATGGTGTAGTATTAAACCCTTGGGCATTGATGGAAGAAATAGAGACCTTAACAAATCAAGGTGTGGAAATAAGCCCGTCGAATCTGTCAATTGCAGAAAATGTTTCTCTAATTTTACCACTACACTCAAACCTTGATAATGCACGCGAGAATTCTTTAGATGGAACAAAAATAGGCACTACAGGCCGGGGTATTGGTCCCGCCTATGAAGACAAGGTTGGGCGTAGAGGAATAAGAGCAGGTGATTTAGCCAACAAAGAAATATTAAGTGAACGCTTAGATAATATGTTATTGCATCATAATGCTTTAATGAGAGGTCTTGGCTTTGATGAAATAAAAAAACAAGATGTTCTAGAACCCTTACTAGAAATTGCCCCTAAGATTACTCCATATATTAAAACAGTATGGAAACAATTAGACGAAGCTCGACAGAGAGGGCAAAGGATACTTTTTGAGGGTGCACAAGGGGTCATGCTTGATATTGATCACGGCACATATCCCTTTGTAACATCCTCAAATACTGTTGCTGGAGCTGCATCAATAGGTTCTGGACAAGGTACCAAAACCATCACTTTTAATCTTGGAATTACTAAGGCCTATACAACACGCGTAGGGTCAGGACCGTTCCCGACTGAATGTCATGACGAAGTCGGACAAATACTGGGTGAACGAGGCCGTGAATTTGGAACAGTCACGGGGCGAAAACGTCGATGCGGTTGGTTCGATGCTGTCATGGTTCGCCAAGCAATCACGGTCAGTGGTATTACGGGTATTGCGTTAACAAAATTGGACGTCTTAGATGGCATGAAAACTTTACAGGTTTGTGTTGGATACAAATTAAATAATCGAGAGATAGATTATTTTCCAGCATCAATTGATGACCAAAAAAATGTGCAGCCTATTTATGAAAGCCTTGAGGGCTGGTCAGAACCAACATATGGAGCAAGAACGTGGGTAGACCTTCCAGCCAATGCAATCAAGTATATTCGGAGAATCGAGGAATTAATCAGGGCCCCAGTTTCAATGCTCTCAACTAGTCCCGAAAGAGATGATACAATCTTAGTTCAAGACCCCTTTGCAGATTAATATTATTAATTTACTCGCATGATAAAAACGGATATTAACATATAATATGTCGACAGAAATTCGACAATGCAGATAATGTAGTTATAGTAACTAAATAAATAGGAGTGCCTTTTCGATAATTAAATATAAAAGGCACAGACTGACGCTAGAAGAGTGATCAGAAATATGGCGGATACGGAAAATAAATTAGATAGTGATTTGGAATCAGGCAGTAATTTAAAAGAAAATAAATTGACTGAGGCATCATCTGCGCGAACTTCAGAGCAAAATAGTCAAACGTCTGCGGAAATTAATGCTGACATTATAACTTCACAAAAACCAATACCGTTAATCAAAATTGATGCTAAAACACCGTCAAGCGCAATCGAACGATACGAGGTTTATCCAAGTCTACCTCTTCCTGAGTATGATTCGGGAATAGCAAAAGCGTTTACTGCGATTGATAAAATGCAGCCAGACTTATTATTATTTTGTTTAATTTGTTATCCAAATATTCCAATTCGTCTTGATGAACTCAGAAAACTCTCAGGTAAATCAATCGGCCATAACATTCTAGTTGAAAACTATGGTAACCTTGATTGGCCTCTTCATGAACAACAATGTCTCGGAATAATTTTTCAACGTCCAACTGGTCAAAGTATCGATAAATATTTTAAGTCTGAAGAATTTTCGGATCAAGAAAAATTAGAAAAGGCAAAACTAATTCTGTTATCTAGTATTTCCGCACTGCGAAATCTAAATAAGCTAGGAATCACACATAGAAGCATCCGGCCCAGTAATGTATTTTTCTCAGATTCGAATGGTGAGGATATTATTTTTGGTGAATGCGTCACAACTCCACCAGGATTCTCTCAATCGCTCGAGCTTGAGACGATTGAACGGGGAATAGCTGATGAAGGAAGCCGAGGGAACGGAGACGTTAGTGATGATATTTACGCTGTAGCGGCTACCATTTCAATCTTACTTCAGAATACTGGTTCCTTTCCCACTTTCGCTAGCGAACAGATAAGTTTTAATAAAATTATTAAGGGTAGTTTTAATATTTTAGTCGGAGAACGCCTCAAGTCGCAGAAAATATCAAAAGTTCTTGAAGGAATGTTACAAGACAAAATCGAGGAACGATGGAATTTAAATGATATAGAACTATGGCTCGGTGGAGAAACCATCGCACCTAGAGTATACGAAAAAGAAACTCGAGCGTCTCAAGGGCTCACATTTGATGGCATTGAGTATTTCACTAAGTCAACTCTCGCTTATTCAATGTCACAAAATCGCAGTAAAGCCGTCGAAATTATCAAATCAGGAGCATTAACTAAGTGGTCTGAAAAAAGCCTGAAAGACAAAGTTTTAGCCTCTAAAATTAGTCAAGTAACTGATGATACAACCGTGCAAAAAGATAGAGCCAAATATGCTGATGAACTTTTACTTTCAAAAATACTAATAGTAATGTGCCCTACATATCCAATAAGCTATAAGAATATTTTATATACTTCAGACGGTTTTGGCTCTGGATTAGCGATAGAACTTTTAAGAGGCGGCGATGCTAAAACCTACACTGAGTCCGTCAGTCTTGGACTATTAAACTTTAGCTTCCAACTAAATAGTAACGATAAAATAAAGAATGAAGATAGAATTGAAATTACCAATCAAATTAATCGTTATCTACAAAAAGCTGGTCCGGGCTTTGGGGTTGAGCGTTGTCTATATGAGTTAAATCCTGGTTGCCCTTGTCAAAGCCCAATTATTATCAAGGAGAATATCTTTTTTAGTTCTATGTTGCTTCCTACATTAGATAAAATAGCTGGCACCACAAATACTCAGAAAAGTCCCATTGATAGACACATAGCAGCTTTTATAGCTTCAAAGATTAATGATGATCTAGAGCAATATCTATCAGAGATCGGGGACTTTGATAAATCAATTCAAACACTTGGGATGCTAAAGTTACTTGTTCATATTCAAAAAAATTTGAGTTCAACCGACCTTCTCGGACTAGCTAAGTGGGTAGGAGGGTTAATGGCGCCCGCAATCAGAATTTATAACAGCCGTAAACTAAGGAAAGATATTGAATCAGGTATCCCTCAAATCATAAGAAATGGAAATTTAGGTGAGTTGCTCAAATTAATTGATGATCCATCGCACAAAGAAGAAGATCAACTTGGTTATCAAACTGCTATGAATGAGTTTAAAGAGGCGGAGGAGACTATCTTAAAAACAGAAACGAATAGTGACCCTGAGTCAGAGGTAGCAGTTAAAACAAGCAGGCAGGCAGCATCGGTCTTATCTATTTTAATTATGATCTTTATATCTTCGCTTATACTATTGGCTAATTAAAATGACGGAAGAACAAAATAATAAAGAGGAAATAGGCTCTAAAGTTGAAAATGTAGCAGATGGGGATGAGCCTAAAAAAAAGGCACTACAACCATTATTATGGGTCATATTTATTGCTATTATAATTCTTACTTTTCCTGAGACGGTTATTTTACTTTTTGTTGGTATGCTGCCTACTTTCGTGGCGTTTATTATTGATCGCTCACCGCAAAAATATTTAACCTGTTGCGTTTGTGCAATGAATATTACTGGTGTTTTCCCGGGGATTTATGAACTTTGGACAACACAAAATAATATTTCACTGGCTTTAAAAATTGTAACAAATATATTTGATTTATCATTGATGTACTTATCGGCTGCGATCGGATGGTTCATCTATTCTGTGGTACCTCCTATGATCAGAGTCTTCATAAAGGTCATTGGCCAACAAAGAATTAATCTACTTCGGGGTCAGCAACAAAACTTGGTACAGGAATGGGGAAAAAACGTTGCAAATATAATTAGCGAGACAAAAACAGAAAAGAATTCGAGTTCTCATGAAATTAATGGTGAGATTAAAAAGGATAGCACTATTACAGAATCTTCAACCGGGGTTGTAGAGTGAAATATCAATATAGCTAAATAGATATAAATTCCTTCATATCATTTGGCAAATCACTTTTAAATTTGATTCGTTTACCTGAAGAAGGATGATCAAAGCCTATCAAATAGGCATGAAGCGCTTGGCGGTTCATGGACGATATTACTGTTTGAAAATAAGCCGATCCGGTTTTGATTATTTTTTTCTGATCTTTTGACCCATAGGTCGGATCACCTATTATTGCATTTCCAATGCTCGTCATATGAACTCGGATTTGATGAGTGCGACCTGTTTCAAGTCGACATTCAACTAATGAAGCCCAGAATTTTCCACCTTCACCAATAGGCTTTTTAACTCGGTAATGAGTAATCGCATGTTTTCCACCTCGGGTTACTACTGCCATCTTTTTGCGATTACGGGAACTACGACCAATTTTATTTTCAATAGTTCCCTCTTTTTGTTTTGGAACCCCCCAGACGATCGCTTTATAAGCTCGATCTAAACTATGATCGGCAAATTGCTCAGCCAGACCACGATGAGTAAAATCATTTTTAGCAGCAACTAAAAGCCCACTCGTGTCTTTGTCTAACCGGTGCACAATTCCCGGGCGGGCCACTCCACCTATGCCAGAGAGACTTCCGCCGCAGTGCGAAATCAAAGCATTTACTAATGTCATATCTTTATTTCCTGCGGCTGGGTGAACAACTAAACCGGCAGGTTTGTTTATAACAATTAAATCATTATCTTCATAAACAACTTCTAAATCCATTTTTTGACCAATTGGGGTAGGAGACTTCAAAGCTGGTATCAATATGGAAAAACGTTCGCCAATTTTTACACTACGGGATGGATCGGAAAGGATTTTAGATCCACAAGTAACATGTCCAGAGAGAATTAATGACTTGATTCTTGATCTTGATAGCTCAATAAAACTTTGGCTAAGAAATTTATCCAAACGAATATGGTCAACATTATTTTGAACTGTTACATTGAGGTTTCTAATATTCACTTGATGATACATTCGAAAAAATAATGGGTTAAAAAAATGTCAAAAAATAAGGCTTTAGTATTAATAGTTTTCAGTCTCGGACTCATAATAATATCCGGCCTGATGTTATTAGGCTACGGGCTCTATCAGCGAGCATTAGACCCCAGCTTCAAATTGTTCAACTTTAAAAACAAACCAGAAATATATGATACCCAAGTTTTAGCTAAAATCCAGAATAAGAATAAATTAATTCCAAAGAAAATTAAAATTTCTTTGTCATTAAACGAATGGGTGCGCGATGTAAAAACTCTCCAAAATCGACTGGTGATACACATTACAACGGATTTAAAAAAAGATAGAATATTAATTTTAGATGCCGATACTGGATCAATCATAACTAGCATTAATCTTATTAATGAACCATGATTTGTATCCAAGAGACCCAAATCCTCACTCTGAACAAATATGCAGAAACAGAATATCCTGCTGAATGTTGTGGATTGCTTATTGGAAGAGGAACACAAGATAACCTTAACATCGACGAAATTATTCAAAGTCCGAATATCGCTAAAGGCAATAAAAGTACCTTATTCGAAATTGACCCTCAAATTCGCCTAAATACTCAACGAAGACTTAGAAATTCTCCTCAAAGAGTCATCGGACATTTTCATTCGCATCCAGACGCTCCCTCATCTCCATCACCAACCGACCTCAGTATGGCCTTCGAGGCTGAATTGATTTGGGCAATAGTTTCAGTGAAAAATAGCGTAGCTAATGGAACAAGGATATATCGTCTCGATATTAACCGCCATAATTTCTATGAAATTAATTATAAGGTCATTTAATTATACTGAACCTCTGCTGAGACCATCAAAAGCCCACCTGATCACCACCTTTTAATGACAATCTATTTCTTGCTTCTGCTGGAGTAGCAACCTCAAGAGAGAGGTCCTCAACAATACGCCTAATTTTACTTACTTGTTCAGCATTTGATTTGGCAAGCTCACCCTTACCAATATATAAAGAGTCCTCTAGCCCTACCCTTACATTTCCACCTAATATAGCACCTGTCGTTACGAAATTCATTTGATGACGTCCAGCTGCGAGAATCGACCACTCATAATTCTCTTCACCAAATAACTTATTAGCAATTCTGCGCATATGCATTA
Source organism: Rhodospirillales bacterium (assembly GCA_016777585.1). Lineage (GTDB taxonomy): Bacteria > Pseudomonadota > Alphaproteobacteria > Rhodospirillales > UBA2165 > TMED23. Next base: position 2,554 of record JADHRD010000078.1, on the reverse strand, counting down.
AGTTTTCGATATCCGCTCCTATACCGCCTAAAATTCCAAATATTGTTTGTACAAAGAATGGTGGCTTGACTAGACCCCTATCAACGAAATGCGCTAAATTATACAAATGCCCCATATCGTAACACTCAAATTCAAAACGAACACCATGCCCCTCTCCAAGTTCTTTCAAAACCCACTCAATATCCTTAAAAGTATTGCGGAATATAAAATCACGGGTCATCTCAAGATATTCGGGTTCCCACTTATGTTTCCATTCATAGGGTTTATCAAGAATAGGAAATAATCCAAAATTCATAGAACCCATATTCAAGGATGTCATCTCGGGACTTGCCTTGAGAGCTCCAGCACATCGTTCTTCCAGGCTCATACCATGCCCACCACCTGTTGTTATATTTACAACAGCATCAGTCGATTGTTTTATACGTGGAAGAAACTCCATAAATGTATCTGGCGATGGTGTAGGACTGCCATCCGGATTTCGAGCATGTAAATGCAAAATAGAAGCTCCAGCATCAGCTGCAGCTATCGCACCCTCTGCAATTTCATTAGGCGTTATGGGTAAAAATTCAGACATTGTTGGTGTGTGAATAGAACCCGTAACCGCGCACGTGATAATCACGCTTTTTGCCATAATTTATTCTCCTTGTTCGTTAAACATAGCGACAGCTCGGGTCCAGCCAGCGGAGGCCCCGCGAATTTTTACCGGAAAGCAAGCAATCTCAAACCCCTTCCCCGGAAGCACTTCTAGATTATGTAATTTTTCCAAATGACAATAACCAATTTCTCGACCAGCCTTGTGTCCTTCCCAAATTAGTGAAGAGTCACCAGTTTCCATGTATTTATTGTGAACAAATGGTGCATCCCAGCTCCAAGCATCCGTTCCAGTGACCCTGACACCTCTCTCCAACAAATATAAAGTTGCTTCTCGTCCCATACCACATCCAGTTGAGACGTAGTTATCCGAGCCATATGCCTTGCCAGCCGCTGTATTAACAACGACAATATCTAACTCCTCCAGATTATGTTCGATGCGCTCTAACTCTTTTTCAACGTCTTGGGGCTGAACAACATAACCATCGGGCAAGTTGGTAAAATCCAGTTTCACCCCGGGTCTAAAACACCATTCAAGTGGGACTTCATCAATCGTAATAGCTCGCTCACCTTTATTCATTGTAGAATGAAAATGATAAGGCGCATCGAGATGCGTGCCATTATGGGTATTTAGATTAATCTTTTCAATAGCCCACCCTTCTCCATCAGGACAATCATCAACTTCTAATCCGGGAAAATAACCGACAACATCTTCTGCTGTATCTTTATGAGTAAAATACTCTATTCCGGGTCCAAATCCTGGTGGGTCCGATACAACATCATTCTCAAGATGCATGGAAATATCTACAAAACGCCTCACCATAACAAACTCTATTTGATTACTTGAGGATTGATTGGCGACCCGGTTCCCCTCGAAATTACTAAGGGAGGAGCACAAAGAAAGAATTCATACACGCCATCTTCAGCGCAATCAGCAACTAATTCACGAAGATACCAAATTTCACCATGGACTATTCCAATATAGGGAATAGTCACCCAATGCCAAGGTTGATTAGTTCCATCGACAGTCGCATTAGGTCTAACTTCAATACCCCAAGTGTCCGAGCAAATTCCTGCTATTTCTTTTTCGTGTATCCAGTCAACAGTTTCAAAAGCAAGACCTGGCGCGTCGCCACCGCCGTAACCTCCCCATTCACCTTTATCCAAACAATCAGCCATTTGGCCTGTATTAACGATGACAAAATCTCCTCGCTTAATTTGGACACCCTGTGACTTTGCTGTACGATCCAGATCATTAATTGTAATCCCATAACCGTCGGCAAGACGGTCTTTCTTCTTAAATTTAGCAACGTCAAGCAGAACTCCCCTACCCACCATCTTGTCAGCGAATTTTTCTATGCCATTCTTATGGGCACCTGTTGAATCGACAAGTGTAGCTTCATAACCGTTCCACATTTTATCACCTGCAAAAACATGTGATAATGCATCCCATTGGCTCGCACACTGCGTCGGTAGATTGATAAAATCATCGGCATACCGTAATCCAACAGTTTTGTCTTGGTTGCCAGCAGCGGCATCAGTTCCGGTGGCCATCATATGATGCAGTGGGTTCCAGCGACCACCAAACAAACCATTTTGTGGGCCATTCTCATCAAGCTCTAAACCTAACCTAAACACTTTACCCTTTTTAATTAACTTTGCCGCGTCAACTATATCCTGAGGGGTGATATAATTTAAAACTCCAAGTTCATCATTTTTCCCCCACTTTCCCCAATTAGAGAGTTTTCGGCCTTTACGGACAACCTCTGCCTTGGTTAATCCTTTTTTCTTAACAGTTAATTTTTTAACTGCGGGTTTTTTTAATTTAGATTGGACCGCCACCTTAGTTTTAATTGCTTTAACCATAACTCTCTCCCCGTTAGAAATTTCTCTGATTATTGACTTTATATTATTATAGCGCTTTTTAACTGTCGAGCCCTAATGATCAATTGCTCACTAGTTT
>JADHRD010000077.1 GCA_016777585.1 Rhodospirillales bacterium | reverse complement strand
CAATAAAGATTAAACTCGTAATATACTGGTTTTAATTTAACTAACTCTTCAATCAAATAGCCGTAGCAATAAACCTTAATAAAATTTTCTATTTAGTTAGTCGTATATTTTTTTAAAAAAAAACCAAGTAAATAGTTGGAGCAAGGCGCATTGCGCTCAAATAGTATTATTAATTAGCCAAACATAAAGTAAAAGTTAATATGGCTTCCGAAAGTTTTACCAAACAACTCAAAAAAGTTCTTAGTCCACTGAAGGCTCAATGGTTAAAAGATGCAAAATCTCGGGGAGTTGATGGCAATCTAGCCTTTGACTATTACATCAAAACTGGCAAAGCTGCGGCGGCGAAAATGTAAAACCATCATATATTTTAAAGCGCCGCAAATTTAATTCAAGATTTGCGGCGCTATTTAAATATGTTTATTAATCAAGAAGAATAAATAAATAAACTTACATCTTAAATTTTTATAAGGCCAATCGACGGAGTAAAAAATGACAACAGAAGGTTATAAAGACAGACAAGAGTTTGAAATGGAGAATTGGCCAGAACTAAGAGAGTCAATGAACAATGTATTTAAGCTTGTATTTCCAGGAAGACTAGTTTCAGGGGAGCTTAAACAATTCGTTTTTACTGCGGCAAGCTTAGCCAGTGGTTGCTTTCATTGTCAATCTCATGGCTCGTATCATCTGCATAAAATTGGAGTTCCTGATGAGAAGATTCAAGCGATGTGGACCTATCAATCATCGGATTTATTTACTGAAGCTGAAAAAGCGGCTCTTGATCTAGCATTTGCAGCCGGTGTCGCTCCCAGCGCAGTTGAACCAGAAAATTTTACAGAGTTACGCAAACATTACTCAAGTGAACAAATTATTGAACTTTTAGCAGTAATCGCTGTAGGTGGATTTCTAAATCGTTGGAATGATACTATAGCAACGGTAACTGATCAGGAGTCGATCGATTTTGCAAATAAAACTTTGAGGCCAGTAGGTTGGGAACCAGGAAAGCATCAGGGAAAGGCTAAAGAACAACGAAAAGCTCATCCAATTACACTTGGTTGGACCAATAAATAACTAAACATAAATGCCAATTTAAGTAATTGCTTAAAATTTGATTTTTTGGAAAAATCAAAATTGCTAATACCCTGTAATAACCTCACCTCCATTAGGACTTATAATTTGCCCAGACACTAAATCTGCCTCAGGAGATGCGAGCCACGCCACCGCATATGATATATCTATTGGCTCGCAAAAGCGGCCAAGAGGTATTAACTTTTCGCGATCAGTAATTTGTTCTCGAGATAAAGAGGCTCGTGTCATATCGGTTTCAACAAATCCTGGCGCGACTGCATTTACTTTTATATTCCATTCTGCAAATTCTCTCGCCCATGATTTTGTCAGTCCAGATATTGCTGACTTTGCAGCGGAATAATGACTTGCTGAGTCATTTCCTCCCATTGCAAATATGGATGAGGTATTTATTATTTTACCAGACTTTCTATCTTTCATTTGAGGAATAACAGCTTGTGTAGCAAAGAATGTCCCTCGAACGTGGACATTAAACATATTATCAAAGATTTCTGTATCTATGGCTTCAATTTTATGCGCCTTCCCCCCCACTCCGGCGTTATTAACTAAAATGTCGATGGGACCAAATTTGGTTATTTCTTTTTGAAATGAGTCCGTATCCCTAATATCCATCACAAAAGGTCTCGCGTTAAACCCAATTTGCTTAATTAAATTTATTGTCTTATTTACTCCCTCTGAACTAATATCGTGCACAATTATATTTGCACCTCTTTCGGCCATCAAAATGGCATGACTCTGCCCCATTCCATTTCCGGAGCCAGTAATCAAGATAGTTAAATTTGAAAGATCTTTTGTCATGTTTATTCCTACTTTCTCGAAGACGACATATATACTCGCCTCTAATGTAATCTCAAAGTGGCATAAATTATATATATTCCAAATAAAATCAAAAAATATAGAATTAATTTATTAAATATCGTGTTATCAAAATTTTTAAATAACGCAGAACCTATTATAGCAGTGAGTGACATAAATGGTAAAAGAATAAGGACAATAATAAGATTATGCATCTTAAAATCACTCACGAAATAAATTGTTATTGCGGAAATCCCTTCCATGAAAAATGCAATTGAATTTAGGCTGGCCCTTAATCTAACCGGAGACAACCCTTTGGCTACAAAGTAGGCTGCAATTGGGGGGCCGCCAATCCCTGCCGCACTATTAGTTGTCCCAGAGAAAACACCTATTAAAAATGAAAGAAAGACACTTCTCTCTCCTTTATAAGTCCAACCACTTAATAAAAATAATGCTGAGATTATTATTAGACTAGATATTATGAGCCGAAGTGTATCAGGACTGGTGATAACAAGAAACCAAACACCGAATGGTGTTGCAAGAAAGCTACCAACTGCAAGTGGTATAACTAAACCCCATTCAGCTTTTTGGGCAGCACGCGTAAACATTGGGGCCATAACCAAAGTATCAATCGACAATGCAATAAAAACAGCCTCACTTGGAGGCATTAATAGACTTAAAAGTGGCACCATAATCAAGGTTGCTCCAAATCCAGCAAACCCTCTCATAAGCCCGCCTAATGATACAATTAATATTGGTAAGGCCCAATTTAAAACACCATAACTCTCAATAAACTGATGCAAGTTAGATCCTTAGACTTTGACTTACTAGATTTCGGGGATATAAAAAAAACTATTCATATTATCATAACCAATGTTTAACTTAAGCCACTTTTTTAAAGAGCTTAAAGATAAGAATTCTTTTTATTACTATTAAATATAGTTTTTTTAAAAAAGAGATCAATTTTTTTAAATGCAAGAGTATTGCCATTAAAATATTTCCCTGTTTAAATATTATTTTCTCCAATCAGCATTCGCCCAGAGATTGGCTTCGCCTCTAAACTCTTTAAAGTGAGTAAATAACTTTGATTTACATTTTCGTATTTTTTTAAAATATTTTGGAAATGTCGATTCCAACTTCAGTTCATTCGAAGCTCTATTTTGCTCAAAAAACATGCCAGTTCGACCAATTAATTTTTGGATAAGACTACAGTAATGCTCTACTTGATCAGGAGACATCTCCGCTAATGACAAAGTATTTATGCATAAATCCACTACTCTATCCCTATCCTCTAAAACGGAGGAATAAATGTTTGGAATAAACTCGCAACATGGTTGATCCATCAGTCGATCTTTTCCTGGTTTTTCAATTAATACAGTTGGAATATTAATTGGAATTGAACTGCAGTAAACAGACGCGAATGCCAGCGATTCAGGAATATCAATTATCGAGTATTTAATTCGGCTATTAAAAATCTGGGACAGATAGAAAGCCAAAGCACCATACCCCCCCAATCTCAACAATTCTTATTATTTCGTTATTTTTCAGCCTTTCATTAAGTAATTCAATAATTCCATTTTCAAACATTAAAGATATTATTTGTTGATAACAAAGCAAGTCATGATTGAAGATTTCATCCGAAACCAACCAGCCTATTTCTCCAAACTTTTTTGGAGGCCTTAATCTTAAATTTGGAGGCAATTTATCTGCTATCAAAATTGTTTGAAAGACCTCTGAAGGGATAGGACCTGCTAAATGGCATAGAACCTGATCCCAGTCGTCAGGTAGTTTATTTGCTATCCACGGCCTTTTACTTGCTAATTCTAGAGTGGCTAACTGATACCCAGTAAAACCCTCACAATAAAATCGTAATTTCCTAATAATGTCATAATCTTTTTTAGCAAGTAATCCATATGAATCATTTACGTTTCTAACGGAGTTATTGTATTCTATTGAATTACGATATTCAGGACCCCACGCACCACTAGGATAGTATATTATGTTATTTTCATAGTCTTGCTCTAGCAGTTGAGATCGTAATTCAATAATTACTGAAATTTTATCTAATAGTTTTATTGAATTTTTGAGTTCAATCTCATCAAGAAATGAGGTTTCATCGGAAAAAATAAAACTCCAATCTTTACTCATAGAAATATCTGGAAATAATTTTTTCATAATCATTTGATACTTCTCTGGCTTTGGAACAGGGTTTGATGGCTTGATCATGAATATATCCTAATAATAAATTGCAGAAATCAAATTTAGCTATAACAATTTATTTATGACGTTTCCAAATTTAAGCCCAATAACCATAACTAGTAAAAATAAAAACATGCCAAACGGATCAAATGCGAGGCTCGCAATAACAGGGCCTGGGCATAAACCAGCCAATCCCCAACCAATCCCAAAAAGAGCACTCCCAATAATTAAAGACTTATCTATTTTTTGTTTTTTTGGTAAGTCGAAATCCTTTTCAAAAAGTGGCTTTCCCCTCTTAAAAATAAAGAAATAACCAAAAGTAGTTACTATAATTCCGCCCAACATTACAAAGCCTAGAGACGGATCCCATTTTCCTAAAATATTTAGAAAACTAGTTACTTTGGTAGGATCTAACATTCCGGCTAGAGACAATCCTATGCCAAAAATAAGCCCAGAAAATAAAACTGATAATACTGCTAACACAATCTATTTCCTTTGCTCATAAAACATGCCGCAAAATTGAGACAGTTATTATACCAGATATGACAAATGTAAGAACAGCACAGAGTGAACGAGCCGATAAGCGCGATAATCCACAAATTCCGTGCCCCGAAGTACAACCCCTTCCAATAGCAGTACCTATACCAACACAAAAAGCAGCCACATAGAGTAATAGCCCGGAAGCAACCGGAGTGCTCGCAATATTAATTAAATCAAAATTTATAAGAATTGCCGGCCCGGCAATGACACCGGCAACAAAAACTGACCTCCATAAGAATTCTGTACTCGAATTTGGGATTAGCAAGCCTGAGAGAATACCACTCATCCCCATAATCCGACCTTTCGCAAGCATTAAGATCAATGCAGCAAAGCCAATAAGGATACCACCTAAAGACGATAGCATAGGAGTAAAATCTGTCCAGTTAATCGACATAATTAATTTCTTAACCCAGATAAAGGTATTTTCAAATAGGTTTCACCATTATTTTCTGAAGGTGGCATTTTACCAGCACGCATATTTACTTGAATCGAGGGCATTATTAGATCTGGCATAGATAAGTTTGAATCCCTCGTTTCACGCATTGTTATAAACTCGCCTTCACTGATTCCAGCTTTAACATGTATGTTATGACTCTTTTGATCGTTAACGCTTGTCTGATAATTAAAGTCCCTGCCGCCCGGCATGTAGTCATGACAAACAAAAATACGAGTGTTGCCTGGTAATGCTAAAATGTTTTGAATAGAGTGATAAAGAATTTTAGCATCACCACCAGGAAAATCTGCTCTTGCTGTACCGCCATCTGGCATGAATAGCGTATCTCCAACAAATGCAGCATCACCGATAAAATAAGTCATACATGCTGGTGTATGGCCCGGAGTGTGCATGCATGTTGCTTCAAGAGACCCAATCCTAAAAATATCCTGATCTTTAAAAAGTTTATCAAATTGATCACCATTACGCTTGAATTCCGTGCCAGCGTTAAAAAATTTTCCAAAAGTTTTTTGAACATCAATAATATGCTCTGAAATCGCAATTAAGCCACCACACCGTTCCTGCAAATAAGGGGCTGCAGAGATATGGTCTGCATGAACATGTGTCTCAACGTGCCAGTCAATAATGAGTTGCTCAGACTCTACGTAATTAATAATATCATCCGCTTGTGTATACATAATCGTTCCCGACGCATAATCAAAACCAAGAACAGAATCTATTATTGCTGCGTGACGGCTTTGAGGATCACGGACTATATAACTAATTGTATTACTACTAGCGTCAAAAAAAGCCTTTACTTCGGCAATCATATTAGTCTCTTTTTTGAAAAACATAATTAGTCTAATAAATAAACTCAGAATTTTTTAACTTATACTTTTTTATATCTACACAAAATACACTGTCACTATTTAATTATTTTTACAGAGCATTATATTTAGCCTCTGAGTAGTCAAGGTTCCCGATATCTCCCTCAGGAAAAATGTCACGTTCACCCACCCACAAGCGAGATTCATCATACATTCTTTTAGAATATTCCTCAAAAACAATACGTTCACCTGGCCCAAAATATCGAAGATCCATCATTGAATGAAAACGTTCTGGGAACTCTTCTTTATAATAATGAGTATAAAGCTCCGGTCTTAAATCAATATCATGTTGAGCCTTTTGAAGAGCGCGATAAAACTTTGCGATATCCTCTCGGTTTGGATCTCCTGTAATCATTCCTGCCATCATAAATGTGGTCTCAACAATCTTTCTAAACCCTAGTTGATCTAAAAAATAATATGTGCCACTAAACAAACTGCATGCTGGTATCTCTCCATCAATTAGCTTTTCCATGCGAGCAAATAACAACCCCTCATTGAAAGATAAATTTATTTGATCAGGCTCGAGAAACTGCTCCAGCGCTTGAATGGTTGAGTAATGGCTTCCAGATTGGTATCCAACAGATATTGGAACACCTGCAAGATCCTCAGGCTTTTGGATACCTGCGTCAGGGTGTACAAAAATTCCGCATGGTGAAACAGAATAACAATCAGTATATAGTTTACCATGTCCCGCTGAAGCCGCTACGTTAACTGTCCAATGGCATGCTGAACTTACATCGCAAGTACGACCGTTTTCAAAGGTTTGGTATGCGCCAACTTTGTCCCCTAAATAATCAGCTTGAGCATCAACCTTCGTTAATTTCTCTGATAACTCGTATTCAAGGCCCTCCTCTTTAAAATAACCTTTTTCTACAGCAACCCATTCATGTAAACGCATATGGGGTTCAATTATAAATTTTTTCTTCAAATCATTCTCTCTTTTCTAACTTTATTTTCGATAGCAATATAACACTTTTCGCTAATAACTTGAACATTATTTTTAAAAAATTTAATGCTACCATAAGACTAACTTTTTACTACTTAAAAGCCAAATTTATAATATTCTAAGGTAATAACAGTACCAGCTTATATAGGTGAATGGTGAGAAGTTTGTCATTCAAACAACGATAAAAATTGAGGCTTTAATAGTTTACATAAATAATAATATGTTATAACGTTGCATAATTCAAATTTACAATGATAATATTTGATTGGATACCCTGTGGTTCAAAATAAAACTGATGAAATCTGCACTAAGCCAAGTCGTGAAGAGGCCATTAAAGCCGTAAAAACCCTCATTGCCTGGACAGGAGACAACCCAAACCGTGAAGGTGTTATAGATACTCCAAAGCGCGTTTTAAACGCATATGATGAATTTTTTGAAGGGTATGATAAATCTCCAGATGAATATCTATCACGAACCTTTGAAGAAGTTGAGGGCTACGATGAAATAGTAGTCGTCAAAAATGTCAGGCTTGAATCTCATTGTGAACATCACATGGTTCCTATAATTGGTAAAGCTCACGTAGCCTATATTCCAGATAAACGTGTGGTGGGCATTAGCAAGTTGGCGAGGGTTGTAGACATATATGGAAGACGCCTGCAAACGCAGGAGACATTGACAGCTCAAATAGCTGATTCAATTCACCGGGTATTAAAGCCAAAGGGTGTAGCCGTTGTTGTAGATGCCGCCCACCAATGCATGACTACTCGCGGAGTTCGCAAGGTTGAAACAAGCACTGTAACATGTCGCCTGATGGGCTTATTTAAAGAGGATCAGGCCATGGAAAATAGATTTTTTAAACTTGTTTCTAATTAATACTTCAAAAACGTGTAAAGTCATGAAGATTGCTAAGTTTCTCTTAAAAGCGCAAAATAAAAGAGTGGTAAAACAGCATTTATTTCTTTTCACTACAAGATATACAAGTTCCAAATATTTCTAGATTATGCTGGGTGTATTTTCTATTAAATTCTTCACAAATCTTAGAAAAATGATTGGAAAATAATTTATCCTCAATCTCAACTATCTTCTCGCATAAATTACAAATTAAAAAAGAGACTGAAGATTTGTTTAAACAATCAGTATTGTTGCAAATCAAATAAGAGTTTCGGCTTTCAATTTTATGAACTTTCCCGATTTCTTGTAACTTATCCAAAGCCCGATAGACTTGCGTAGGAGACTTGATACCTTTTTTTTGCACCTGAAAAAGGATTTGATACGCTTTTAATGGTTTATTTGATTTTTTAAAAACATTTAGAATTAATTTTTCATTATGAGATAAATCTTCTATCATCCTCTACAGTACCCAATCTTTCAAATTCACTTTAATCTTATACTATTATGCCCTCTCCGAAAAAACAAAGAGAGAAAAAATAACATTAATGAAACAACTATAATTGAAGGTCCAGATGGGGTGTTAAACTCCAATGAGCCAAACAAACCAAATATTACTGAGATAACGCCTCCTATAATCGAAAATACAACCATCTCCTTTGGACTTAAACTAAAGTTTCGAGACATCGCAGGAGGTATTAATAACAAACCTGTAATAAGCAAAACACCAATCATTTTTATTGAAATAGCTATCACACCAGCAATTAATATTGTGAAAATATAATTCGACCTATCTGGATTCATACCCTCTGCCTTAGCAAGATCATAATTAACTGTAGCCGCAAACAACGATTTCCAAATAACAAATAAAACTATAAGAATTGCCACTCCCCCACCCCAAATTAAAATTATGTCATTATTTGAAACTGAGAGAATATCTCCAAATAATAGTCCCATTAAATCAATGCGAATTGACGAAGCAATAGCAATAATTACTAGCCCAATTGCGAGCGAAGAATGTGCCAAAAGTCCTAATAGAGCATCACCAGTTAATTTGGTCTTTTTTTGCAATAATAATAGAAGAAAAGCGATCGTTGTTGATATGATAAAAACCGAGAGGGACATATTAATTCCTAATATAAATCCCAAAGTTACTCCAAGTAATCCAGAATGCGCTAACGTATCGCCATAATATGCAAGACGGCGCCAAACAACAAAGCACCCTATCGGTCCGGCAATTATGGCTATTCCAATTCCCGCAATTAATGCCCGAACAAAAAAATCATCAAACATTATTTGCTTATACTTCTATCAGGGTTATGCGTATGGTCATGTTTATGACTATATAGTGACAATGTTGTTGCTGCTTGTTCTCCAAATAATTCAATATAAGATGCATTTTTAGCTACATCTTGCGGAGATCCAGAACAACAGACGTGGCCATTTAAACAGATGACATGATCCGTGGATGACATAACAAAATTAAGATCATGGGAAATTAACAATATTCCACAATTAATCTCTTCTGAAATCTGCTTAATAAGGTCATAAAGTTTTATTTCACCGTTAAAATCAACTCCTTGAACAGGCTCATCCAGTATCAACAAGTCGGGTTTTTTTGCAATAGCTCTTGCTAATGACACTCGTTGAAATTCGCCACCTGACAAATTCGTTAAATTATTATTATATAAATGTTCAACCCCTGTTAGGCTCAAGGCTTCATTAATTTTAGATTGACTTATACGTCCAGTGAGACCCATAAAATCACTGACACGCAGAGGAACCGTCCAATCTATATTAATTTTTTGAGGTACGTAACCTATACGATGGGTACTATGTAAAACTTTCCCTTCATCCGCTTTTAAAATATTTAGTATCAGTTTACCCGTGGTTGTTTTTCCTGATCCATTAGGGCCAATTAACGTAACAATACTATTCCGATATATCTCTAAGGATACGCCTCTTACAAGCCATCTTCCATCTGAGAAGACACCAGCATTTTCCATTTTAACTAGTGGTTTATTGTTCTTTTTATTTGATTGCATTTTCTTTTTAATATAGTTATGTTATAACATTACACATTATGTAATAATATAACATTACAATATGTGATAGTAAATATTCAATATGAGGTATTCGATGATTAACTCAAGTAAATTAAAAAAATATATAATTGCTATATTCTTTTCACTAACATTCGTTTACTCTAATGCTCCCTTAAAAGCTGATATAAAAGTAGTCACTACCATTCAACCTCTTCACTCTCTGGTTGCCAATGTAATGGATGGAACTGGAGATTTAGGGTTAATTTTAGAGGGAAGCGCATCGCCTCATAATTTCAGCCTAAAACCGTCGCACGCTAAAATGCTAGAAAAAGCGGATGTTATCTTTTGGTTTGGAGAGGATTTAGAATTATTTTTAGAAAAAGCATTAAAGACAATTCCTACCAAGGCAAAAATAATTTCTTTCATGAAATTAAAAGAAATACCAAAGCTTAAGTTTCGTGAAAAAAATATTTTTGAACACGATGATCACAAAGATGAACATAAAGACGAGCATAAAGATGGCCATGATGAGCACAAAGATGAACATAAAGACGAGCATAAAGATGGCCATGATGAGCACAAAGATGAACATAAAGACGAGCATAAAGATGGCCATGATGAGCATAAAGATGAGCATGACCACGCACATGGTGAATTTGACGTCCACCTTTGGTTAGATCCTATAAATGCAAAAATAATGGTAAAAGAAATTGCTCACGTGCTTTCCGACGTAGATCCGTCAAATGCAAAAAAATATAATAATAATGCCAATAAAACTCTTCTTAAACTCGACAGAATGGTTCTTGATATCAAAAAATCAATCAATAAGAGAGCGCGTTTTATTACATTCCATGACGCCTACCAGTATTTTGAAAAAAGATTTGAAGTCGCATCAATGGGAGCGTTGACGGTGAATACAGATGTCCAACCTGGTGCAAAACAAATTTCAGAGATACGAAAACATGTAAAAGAAGAAAATATAAAATGTATTTTTTCAGAGCCTCAATTTAATCCTAAAATAATTAAAGTGATTGCAGAAAGTACAAATATTAAAACTGGGGTTTTTGATCCTTTGGGTTCATCATTTAAACCCGGAAAATCACTATATTTTTCTTTGATAAAT
>JADHRD010000005.1 GCA_016777585.1 Rhodospirillales bacterium | reverse complement strand
CTTTTTTAATTTTAAGGTAGGTGTCGAGAGCGTATTGTCCTGCCTTATTATTTAGGGTCGGGTTCATATCATCGTCAAAAGGAAAGCCACCCGCGGAGTAAAAATACATATACCACCATGTAACACCATTTGCCCGGTTCCTAAGATTAGCTGAACCCCAGACTTTATTATCAGTATTCTGGAAAAACTCCATCATTTGCTGATCTTCTTCCCATGTTTTTGGCCATTCTGGGGATTTTCCATATTTATCTTCGTATGCTTTCTTTCCAGCGTCTACAAGATCCCAGCGCATAAATTGTGTGTGAACATTGCCATCAGTTGGAATTCCATAAGTGTTTCCCTGATATTTCATAAAATTTGCAAAATCGCCCACAGCATCTATTTTAAAATCTGCTTGTTTCATGTAAGCATCGAGGGGTTCTAGAAGGCCTGCTGATGCAAGAGAGGGTATCATGTTGGAGTCGACATGAAAGAAATCAAATTTATCCGATCTTGAAATTGCTTCAGCCATTGCACGCTGAGGAATAACGAAAACACTGATATCTTGAATGCTCTCAACGCTGATACCTGTCGCCTTTTTAAATTCAGCTTCAGCATTTTTCATGCCAGACATGTAAAGCGACCAAATCATCCCGCGCAAGCCAACAGGCTTTAATTTTTTTGCTGCAGCTATTATTTTATCTTCTTCGCTGGCAGCAAAAGCGCTGTTTACAAATGTGGTTGGTGTTGCACCTGCCGCTACTGCTATAGCTGCCTTCTTCATAAATTCTCTTCTTGTAAAATCTAAGAAATTAATCTTCATTTGATTCTCCCATATTTGTTGAATTTTTTTTATTTAATGTAGACGAATATTTCTTTTGTGAAAATACTTTTTTTCCAATAGGATAATTAATATATTAAAAGAAAAAAATATTAGGGACCCTGAATGCTTCTAGAAAATGATTTTTATGTTCCACTTTCAAAGTCTATCGCCATGGAGGTTCTTACAGATGTTGCTTTAATAGCCCCGTGTATTCCGGGTGTGACAATCACTGAAACATCCAACAATAAATTGTATAAAGGAGAAGCCACCGTCAGATTGGGACCGGTCAAGTTAGTTTTTTCCGGAACTGGGGAAATTATTGAGATTAACAATGAAAAAAACGAGGTATTCGTAAAGGCTGGCGGATCCGATAAGAAGGGTAGGGGCGGAGCTGAAGCTACAGTTTTTTTTAAATTGTCAGAGGTAGAGGACGCCGGGTTAGATGGGGTTAGCACTCAAGTTAGTGTAAAGACAAATCTTAATTTAAATGGTGCTATAGCTCAATATGGTCGCGCAAGTGGTTTGATCGAAAGTGTTGCCATTGAGCTCACTAAAGAATTTGCCCAAAACTTAGAAAAAGTTTTAACTATGGAAGACGGAAATACTCTAAATGCAAATGAAATCTCTGGTTTAAAACTTTTAATGAAGGTCGGAGTAAAAAAACTTAGATTGGGAGGTAATAAATCTAAAAATGAAACCAGCACCTTTTAAGTATCATGATCCTCAATCTTTATCAGAGTTAGTGGATCTGACATCTATGCTTGAGGATGCAAAAATCCTAGCTGGCGGTCAGTCACTTATGCCAATGATGAATATGCGATTTGTGACGCCAGAGGATGTTATAGATATCAACAAAATTGAAGAATTGAATTTTATTAAACTCTCAGATGATGCTATTGATATAGGCGCGATGACAGTCCAGCGAGAGTTGTTAAGTTCGTCTAGCATTCAGACTATAGCCCCTATACTAAATGAGGCGTTAGCGTATGTTGGTCATTTTCAAACTCGTAATAGAGGAACAATAGGTGGAAGTTTGTGTCATCTCGATCCGGCAGCAGAGCTTCCTGCTTTAGCCAGTCTTTATGATGCGCAAATGGTTGTGCACAATAAAAATGGTCAACGAGTGATACCTTTTGATGAATGGTCCTTTGCTTATATGATGCCATGCCTCGCACCTGAAGATGTGTTGGTCTCATTATCTTTTCCCAAGTGGAAATTAAATCATGGCTATTCCTTTGTTGAATTTGCTCGTCGACACGGGGATTTTGCAATATGCGCTGCGGGCGTGCTAATTGAACTTGATAAAAACGATGAAATCTCAAAGGTAGCTATAACAATTGCCGGTGCAGATGTTAAGCCAATCCGGTTAAAAGCATTTGAATTAGATATTATTGGTCAAAAAGTTAATGAGGATTTGATACGCTCCGCAGTTGAGGAAGTAAAAAAAATAGAGACAATGTCAGATGCTTACTACAGTTCATCATATCGAAAAAGATTAGCGGGAACTTTGGTTGAACGAGCATTAATAAAAGCATTAGAACGCGCAGGAGGACCGACTTAAAATGGTTGATCAACGGAATATAGACGTAAATGTTAATGGCAAGTCCTACTCAGGTGCCGTTGAAACGCGATTTAGTCTGGCGGATTTTTTGCGAGAGAATCTGGGCTTAACAGGCACCCACCTTGGTTGTGAACATGGCGTGTGCGGGGCTTGTACGGTATTAGTAGATGGAGAAGCTATTAGAGCATGTTTGATGCTTGGTGTGCAGGCTAATGGGAAACACATAACTACGATTGAAGGTTTAGCAGATGGCAATAACCTTCACCCCGTGCAGGAAGCATTCTGGAAGAATCATGGTTTACAATGTGGGTATTGTACACCCGGGTTTTTGACAACATTAGTCGCATTTCTCAGGGAGAACCCTGATCCAAATGAAGAAGAAATAAGAGAGGCTATTTCTGGAAATATATGCCGTTGTACCGGTTATCAGAATATCGTAGCGGCGGCAAAAGCAGCAGCGGAAGTATTGCGAGCAAAGTAGAGGGTATTATGGGTGCGAGATATTTTGGAGCGGAGGTATTAAGAGGCGAAGATAAGCCATTAATTACTGGCAAAGGTCAGTATGTTGATGATATTCGATTACCAGGCGTGCTTCACGGGGCGTTTGTGCGAAGTCCGCATGCACATGCGCTTATTAAAACTATTGATACAACTGATGCACAGCGTTTAGAGGGTGTCCATGCGGTATTTACCTTTTCTGATTTAGAGGAGCCGATTAATCGTCCAGCAGTGCAGACTTATCCGAGCCCACTAATTAAACAAGATTTGCGTCCATTGCCCCTAGCAAGAGACGAGGTATGTTTTGTTGGAGAAGCAATTGCATTTATAGTTGCAGACACGCGCCATATTGCTGAGGATGCTATCCCACTGGTGAAAATTGAATTTGAAGTTTTAGAACCCATTGTTCGCGTGAAAGACGCGGTACTAAAAAATGCTCCCTTAGCACATAAAGATTCAAAAGATAATATTGTGGCAAAACTTAATGTTAGTTACGGAAATATTATTCAAGATTTTAAAGCAGCAGATCATATTTTGGAGACTAAGTTCTTGCAACACCGTGGCGGGTGTCATTCAATGGAAGGTCGAGCCGTTCTCGCAAATTATACAGCGTCTTTGGATGAATTAACCATCTGGTCTGCAACTCAATGTCCATATTTAATTCGTAGGTCACTTGCGAGCCAATTTGAGATGTCTGAAAGTCGCATCCGAGTAATTGCGCCGGATGTTGGAGGGGGTTTTGGGCCCAAGGCTGGTTTCTATGTAGAGGAAATTATAGTTCCATGGGCATCTCGAAAATTAGAGCGCCCAATAAAGTGGGTTGAAGATAGGAGAGAACATTTTTTATCAACAAATACACAGAGGGATACTTGGTGGGAGATAGAAATTGCTGCGAATGATGATGGGCGTGTTTTAGGTGTAAAAGGCAGGATTATTTTAGATAATGGAGCTTATATACCTTATGGCCTTTTACTTCCATTTACTACTATAACGCCCTTACCCGGTCCGTATAAGATATCCTCACTCGATGTTACGCAGGATGTTGTATTTACAAATACTGTCACAAACTCGCCAGTCAGAGGGGCAGGAAGACCAAATGCAGCTTATGCAATGGAGAGGGTAATGGAAACAGTCGCTAGATCATTGGGGCTCGAACCTGCAGAGGTAAGAAGAAAAAATTTCGTACACAAAAATGATTTTCCATATGAAACAGGCTTAATTCACTTTAACGGTCGTCCAATGATTTATGATAGTGGTGATTATCATAAATTACTTGAAGAAGCTCTCAAACTGGCTGATTATGATGGTTTTACCTCGCGTCAAGTGACAGCTCGTAAAGCAGGTCGATTCTTGGGTATGGGAATTTCTTCCTGTATTGAGGATACTGGTGTGGGCCCCTATGAGGGTGTAACTGTGAGAGTTGATCATCTAGGGAAGGTTTATATCAGCTCTGGCGCGGCGAGCCAGGGACAAGGGCATAAGACCATACTTCGCCAGATAGTAGCAGATGAATTGGACATTAGCATTGATGACATTCATGTTGAGATAGGTGATACATCTAAATTTCCCCAAGGAGTGGGGACGGTTGCAAGTCGGGTGGGTGTAAATATTGGCACAGCAGCTTTCTCGGCCGCTAAAGAAGTTAGAGAAAAAGCTTTAGGCCTTGCAGCTGAAATTCTAAACGTTGAGTATGACGACTTAGAAATCGAAGATGGCATTATTCGAGATAAGGCAAGAAGCAATATTACTATAACTTTGGGAGAGCTCGCACTAAAATTCGCTCCGATGAGCGGCGGCGCAGTTCCAACAGGTTATACAGCAAGTTTAGAGGCTACTTCGTATGATGGTTCGAAGGGGCCACCTCATGCGAGTGGAAGTAATGTATGCGAAGTCGAAGTAGATATTGGAACTGGTGAGGTAAAGCTTCTAAATTATAGTGTTGCCCACGATTGTGGAAGAAAAATAAACCCATTAATTGTTGAAGGACAAATTGTTGGGGGAGTTGTTCACGGCATTGGAAATGCACTATTTGAAGAGATGATTTATGATGAAAGTGGTCAGCCCCAAACTACGAATTACGGGGAATATCTTCTTCCCTTGGCAACCGAAATGCCACCGATAAATATTGTGCATCAGGAAACACCATCACCCTTAAACCCTCTTGGGTTAAAAGGAGCGGGTGAAGGTGGGACTATTCCAGCGGCGGGAGCTATAGTATCCGCGATTGAGAATGCTTTGAAAGAATTTGATGTGATAATCGATAAATATCCGGTTACACCAGAATATTTGTGTAACTTAATAGATGGAAATAGATAGTGATAGAGATAGTAGTATTTAGGAGTCGCAAATGGCGGATATTATAGTTGGGGAAAATAGAATCCACTATGAGCAGGTAGGTGATGGACCTAACTTGATCTTACTTCCCACTCTTCTGGCAGAAATGTCTGTTTACGATAGCGTTATTGATGAACTTAGTTTGCATTTCAGAGTGACAAGAATGAATTTTCCTGGCTTTGGATCCTCTACAGGGCCAATAAAACAAAACATAGAGGCATATGCAGATCTGATTTCATCTGCAATTAAAGAATTATCTCTTCCGCCAGATACGCATCTCATTGGAAACGGTTTTGGCGGGTTTGTTGCTGGTACAATAGCAATACATCACGGTACAATTATTAATAAACTTGTTTTAGTTGATACGGGCGCTGCTTTTCCAGATCAGGCAAAAGAACCTCTAAGAATCCTCGCAAATAAAGCCAAAAGTGAAGGAATGGAATCGGTTCTTGATCTAGCCATAAAGAGAATGTTTCCTGAAGATTTTATAATTAAGAATAAAAGTATTGTTGACATTAGGAAACAATATCTTTCAAAGGCTGACCCAGAGCTTTTCGCTAATGCTGCTCTAGGACTTACGTCATTAGATAATAATCCAAAGTTAGATAGGATAACTAATCCAACATTAATTATTGTTGGTCTTGCTGATGCTACTACTCCCCCGCAACTCTCATATGACCTTCACAAAGGAATTAATAATTCACAGTTGATTGAGTTACCTGGAATTGGTCATTGTCCACAGCTCCAAGACCCGTCAAAATTTTTGGACTCAGTACTTCCATTTTTGAGTCCTTAATAATTCTGCCTATTTAAAAGCGCTTTCACCTAGTTTGAGGGTTCCTTATTTTGGCAACGTTTCCAATAACTTCATTAACTTCGTCTTCACTATGATTAGGGTCAGGTAACCACATGACGAAAGCTTCAGCTTCCTCATTGTTAGAGCTAACATAACAATGAGGCATCGAGCTATCAAAATACATGCTGTCCCCTTTCTCTAATCGAACCGGCTTATAGTATTCGGTACGAATATCAATTGCTCCCTCTAAAACATAAATAAATTCTTCACCGTGATGGGCAACTTTCTCGACTGGGTATTCCGCCGTTTCAGGGCTCACCCGAGTAATCAAAGGTTTCATTTTTTTTTGCTGTAAGCTACTACATAATGCTGAGAATCCATAATGATCTGCTTCTGTGAAGGTTTGTTCAGATTTTCGTGTTACTGCGAGCCGTGCCGAAGGCGTATGATTTGATGGCTCTACTGTAACAAGGTCAGCTATGTGCATTTTCAGACCCTCGGCCAGTCGGATTAAATTTATAAAAGTCGGAGAAATTTGATTATTTTCGATCTTTGAAATTGCTGAAATTGACATTCCAGAGGCATCAGCAAGTTGAGACAAAGTCATAGTTGCCCTCTTTCTGAGAGTTCTTACGTGCAAACCAAATGAATGGCTATTACCAACAGACTCAAAAGATTTTAATTCAGGCTCATTTTTTGTTAACTTAATGCTATTGGCCATATATTTTTCTTCTTTCAATTATACGGTAATATGATCCTGGATAAATTATCCTAACTAAATTAAATACTGTAATAGATTTATCATATTCATTTTGAACTTGAAGTCCAATTATCAAGTAATTAATTTTATAAATTCTCCGCGGATATTTTTTTGTTAAATTTGGGTTCTCTATAGGCCATAATCCAAAATAAATATACTGATTTTTATCTTTAAATAAATAGGATTATTGTTAAAAATTTATTTTTATAAAGCATTTTGACCATTGTATTTTCATAGTTTTTTATTATAATATAAAAATTTTCTTAAACTAAAAATATCATTTAAGAAGTTTTTTGTTTGATTATTTTCCAAAAATACAGAGAAACTCTATTAAAAAGTTAGATTGCATACTGGAGGACTACAATGAGTGACGTAAATAAATCAATCAATCAGAGTTATAGAACAGATATACGCGATGGAATGGCGATTGATTGGGATGTGCCAATTGAAATGGATGATGGAGTTATTCTAAGGTGCGATATTTATAGGCCCATTGAAGAGGGCGAATATCCCGTAATTTTGTCTTACGGCCCCTATGGTAAATGGTTACATTTTGAAGATGGTTATGGAGACCAATGGAGAAGAATGTGCGAATCGCGCCCAGATGTTCCAGCTAATTCAACTAACAAATACCAGCAATGGGAAGTTGTCGATCCCGAAAAATGGGTTCCAGATGACTATATTGTTATTAGGGTCGACTCGCGGGGCGCGGGACGCTCACAAGGTGTTATCGACATATGGTCTCTCCGTGAAGCTAAAGATCAATCCATTTGTGTTGATTGGGCGGGTGTTCAATCTTGGTCAAACGGTAAAGTGGGTTTAAACGGAATATCTTATTACGCAGAGAATCAATGGCAAACGGCAGCCTTGCAGCCGAAACACTTGAGTGCCATGTGTGCCTGGGAAGGAGCTCTCGATTTTTATCGGGATATGGCGTGGCATGGTGGAATTTTTTGCAGAGGGTTCGTTGAAGATTGGTCAACTGCCCAAGTTTATACTTTGCAAAATGGACGTGGATCGCGGGGTCACAGATCTCGTATGACGGGAGATTGGGTTTCTGGTCCCGAAACATTAACAGAGGAGGAGCTTGGCGCAAACCGCCGTAATTTTTATGCTGACTGCTTGGCCAATAAATTGGATACAGATGAGTTTTGGCAATCGCGCATGCCAGATCACTCAAAAATTAAAACACCTATGTTGTCGACGGCAAATTGGGGTGGTCAGGGACTTCATCCAAGAGGAAATTTTGAGGGATTCGTGCGTTCAGCATCTAATCATAAATGGCTCGAAGTTCATGGGATTGAGCATTGGACACATTTTTACACGGATTATGGAATAGATTTGCAGAAACGTTTTTTTGGTCACTTTTTAAAGGGCGAAGATACAGGTTGGTTGCAAAGTCAACCCAAAGTTCAACTTCAAATTAGGTATCCAGGCGAAGTATTCGTTGAGCGGCACGAGAATGAGTGGCCTCTAGCCCGCACAGATTGGACAAAATACTATATTCACCCTGATACTATGACGA
This sequence comes from Rhodospirillales bacterium, assembly GCA_016777585.1. Taxonomy (GTDB): domain Bacteria; phylum Pseudomonadota; class Alphaproteobacteria; order Rhodospirillales; family UBA2165; genus TMED23. Next base: position 41,054 of record JADHRD010000005.1, on the reverse strand, counting down.
TTTCAACGGAAGAACAGGTTACTGAATCTTCTGCAGAATATGAAGGACTTTCAGACGGCTTGACTTTTTTATCAGATCCATTGGAGACTGACCTTGAGATTACGGGTCCGATAGCTTCAAAACTTTGGGTATCTTCAGAGACAAATGACGCAGATTTATTTTTGGTACTCAGAGCTTTTAGTCCCGATATGAAAGAAGTGACATTTCAAGGTGCACTTGATCCGCACACTCCTTTAGCTCAAGGTTGGCTGCGTTGCTCACATCGTAAACTTGATAAAGACCTGACTTTGCCTTACCGGCCATATCACACTCATGATGAAATTCAGCCACTCAATAAAGATGAGACTTATGAAGTGGACGTTGAGGTATGGCCAACATGTATTGTAGTTCCAAAAGGTTATAGATTAGGTTTCTCTGTTCGAGGGAAAGATTATGTTTATCCAGGTGATAGTGGAACTGATTTTGGTGAATATGCTGGATGGACAGGCTGTGGATTATTTAAGCATGATGATCCTGTGGACAGGCCTGCCGAAATTTTTGGTGGCACGGTCAAATTGCATACAGGTGCTAATCGGCAGGCGTATATAATGTTACCAATCATTCCTTAGGATTATTATTTTATGACTGACTTTCGTGATAATATGGCAATCGATTGGGATGTTCCAATCGAGATGGATGATGGCATTATTTTGCGTTGTGATGTCTATCGTCCTCTAGATACAGGCCGCTACCCTGTGTTAATTAGTTATGGTCCATACGGAAAGTGGCTGCACTTTGAAGATGGTTACATTACATGTTGGCAACGAATGGCTGAAGAGCATCCGGACGTAACGGCAAATTCGACAAATAAATATCAACAATGGGAAGTTGTTGATCCCGAGAAATGGGTACCAGAAGGGTATGTTTGCATTCGCGTTGATTCTAGAGGTTGTGGCCGCTCCCCAGGCTATGTGCAATGTTGGAGCCCACGTGAGACTAAGGATTTTTATGATTGTATTGAATGGGCAGCGAGAGAGCCCTGGTCATCTGGAAAAGTTGGATTAAATGGCATTAGTTATTACGCTATCAATCAATGGCAAGTAGCAGCTGAGCAACCGCCGTCTCTGGCAGCCATGTGTGTTTGGGAAGGAGCGGTAGATTTCTATCGTGATATGAGTCATCACGGTGGTATTTTAACCACTTTTGTTAAGAATTGGTATGATAAGCAAGTCCATAGTGTGCAGTATGGTCTAGGATCTCGTGGCGAGAGATCCAGGATGACTGGTGATTGGGTCTCTGGTCCAGAAACACTTACAGAAGAGCAACTTGGTGCAAATCGTGAAGATTTAGGTGCGAGTGCTCACGAACACTTTTTAGACGATAAGTATTGGAAAGATCGTACGCCAGATCTCTCTAAAATTAACATCCCACTTCTCTCCTCAGCAAATTGGGGTGGTAATGGTCTGCACCCTCGTGGAAATTTTGAGGGCTTTTATTTAGCAGGTACAGAAAATAAATGGCTTGAAGTTCATGGTATCGAGCACTGGACTGAGTTTTATACTGATTATGGGCGCCAAATTCAGCTTGACTTTTTTGATTATTTTTTGAAGGGCAAGGAAAATGGCTGGGGTGAGAGGCCTAAAGTACAGTTGCAAGTTCGGCACCCAGGAGAGAAGTTTGTCGAGCGTTTTGAAAATAATTGGCCTCTGAAAACGACCCAATGGACGAAGTTCTATCTAAATGCCAGCAATGCAACTCTCAGTCGAGAGAAAAGTACTGAAAATGCTAGTTTAACTTATAAAGGGCTATCTGATGGTTTAACATTTATGTCCCGGCCTTTGGACTCCGAGACGGAGATTACTGGACCAATGGCAGCAAAACTCTGGATATCATCTGATACAGAGGATGCAGATTTGTTTCTTGTTTTGCGTATTTTTACCCCTGATCTTAAGGAAATTACATTTCAGGGTGCGCTTGACCCGCATACGCCGATCGGTCAAGGTTGGTTGAGGGCATCACATCGCAAAGTTGATAATAAAAAAAGTGAAGAATGGAGGCCGTATCATACCCATGATGAGAGACAACTATTGACTCCAGATCAGATTTATCCGCTAGATATCGAGATCTGGCCAACATGTATTGTCGTGCCTAAAGGATATCGTTTAGCTTTAAGTGTTCGAGGGAAAGATTATGTCTACCCAGGGCCCGTAGATTCAGGACTATCAAATATGAAAAATGCTTTTACAGGCGTCGGCCCATTTTTGCACGATGATCCAGATGATCGACCCGTCGAGATTTTTGATAATGAGGTTACATTGCATTTTAGCGAGGACAAACAACCTTTTATTCTCTTGCCGGTAATTCCATAAGCCTGAATGCAGGGGGAGTAAGTATAAATTCTTATTAGGTTGAAAAAATTATTTTACCCGATTTTGTGGTAAAAGTAATTTTTCTTGTACCTTGAATTTTTTCACTATCAACTTTGAGATCTTTATCTGGATAATGTACAATCTCTCGCTCAGCCCGCGACCCAATTTCAAATAAAATAACGTCATCTTCCGAATTATTCAAAATAGCGTGACCATTCTTATCACCAGCCTTAAATGCAGCGCAATCTCCAGCAGATAGCTCGTGCTGTCCATCGTTATCCACGAGCGTTGCTAAGCCCGAAATTATAATTACGAATTCATCCTCATTCTCATGCCAGTGCCGCATTGCGGTACCTGATTTTGGAGGTAAAATCACTTTATTTACGCCAAATTGGGTTAGTCCCGCTAAGTCGCCAGCGTTTATTTGTCTGCACGAGTCAGTTATTCCTTCATAAAACTCTTTTAAGGCTTCTGGATAACGGCCAACGGTATAACTGTGATTATTCAAATCTATTTTAGGCATAAATAATAACCTCTGAATTTTAATTTCTTAATATTGAAACTTATTTTTGAATAAGTAACAAAAAAATTTAGAATTCTAAAGTATTTTAAAATTTAACTCTAGTATGGTAAAAAATTTAAATAATACTAAGAATTCTAATGTTAAAATAATGCGGGGTTTAAAATGAATTTAGGTCTAAAAGGTAAGCGAGCAATCATCACTGGAGCTAGTCGAGGTATTGGAAAGGCATGTGCACTTGCTCTTGCCGCTGAGGGCGCTGAGGTCTGCATTACAGCACGTAACCAAAAATTATTAGCAGAAATTCAGAACGATATTAATTCAAGTTTGGGAAAATGTATATTTGTAGTGGCTGATCTTACTGAAATATCAGAGTGTAAGAAAGTCGTTGATTATTGCAATAATAACTATGGTGGGATTGATATTTTGATTAATGTAGCTGGTGCGGCAGGTGGAGGAGACATTCTCGACTTGTCAGCTGAATCAATAACTGATGCATTATCTCTTAAGTCTTACGGCTATTTACGTATGTCTCAATTAGTTGTGCCTTATATGAAGAAGAATCATTGGGGAAGGGTAGTAAATATAGCCGGTGCAGCGGGTGTGAGTCCAAACCGCGCTAATATACCAACGTCTGTTGCCAATGCGATGGTTCTTAATACTACACGGGCTTTATCCGATGCGGTATCCAAAGATGGAATTTTGGTAAATGTGATTTGTCCTGGTATTACGAATACTGAACGAGCAAGAGATATTCAAAAGGTACGTGTTGATAAAGAAGGTGTTAATATTGAAGAATTATTAATTCAGTTAGGTGAATCCTTGCCTGCTGGACGCATTGCGGAGCCGGATGAGATTGCTAACGTAGCCTGCTTTTTATCGTCGGAAGTATGCTCATATGTTTTTGGTAGTTCTATTTATATGGACGGTGGCAGTCGTCGTTCTACTCCCTGACTAAATTTTAATTTAAACTTGATATAATATTTATAGGTTGAACTTAAGGTTAAGGTCTCTATCGCTTGATTTCAAGGAATTGTTCACCTGAGGCATTACTTTCTCTGCCATAAGTTCCATTGACCTTATTCCCAGCTCTTTGTTACACCAATCCAGTCCCGTATATATTAGAGTTCCAAAATCACCTATTTTTTCTCTCAAGGCTATAATTTGCTCAGCGACGCTATTCGGATTGCCTGCTATAACTTGCATCTTGAGAGATTGTTCAAGAGTGATCTCTTTTTCATCTTGATCAGGGTATGCTGAAAATAAACCAATTTTTCCTCCACCGGATAATTTTTTCATTAGATTTGAGAAATAAAATCCGTAAGGTCCATCAACACTTTTAGCATATTTATCAGCTACCTTTTCATCCTCAGCTACAAATATACACTTTGCAACCCGCCATCCCCGCGGATCTTGAGGTTTGCCAATGTTTTTGAGCCCCTCTAAATATTTTGGGAGATGAGTGGCAATCCAATGATCTTGAACGTATTGACAAGAAATTGGATGCCAACCCCGCTCAGTGGCTAACGTTATCCCCTTAGAATGTGGTGCTAATGCAGTTACCACAACAGGTGGGTGAGGATTACTTAACGGTTTAGGAACAATACCTTGTCCAATCTCTGGCGTGAGTGTCTCTCTAGTTGTTGCTTCAAAAAATTCACCTTTTAAATTATAAGGGGGCTCACCCCACCATAAACTCATAACTTGATCAAAGACTTCCACCATTTTCTTGTTACGGTCCAACTCCCTATTACCAAACATTTCAATATCTGATGGAAGCCCTCCCGGACCTATTCCCCATATGAAGCGGCCATCTAGGAGATTATCCATCATTGCAACATGCCCAGCAATCATGGCCGGATGATAAACTGGTAAATTTGTTACTCCACTGCCCAATTTGATTTGGTTTGTAACTGGAGCAAGTCTTGCTAAGAATATAAGACTAGACGTGATTGGCTCTGCGATGTCAGTAAAGTGTTCGCCAATAAAAGCTTCTTCATAGCCAAGACGATCAGCCAATATAACAGAATCTATATCTTCGTTGAGGATCTCGCGATAATTGCGGTTTAGTGGATGAACTGGCTGTATAAAATATGATAATTTCACCCAAATATCCATTCTGCGTTATAATTAAAATTACTTTGAAACTTTATGTTAATTGTTGATCAAACTACAATTTAATTTATTAGTCTAAAAATACTTTATGATTTCGTCTACAGACATTAGATCTGCATACTTTTGCTGCATGTCAAATAAGTTTGCTTCGTGTGGCCCAATAGCCCTATCTCCAACTCCATCTGTAACCACAACTGTTCTGAAATTATAACTCATAGAGTCAATTACAGATGCCCTTACACATCCAGAGGTTGTGCAACCAGTAACTAACACTGTATCGACGCTTTTACTTGTTAACCATCCAACAAGATTCGTACCAAAAAATGCTGATGGTTGGGTCTTTCTTACAATATACTCACCAGCAATAGGAGATAATTCCTCAACTATTTGGCTACTTGGATTACTTTCTGTTAGATTCGACAAGGCCGGAGCTTTAATGCAAAAAATACCGTTATCACTTCCATTGTCAGCATAAACTACTCTAGTCATTGCTATAGGAAATTTTTGTAATCTTGAAAACTTTAATAATTCTGATGTTTTATTTATGGCATCATTAATGTTGCCTCCTCCAAATTGATTAGGATCAGTAAATCCATTCACAAAATCTACAATTAGAAGAGCTGGATTAGAGCCAATACCACTTAAATTACCAAAATTCTGTTTTTCATAAATATCAAGTTCAGTCATTTATTTTCTCTGTTAATGTTAATTAACCTAATGTAGCTGCACGGCGCACCGCTGACAACATTGAACTATTCAGCAGAAAATTTTCAGCTCTTTTTGGATCCTCAGCTGTTGCAGCAAGCTCGGCTAGATTCTTTTCACGTGTTTCGGGGTCTTTTGCTTCTAGACGCTTTTTGTTAGCTATTGTTTGAGCTTGTGTAAATTCATGCGTGATAGTGCGGCGTTGCAAATCGTAAGTATCTAAATAATCTATATTGGACGCACCTCTCCAGACGCTGATTAATTTTTCAGCGGCATTGCAGGCATCATGAATACCGCCATTCAATCCCATGCCACCAATTGAATTATTTAAATGGGCTGAGTCTCCAGCGAGAAGAATTCGACCTTTTCTAAACTTGGATGCTACCCGTTGATTAATAGTATATACGTTTCTATGAATAATTTCGTAGTCACCAGATTTTGGAAAGAATTTTTGCATTTTTTGTTGTACAAATTCTTCTCTCATAACTTCTTTGTCAGATTGCTTCATATCGGTCGGGAAAACCGCACGCCAGAGGCCCGGCGGCCCATTTCCAGATACCTTAAATAAATTGCTCCATTCTACTGGGTCAGCGTAATAATTCCGATAACAACAACCTCTGGCTGTCTCGAAATCAAAAGGCGTTGTATACACTACAAATCGCTCAGGATAGGTAAAACCGTCAAATTCTATCTCCGAGAATTTGCGAATGACACTCTTTCCTCCATCGCACCCAATCACGAATGAGCCAACGAACTTACTACTACCATTAGTATTATTTACATCTAACTCAACTTGGTCTGACTTCTGGTTAACCGCAGTTACTTCATGGGAAAACAAGACCTCTGAATTTGGATAATCATCCAGCATTTTTAGGGCAATCTTAGCAAGTTTATATTGCTCACATTGGACCACATAAGGAAATTTAGTCTGATCTTTTAGTATACGGTGATTAAATTTAGCGATAATCTTGCCCTTTGGGCGATCCCAAAAATACATTTCATCACACACGAGACCTTGTTTCTCAGCCTCTTCTAACATTCCTAATTCACTTAGCATTTCGAGAGTTGCAGGGTGTGTTGTCGCTGCTCTTGGGTCGTCGAGAAGTGTGCTTTCTTTCTCAAGTATCGTCACAGGAACTCCGGATTGTGATAGTTTTAAGGCCGCAATAAGACCGACAGGTCCAGCGCCCACAATAAGAATTTTATTTTTAGATTCAGTCATTCTATTTCTCAATTTAAAAAATATTATTACTATTCTGAGGTATCATGAATTTCTGAGATTGGCTAGGCATCAGAGCTTTGGTATAATCATAATTATCGGAAAGATAATTGTTGTGTTGACTATATTAATTTTGAGCAATGTATATTATTCATTTATCTTCGCTTCTCTTAAAGCTATATAAATTCCGGCTCCAACTACGACACTTATGCCTACCCAGCCCCATTGGTCAGGTAATGCTCCAAATAAAAAATAACTAATTAGCGTAGCTCCAATCATCTGTGAATATTGAAAGGGCGCTATAATATTTGCAGGTGCAAAACTGAAAGCCGCGACCATTAACACCTGACCCAAGGTAGCTAAACTTGTGAAACCTAAAAATATTGTAGCATCAGAAAGATCTGGTTTAACCCAGTAGAGTGGTAAAAATGGGACCAAATAAATCAGACCAAAAAAAGATGTGTAAAATGCTGAAGAAAGAACTGGGGTTGAATCAGATAATTTACGGTTCGCAATGTAGAAAGCCCCGAGGAATATTCCTGATCCCAGTGCAATAAAGTATCCTATTCGATCACCGTCCATAGTTGGTCGAAGAATAATTAGAACCCCAATGAAACCTATTATAACAGCAATCGTTCTTCTAACACCCAAAGGCTCACCGAGAATCCACGGGGACAGGGCCGTAACTATTATAGGTGCTATAAATATCATGGCTGTGGCGTCAGCTATATTAATAAAGTTTATTGCCCAGTAATATAACCCAACGCCCGCTGTGACAAATGAAGCCCTTATCAATTGAGCTATTGGATTTCTAGGAATAATAGATGTTAAACCATACTTCTTTATCACTATTGGCCCTAAAACAATACTGGTCGCTATAAACTGAAATAAGAGAATTGATAAAGGGGTATAGTTCTCTGCTAATAATTTTGCTATTCCATCTTTTGACGAATTAACTAACATGGCTAAAACCATAAAGATAATTCCAGCTCGGGGATTGAATAATTGCATTATTCTTTCGCCAGAATTTTAGAGGAACTAGCAGTTACCTGTGACCTTGATGAAATTATAATACCTAATAAAATTAGAAGAAAACCTCCTAATAGTCTTAATGTAACAGGTTCATATAGTATCCATGCCCCTAATAAAATAGCTGTAACAGGATTTAAACCCGTAGCGATTGCTGCCTGTGTCGGTGAGATGCTACTCAATGCTCTTCCCCATAACAAAAACATCAGGGTTCCACCCGGAATTGCCAGAACTAAGACGATAGACCAACCCCTCATATCAAATGATAGTGATCCATTAAAAGGTGCTCCAAATATTACTGCTAAAATGAATAAAGTTATTACGCCAACGAACAACGTATAGGTCATTAAAGCTAAGTTGCCGTATTTCAATAAGTAAGGTCTAGAGAAAACGTTGAATATTGAAACAGCTATCATTCCTAGAAACATAAAAAAGTCGCCAACTAAGGCTCTCGGTGCAGTTGAATCAATATTTTCGGTGATTGCGATGCCGGTTCCAATCATTGCACATAAAACTGCTAATATTTTTGTTAGATTTAATTGTTCCACTTTGAACATTGCTCCAATGATTATTGTAACAAGAGGCATTGTTGCAAATAAAAGTCCTCCCCGTGCGGCTGTCGTATCTTCGAGTGACCTGGCCATTAAGTATGGAAAGGCGGCAAACATTATTATGCCAAGAAGAATAATTGCTATTCTATCACCTGATTGAATTTTAGGCGGAGTGGAAACGATATACAAAATAATTGCGACGGCAATTCCACCAATCCCATACCGAATAAAAGCGAGGGATAATGGATCTGTTTCTGTAATTATTAAACGAGTTAAAACCACAGTAACCCCGCCAATTATTGTAGAAAGACTAGCATATATAAAACCGAGAATCATAATCTTTGAAGGGTGCATTGACAGATTTTTTCTAAATGATTTACGTGGGGAACTTTGAATAGATATAACAATTTTAAATTAAGAAGTTATCATATAACATGACTGTAAACTGCATTTAATGCAATTCTTTATAGTATTTTGATAATACAGGTTTTGGGTTCCGCAACATTAATAATAACCAGGTAATTGAAGAGGTTTTAAATGAAAAAAGTGCTTATTGTAACTGGAGGGAGCCGTGGAATAGGTCACCAAACCTCAATTCTGGCGGCTAAAGCCGGATGGGACGTCTGTATTAACTATAACAATAATAAGATGCGCGCAGAACAGACTGCTGAAGCGGTTCGTAAAATTGGTAAATCAGCTATTATACAAAAAGGGGATATTTGTAATGAAAGTGATGTCATAAACCTGTTCCAGAAATGCGAATCGGATTTGGGTATGATTTCCGGGGTCGTAAATAGCGCAGGTATTGTTGAGCCCTATTGTCGAGTAGATGAGATCAAGCACGATGAGATACAGCGACTCATAAATATTAATATAACGGCTATGATGTTAGTAGCCCGCGAGTCTGTAAAACATATGTCTAAAAAGCATGGTGGAGGGGGTGGATCAATCGTATTTATCTCATCGGCTGCATCCAGAATTGGGGCACCTAATTTTTGTGTTCCTTATGCAGCGAGTAAAGGTGCCGTAGATAGCTTTATGTGGGGCATGGCTCAAGAAGTTGCCGGAGAGGGGCTCCGTGTAAATGCCGTAAGTCCTGGTGTGATAGATACAGAAATTCAGCCCGAGGGAAGAGTCGCTAACGTTGGACCGAATTTGCCAATGGGGAGAGTAGGTCAACCAGAGGAAGTAGCACAATCAATTATTTGGTTGCTCTCTGATGAAGCATCCTATGTGACGGGAACTAATATTGATGTGACCGGCGGACGTTAGTTGGATTTACTTTTATTTTCAGAGAGAAACAAGGCGATCACAACTATAAAAATACCTACGTATTGCAGCATGACAAGGTTTTGACCTAAAAATAGAAAACCTGAGGCTACTGCTAAAATAGGTTCAAAATTTGAGTAAAATGTTGTGTCACCGGCACCAATTAGGGAGATAGCAATAAAAAATGAGATCATTGCATAAGCGTAGAAAATTTGAGAAATCATAACATTAGTCCAACCGTGTAATGTGACTGGAAGGGCTAATTTACCAGTAGCAAGACAAATGCAGGATAACACTAATGTTGCATAGACGCAGATATGCAAGGTTATTATTCTTGGATCCTTTTTGTTCATTAATTGGCTACTTATTATTGAGACAGAGGCAAGGCCTAATGCAGCAATCAAAGCATAGATCATGCCTAAGCCGTTTAAGTTAATAAATTCAACGCCAAGAGCTAGTGCTAGACCCAAAAAGGCAATTAATGTAGTTACGCCCATCCGAAGTGTAAGTTTTTTTAAACCCAGAATAGAGAGTGTGAGGCCAGTAAGAACTGGAAAAAGATAGAAAATAAGAATAGCGATTGCGAAAGGAAGAAGTTCAATCGCATTTAAAAGAGCTATTGTATAAATAACAGTAATCACTCCTAGCAATATACATATTAAACCAGTTCTTTTGGATAATGTTAAATTAATTTTAAGAAATTTTAGAAGGAAAACTAGTGCAATTGCAGGAAGTATGAATCTGGTAGTTGATATTGTAAGCGGGTTAATGCCGTCTTGGTAAGATACACCTGCAAAAGTATTAGATATCATAAAACTAGCAGCGCTTGATAGAGCCAAAAAAAGTCCCAAATATCTTCTATTTGATATTAAGTTCAGCAAAACCCTGTTGCTCCGTAAACCAATGTTCCTCGCAGTTGTCTTCTACACCGCCACGATCAATGACAAGAAATTCATTATTTTCTTGAGAGACAAGTAGGGGGTGATGCCAAATATTACGGTTATAATTTACACCCTGGTTTCCATTGGCTAAAAATACATGAAGGTCCATTGGGTTTACTTCCGCAGCTTCTTCAGCCACGACTACGTAATAAGATTGATTTTGTAAGGGCATAAAAGCCTGAGATCCGAGGGGGTGACGTTCCATCATTTTAATCTTAATTGGTTGAGGTCGAGGTTGACCGCGGAATATACTTATTATTGGGCAACCGTTATTACTTTTAACATCAACATTTGCTAAATCATGGAAACGCTCAGTCGTACCTTCATTTATTAAAATTCTTTCTGCTTCATTCCTTTCGATGACTTGGCCAAAAGGTTTGAAACTATCTTTAGTCAATTTTTTTGGAACAAATTCAAAAACCATGATTATAAAGGTCTCCAAAAATTCTAAATCGGCTCACTCCACCGTCAGGAAAAATATTTAGTCTAACGTGAGAAATTGCTCCTATATTTTTTATAACACTGCTTCCAAATGTATGGATTTTGTCCATCTCTAATTTTTGTTGGCCCATTAATTCTTGCCAGTCACATTTATCGGTTAATGTTTCTAACGCACCTTCTTCTTTTATCAAGGCTCCCTGTACTGAGCAGCTGTCTGGATAGTTACCCTTAAAATGAGCTGTATCAACTTCAACTCGTTTTACTATTCCTGGTGACCCCAGAGAAATAACTATCCAATCATTTCCGGGTACACGGCGGCGGCGTGTCTCCCACCCGTCGCCCATATTTTCCCCTCGGCCTGGCGCTAAAATAACCCAAGGGTCACCGTAATGAGCATCATTAAAGCCCACAATATTTCCTCCATTTATAATTGCAGATAATTCATGGAGACCGTCTGCTGGGTTTGGCTCCCAAACTCCTACTGGCATGCCATAAACACGTAATCTGGCCACGCCACCATCTGGAAAAATATTAAGACGTATATAATTGAAAGGTTTATCATTAGATATTTCAAAATAATTATGGTTATTTGCTGAAAGATCGATGGTAGTCAAAAGCTCTGTCCAAGTTGTATTCTTATCTGGTTCATGTTCTAAAAAAGCCGCTTCAATCGAACCTTTAGGAGGATGGTTGCCGGTAAAAAAACTCGTATCAATATCAACTCCTTTTATGATGCCTTTAGTGCCTAATCGAATTATGCAGTAATCGTTGCCGGGAGTTCTGCGGCGTTTTGACTCCCATCCATCCATCCATTTACCATTATTGTCATATTTGTCAGGAATAAAAATAGGATCAGTAACTTTTATAAGTCGATTTTTATCAGCAAAGAAATCATCAGTGGCATAAATAACATCTGACTTAAGGCGCGGTGACGCTAAATTAATTCCATTTATCGCAAAACTTGGAATCTTGGTATTATTTTTTTCCATAAAAACCATTTCCTATTTTATATTTTTTAGACGCAGAAGAGCAATTCGGTGGACCTGTCGGATCGCTTCAACAAATTCAGCTTCTAAACTATTATTTATTCTTTCATTAAAAATTTCTAAAATATCTGTCCGATTGTATCCCCGAACTGCAAAAATAAAAGGAAAGTTAAATTTTTTCTTGTAAGCATAATTTAGTTTTTTGAATTCTAGAAATTCCTCTTCATTGCAATTATTTAAATTAGCACTATCCTGTTCCAACGCGGATTCTAAGGTTAAATTTTTATTGATGGACAGTTTTCCTGCAAGATCAGGATGAGCACGAAGCAAATTTAATTTTTGTTCTCTAGGACTACTGTCGACAACGTTCTTCATTATAAAGGACAGACCTTCAACACTATTGTGTTTATTTTCTAAACCAGTCTCATACGCGTGTTGGGCAACCCATTCTGAGTGTTCATAAACTCCGCCAAAGATTTCTAGAAAATTATCTAGGTCCATTCTTGTGGGAATATTTTCTTTATAAATCAATTTTGGCCCCGAAACGGGTGAGTTTCTCGCCAGTGCCGAGCAATATCAACTCTTCTACAAAACCAGACTTTATCGTGCGAGCGAACATATTTAATGAATTTCTTTAGAGACTGGAAGCGTCCAGGTCGACCCGCAATCCTGCAGTGCAAGCCCACTGACATTATTTTTGGTATTGTTTTCCCCTCTTGATATAGAACATCAAAACTATCTTTTAGATAGTTAAAGAACTGGTCCCCGGAGTTGAAGCCTTGAGAAGAAACAAAACGCATATCATTTGTATCAAGTGAATAAGGTATAATTAAATGTGGGGTCTTTTCAATTTTTGACCAAAAAGGGAGTTCGTCGGAATAATCGTCAGCATCATATAAAAAGCCACCTTCCTCAGCAATCAAGCGCCGAGTGTTTGGACTAGTTCGACCAGTATACCATCCATATGGTCGCTCTCCAGTCATTTTTTTATGAATTCTAATAGCCTCATGGAGGTGCTCCCTCTCTACCCCCTCTGGTACAGACTGATAATCAATCCATTTTAAGCCATGACTGCATATTTCGAATTCATTCCTAAGCGCAACTTCAACAACTTGCGGATTTCTCTCGAGTGCCATAGCTATCGCAAAGATAGTAATTGGGATGTCATTGTCTCTAAAAAGTTTAAATAGCCGCCAAACTCCGACTCTACTTCCATATTCGTATAGGCTTTCCATTGACATATGTCGAACGCCTTCACGTGCTTCAGCTCCGATAATTTCGGACAAGAAATATTCTGAAGATTTGTCTCCATGCAGTACACAATTTTCTCCTCCTTCCTCATAATTAACAACGAACTGTAACGCAATGCGGGCATTACCCGGCCAATTAGCATGGGGATTTTTTTCTTCGTAGCCTCTAATATCTCGCGGGTATGCAATTAAAGTATTATTTTGCGACATTAATTAATTTTCCATCTTATTGACTCTCTAATAATAACGACACTTGCAACGGTTATTAAAGCTGAAGTACCATATATATTATAACGTAGATGAAAATTAACTACAATCAGCTCAATATTTGGGATAAAATAATTATTATGGGGTTTTTAACAACACACGTACTGGATACATCAAATGGGCGTCCAGCTTCAAATGTTCAGATCGAACTGCAGAAAGTTCTGGAGAGTAAAACTATTCATATTATTAAGGTTTCTACAAATGAGGACGGAAGGTGTTCTGAACCCATATTAGAGGGAGAGAATTTCGTTGTTGGGACATACGAGTTGAATTTTTATATAGGAGAATATTTTAAATCAATAGATCCAGATATGAGGATAAATAATTTCCTAGGTATTGTTCCTGTGAGGTTCAACATTAGTTCTTCAGAGGAACATTATCATGTGCCACTTCTTGTTTCTCCTTTTTCTTATAGCACGTATCGTGGGAGTTAGTTTTTTAAAAGGTATGCATAAATGATTGAAATAGCTTACGCAGACTGGATTGAGTTAGGCTTTAGGTGGTTGCACTTAATTGCGGGAATAGCTTGGATTGGCTCATCATTTTATTTTATGTTTCTAGATTACAGTCTTAGGCAAGATGATGGTTTACCATTGGGAGTTAAAGGCGCATCCTGGAATGTTCATGGTGGTGGCTTTTATTTTATGCAGAAATATACTGTTGCACCTGAGAAAATGCCTACCGAGCTTCATTGGTTTAAATGGGAAGCATATTTTACTTGGATATCCGGCTTTTCATTAATGATAATTATATATTACTGGGGCGCCGAGAGTTTCCTCATTGATAAAGAGGTCATGGACATAAATGTATGGCAAGCAGTTGCAATTAGTTTGGCGGCTTTTGTCTTAAGCTGGTTTATTTATAATGGCATATGTAAATCAAAATTAGGTAAAAATGATTTATTCTTGTCAATCATTGTGTTTCTGATGATATTGTTGGCATCTTACGGCTTTACACATGTGTATAGTGGACGTGGGGCCTTTGTTCATGTCGGAGCGATGATTGGCACCATAATGGTGGCAAATGTTTTTTTCATAATTATTCCAAATCAGAAAATAATTATTAAAGCCCTTGTTGATGGCGAAGAACCAGCCCAATTTCTCGGGGATGAGGGCAAGCAGCGATCAACTCATAATAATTATTTAACTTTGCCCGTACTTTTAATGATGATTAGTTCACATTTTCCTATGATATTTTCCACGAAACACTCATGGCTTGTCGTAGGTTTAGTTATTATCGTGGGTGGGATAATTCGAGATTACTTTAATTCAAAAAATCAGGGTAAAACTGGAAATCGGTTAAAATGGCAATGGCCATCAGCATCAATATTTATGATAATATTAATCTTATTTGTCAGTCATAGAGATGTCGTTGAGGTTTTAGAAGAAAATCAGTTGGATTCAACTGATGTGTTAGCAATAGTCCAAACTCATTGTGTTAGTTGCCATGCGGCGAAACCATCAAATAAAGATTTTGTGAAGGCTCCTGGTGGGGTAAAACTAGAGACAATTAATGATATAAAAAAATATGGTTCCAAGATAATGAAACAATCAGTCCTTACTAACGCCATGCCCCTTGGTAATGATACCCAGATGACCGACAAAGAGCGTCAGGGTATTGGGGATTGGATAAGGCGCGGGATGCCGGTAGATGAATAGTAATTGGTGAAAAGGCTCTTTGAGTAAAACGAGTATGATTGAATTATATTGAAAAGGTCCACCACTTTATGGCACTTCAATTTACAATAAACGGCGTATCACAGTTCATCGAAACGATCTCACCTACGGTGACCTTGCTTGATTACTTGCGTGAGCACATTTCTTTAAAGGGCACAAAAGAGGGATGCGCTGAGGGAGATTGTGGAGCATGTACGGTTATTATAGCTGAGAGGACGAAACGTGATACTAAATATCGTGCTATTAATTCATGCTTGCTCCTTTTACCACAAGTCGATGGAAAACACTTGCTTACTGTCGAAGGGCTAGGTTGTAAATTTGAGAATAGAAGGGCAATACTCGAGCCTATTCAGAAGTCAATGGTAGATGGTGATGGGACTCAGTGCGGTTTTTGCACACCAGGTATCATTATGTCATTATATGCATTTTATAATAGCAGTAAGATCCAAACAGATAAAAACATTCATGACGCTCTAGCAGGAAATTTGTGTAGATGTACAGGTTACAGATCAATTGTTGATGCTGCACGTCAAGAACGTGTCTTTACCGAGAAAAAAGTTATATCAGAAAATCTTTCCACCGTTGCCGAATATAGTCATGAAGGGCAACGATTTTTTAAACCTAAGACTTTAAAGGAAATATCAAAGATTTATTCTACCTATCCCTCATCTACATTGCTTGCGGGTGGAACAGACTTAGGATTATCATTTAGTAAAGACAGACAAGTCACACAAACAATTATTTTCACTGGAGATGTAAAGGAGCTCGGAATAATAGAAGAGACAAACAAGGCGTTAACGATTGGATCTGCTGTAACTTATTCCGAAATTTTACCTTACTTAGATAAGCTTTTTCCTTCTTTTGCCAATCTAGTAACTCGAATCGGCTCTGATCAAATTAGAAATGTTGGAACTATTTGCGGCAATATAGCAACAGCATCACCGATAGGCGACACATTACCATGTCTTATAGCTTTAAATTCCCAGCTCAAAATTTGTTCCAATAATGGGGAGCGTAAAGTGGATATTGAAGATTTTTTTATTAGCTATCGTAAGACAAATCTTAAAAAAGGAGAGTTTATAAAATCGGTTAGTATTCCAAAACTTAATGCTACCCAGAAATTCAGAGCTTATAAAGTCTCGAAACGCTATGACCAAGATATTTCTGCTGTAATAGGGGCTTTCCTCATTGAGTTTAACCAAGAAAGAGTAGCAAAAACCATTATCGCTTTTGGTGGAATGGACTCAACGCCTAGGCGAGCACTTCACTCCGAGAAACAACTTACCGGAGAAACCTGGACCGAGGAAAATATTAATAAAGTATCTGAAAAAATCTCAGAGGAATTTAAGCCTATTAGTGATCTCCGTGCTAGTTCAACTTATCGGAGTCAGGTCGCAGGAAATCTATTTAAACGATTTTATTTTGACCTGGTAGATTCAAATAAGCCAAATCAAGTGGTCGATTTATAATGGTTGATGCAAACCAAATTATTGGGGCAGCGCATGATAATGTTCAACATGATAGTGCTGTAAAACACGTTACTGGTGAGGCAATTTATATTGATGATATGCCAAGATTGCCGAATACACTAGAATGTATTCTTATTACTTCACCAATTGCCCACGCTAAGATAAACTCTATTGATACGACTAAGGCTCTCTCTTCACCAGGTGTTTTAGCGGCACTCTCCGCTGCAGATATTATTGGTAAAAATGATGTGGCCCCGGTTTTTGAGGGGGAGCCAATCTTGGCTATTGATTGTGTTGAATACGTTGGCCATCCCATTATTATTTTGGCTGCAGAAACTTATGACCAGGCATACAATGCCTCAAAATTGGTGGAGGTGGAGTATACGGAATTAGAACCAATTTTGACTATCCAAGATGCTATAAAGAAAAAAAGCTTTACCTTTAAACCTCCGGTTATTTGCAGAGGTGATCCAGACAAAGCTATCCAAAATGCAAATCATCGCTTACAGGGAACTTTAAAATGTGGCGGGCAAGATCACTTTTATTTAGAGTCTAATATTGCTGTAGCAATCCCAAGTCCAGAAGATAAAGATATTACTGTTTACTGCTCAACACAGCATCCAACCGAAGCCCAACACGGAATTGCAAATGTTTTGGGAATTCCGATGAATGCGGTAACTGTTGAAGTTCGGCGTATGGGCGGCGCTTTTGGCGGCAAAGAGAGTCAACCAACGATCATAGCGTCCTTGGCAGCGCTTGTCGCTGTTAAAACTGGTCGACCAGCTAAATTAAGGCTCCGAAGAGATGCCGATATGATCATTACGGGGAAACGTCATGACTACGATTTTGAGTATGATGTGGGATTTGGTGTAGATGGTCAAATTGATGGAATAGATATTTCAATGGCAATGAGGTCAGGCAATGTTGCGGATTTGAGTTCCGGAGTATTAGCGCGTTCATTGTGTCATGCCGACAATTGTTATTTTTTGCCAAATGTTAGATTTCGAGGTTATCCATGTAAAACTAATACTGTATCTAATACAGCTTTCCGCGGATTTGGCGGACCACAAGGCATGATAATTATCGAGTGTATTCTCGAACATATTGGTTTTTATCTGAATAAGTCGATAGATGAAATTCGACAAATAAATTATTACGGTATTAACGATAGAAATGAGACACCCTATGGTCAAATAGTAAAAGATAATATTATTTGCAAACTCTCAGATCAGTTGATGAGTAAAGTTGATTATGAGGCTCGAAAAAAAGAAATTGAAAATTTTAATCTCAAAAACCAAATACTAAAAAAAGGTATCGCAGCGATGCCTGTAAAGTTTGGTATTTCTTTTAACATGCCAGCTTTGAACCAAGCTGGGGCCTTGATCCACGTTTATACAGATGGATCAGTCTATCTAAATCATGGCGGGACAGAAATGGGTCAAGGGCTATTTGTTAAAATTGCTCAAGTTGTTGCGACTGTATTTCAGATTGATATTGAAAATATAAAAATTTCTGCGACACGAACCGACAAAGTTCCCAATACTTCCGCTACAGCAGCATCAGCAGGTTCTGATTTAAATGGAATGGCAGCCTATGATGCGGCTGATAAAATAAAAAATAGGATGATTACAGTTGCGGCTCAATATTTTGGGTCAGATGAAAATAAAATAAATTTTCGACAAAATCGAATTTATTGTGGAAATAAAAACATATCATTTGCAGATCTAGCTCAAATGACTTGGGAAGCTCGTATATCGCTCTCCGCTACTGGTTATTATAAAACACCAGATATTACTTGGGATCCAATTTCCTGTTCGGGCACTCCATTTTATTACTTTACCTATGGATTCGCAATTTCGGAGGTTGTCATTGATTTATTAACCGGCGAGTCGAGAATATTAAAGACTGATATTATTCAAGATTGTGGCAAGTCTCTTAATCCTCGAGTGGATTATGGTCAGATTGAAGGGGCCTTTGTGCAAGGTATGGGTTGGTTGACTTCTGAGGAGTTGGTATGGAATAAAACTGGAGAACTCTTGACCCATGGCCCTTCTACTTACAAAATACCGGGTAGTCGGGATGTTCCTCAAGATTTTAATATCCATATTCTTGAGGATGAACCGAATAAAGCGCAAACAATTTTTAGATCTAAAGCAGTTGGAGAACCGCCATTAATGTTGGCTATTTCTGTATGGTTGGCGATCCGAGATGCTATTTCTCGAAGTTCAGGATCAAAAAGTCCTCCTCAATTGGACGCTCCTGCAACCCCGGAAGCTATTCTTTTGGCAATCAATAATTCGAGGATTGCCAAAAATGATAGATAAAAAACCGATATTAGAACTTCTTGAAATCAGTAAAGCTTATCCAGGTGTTATTGCGAATAATCGAGTAAATTTGGAAATTAAACCTGGACAAATACATGCTCTTTTAGGAGAAAATGGAGCTGGAAAATCCACACTTGTAAAAATCATATATGGCGTTCAACGATGTGATTCTGGAAAAATAAAATGGGAAGGTTCTGAAGTCTCACAAATTACTCCGCAGATCGCGAGAAAGCTCGGTATTGGAATGGTTTTTCAGCATTTCTCTCTTTTTGATGCGATGACTGTTGAAGAAAATATTGCTCTGGGAATTCCGGCTAATTTGGCAAATGAAAATCTTTATCAGAATATTATAGATATTTCAGAAAAGTATGGTCTTCGGCTTGATCCATGCAGGTATGTCCAAACTCTCTCCGTCGGTGAACGACAAAGAATTGAGGTTGTACGGTGTTTGATACAAAACCCAAAATTATTAATCATGGATGAGCCTACCTCAGTATTGACGCCTCAAGAAGTCGATAAGCTTTTTAAAACACTAAGGAGGTTGTCAACACAAGGCGTGGCGATACTTTATATCAGTCACAAATTGCAGGAGATTATTGATTTGTGCCATGTGGCAACCATTATGCGTGCAGGTGAAGTTGTAGACACGTGTATACCATCAGAGGAAAGCCCGAGGAGTATGGCTGAGATGATGATGGGAGCAAATCTAATGACACCCAAAAAGAATGAGAGAATGATATCTGAGAAACCATATTTCTGTGTAAACAATTTGAACCATCAATCGACTATGGAAAACGGCATTGACCTTAAAGATATTACTATTCAAGCGCATAAAGGTGAAATACTTGGTGTTGCTGGAATAGCTGGTAATGGACAAAATGAACTTATGGAAATTCTTAGTGGTGAGGTTAGGGCATCTGATACTAGTTCAGTCAGTATTGATCAAGTGAGCGTTGGAGGTTTGGGGCCTAGAAAAAGGCGCGAGAACGGTATGGGATTTGTTCCAGAAGAACGACTTGGTCATGGGGCGGTCCCGGAGATGCTGCTGTGGGAGAATGCCTTTCTGTCCGGCTATCAATCCATGAAATTAATGTTTAACGGTTTTATGAATGTTGCAAAATCTAGAGAATATACTGAGAAAATTATTTCTAGCTTTAAGGTAAAAACTCCAAACGTCAATGTTACAGCAAATTCTCTATCTGGAGGGAATTTACAGAAGTTTATTTTTGGACGGGAAATTTTGCAGGATCCTAAGGTGCTGATTGTTTTTCAACCGACGTGGGGTGTTGACGCAGGATCTGCGGCTTATATTAGGCAATCATTAATTAATATTGCTGATAGAGGTGCCGCAGTTATCGTAATCAGCCAAGATTTAGAGGAACTATATGAAATTTCTGATAAAATTTCTGTTATATGTGAGGGTAATTTAACAAAACCAAAAATAATTGAAAATATATCTGTTGAACATGTTGGTCTGTTAATGGCTGGCATAAAACCTTTAGAAAATGACGATTTAGGTGATCAATGATTAGGCTAGAACTTAGGGGACAAGTTTCTGAACGCATGGTATATTGTTCTCCCTTTTTTGCAGTTATTATGACCCTTCTATCAGGCATGTTAATATTTAGCTTTCTTGGGGTTAATCCAACTCAAGCTATTATAACTTTCTTCGTTGAACCTATCAGCTCCATTGATGGAATAGCTGAACTTTGTGTAAAAGCGACACCTTTAGTTTTAATAGCTATTGGATTGTCTTTTTGCTTTAAGGCGAATATCTGGAATATTGGTGCAGAGGGTCAATTAACAATTGGAGCTCTAGCGGGTGGTGGTTTGTGTTTGCTGTTTTTTAATTCAAGCTCACAATTTTTAATGCCGGGAATGCTTATTTTTGGAATCTTGGGAGGAATGGCGTGGGCGGGGATACCAGCGTTTTTAAAAATTAGATTTGGAACTAATGAGATTTTGACGAGTTTAATGCTTACCTATATTGGTCTTTTGATACTAAGTTATTTGATACATGGGCCTTGGAAAGACCCTGAGGGACAAAATTTTCCAGAGTCGCGTTTATTTCAAGATGCTGCGCTTCTGCCTATTATTCTTGATGAAACTCGACTACATTTGGGTTGGATAATAACGCTGATCTGCGTGCCCGTCGCATGGATGCTCATGACCTATCATTTGATTGGATTTCAAATTCGAGTAATGGGTATGGCGCCAATGGCATCAAATTTTGCTGGATTTAGAGGTAAGAATATAATTTGGATAAGTTTTCTTATTAGTGGTGGTCTGGCAGGCCTCGCCGGGACTATTGAAGTTGCTGGGCCAATTGGACAGATAATTCCAGTGATATCTCCTGGTTATGGATTTACCGCAATTATTGTAGCTTTTTTGGGGCGCCTGCATCCAATAGGATGCCTATTGTCTGGATTGCTCATGGCCCTGACATATCTCGGTGGGGATAATGCTCAAATCGAATTGAATTTGCCGAATGCTGTTACGGGAGTATTTCAGGGGATGTTACTCTTTTTTTTATTGGCATCGGATGTGCTCGTTCGATATCGAATTCGTATCGTTAGTTTTAAAAATAAGCACAGGAATATTGGATGAGTGGTATTTATGTCTGAATTGGTAGTTCCCGTATTACTTACCATTATAACGGCATCTACGCCTTTGGTTTTCGCTGCAGCTGGCGAAGTCGTTGTTGAGAAATCTGGCGTTTTAAACCTTGGTGTTGAGGGAATGATGATTGTCGGAGCGGTTGTAGCATTTGCGGTAGGGGTCAAAACTGAGAGTGCAACCTTGGCTATTTTATCGGGGGCTACTGGGGGAATGCTTACGGCTTTTATTTTTGGTTTTTTAACTTTACGATTATTAGCCAATCAGGTTGCAACCGGTTTGGCTTTAACAATCTTTGGATTGGGTCTTTCGGCGTTAATCGGTCATGGATTTGTCGGAAAGACATTTTCTGGACTTCCAAAAATAGGAATACCATTACTTGAGCAAATTCCAGTTCTGGGATCTCTGTTATTTGTTCATGATATTTTAGTATTTTTATCTGTTATTGCGGTTTTTCTTATCACTTATGTTTTAAATAAAACGCGGTTGGGTTTGATTATTAGAGCCGTTGGTGAGAATCATCATGCAGCGCACTCAATAGGTTATTCAGTCGTTTGGGTTCGAATGGGTTGTATTCTATTTGGTGGATCTATGGCAGGTTTAGGTGGAGCCTATTTATCACTTGCATATACGCCCCTTTGGGTCGAAGGTATGACAGCTGGACGAGGCTGGATTGCATTGGCTTTAGTAGTTTTCGCGTCTTGGAGGGCGTGGAGAGCATTTTTTGGAGCATACTTATTTGGAGGCATAACAATCATTCAATTACACGCTCAAGGTTTTGGTGTAGATATAGCTTCGCAATTTTTATCTATGCTGCCTTATCTTGCGACAATAGTAGTTCTTGTGCTTATATCAAATAATAGTTCTAGGATGATGTTAAATGCTCCAGCTGATTTGGGTAAAAGTTTTCATGCTTCGGATTAATGTGGTTAACTTTAATAAGGGATAGGAGAAAATTAATGATTTTGAAACGTATAGTTCTTGGTGTCTTTCTGATAACCGGAATGTTATTTAATGCAGCTGATGGAAGTGCTGCCGAGAAAAAAGCAAAAGTTGGTTTTGTTTATGTTGGGCCTATTGGAGACCATGGTTGGTCTTATCAGCATAACGTTGGTCGATTAGCTATCGCTAGAACCTTTAGCGACAAGGTTAAAACGACTTACGTAGAGTCGGTTCCATATGGCGCAGATGCAACGCGAGTAATTACAAAATTAGCTCGATCTGGGCATGATCTTATTTTTACAACCTCTTTTGGATATATGAATCCTACTTTAAAGATTGCTAAGCGTTTTCCTAAAGTTAAATTTGAGCATGCGACTGGCTATAAGCGGTCAAAAAACCTCGCAACTTACTCCGGACGTTTTTATGAAGGAAGACACGTTGTAGGTTTGATAGCCGGTAAAATGACGAAATCTAATATTCTTGGTTATGTAGCTTCTTATCCTATTCCAGAAGTAATTAGAGGTATCAATTCAACAATTATTGCGGCACGCTCAGTCAATCCAAAAATAAAAATAAAGGTTGTTTGGGTTTCAACTTGGTTTGATCCAGGCAAAGAGGCAGATGCCACGAAAGCTCTTATTGCTCAGGGCGCAGATGTGATTCTGCAGCATACGGACTCTCCAGCTCCTCTTCAACAAGCTCAGAAAAATAAAGTTTGGGCTGTGGGTCAAGCTTCCGATATGGTTAATTTTGGACCGAAAGCCCAATTAACAGCTATTATAGATGACTGGAATGCATATTATATTAATCGTACTAAAGCGATGCTTGAGGGGACATGGAAATCTCAAGATACTTGGGGTGGGTTTAAATCAGGTATGGTAAAAATGGCTCCCTATAACAAAGCCATTCCAGCTGACGTGGTTGCTATGGCGGAGAAAGCTAAAGATGGAATAATAGCAGGGACTGTCCATCCGTTTACCGGGCCAATTAAGGATCAATCTGGTAAGATTGTAATTCCAGCAGGAAAAACAGCTGATGATGGTATGCTTCTTGGCATGAATTTCTATGTTGAAGGGGTCGACGGAACAATCCCTAAATAATATTAAAGATATAAGATTTGGAACTTGGTCAAAACCAAGTTTCAAATCTTATGTTGAAAAATCAATAAATGGTGCCACGATAATGAATACCTCGCAAGACGAACCATTGGTTCTTAGAGGAAAAATACTTACTTTCATAAATAATAAACTCGATTATAAATATTGGGAAAAAGGTGCAATATTAATTGAGAAGGGAATTATCACTGAGGTGGGAAACCACAGTGATATTGATGCTCCACAAAACTCTAAAGTAATTGATTATGGGGAAGATTTAATTGTACCGGGCTTTATAGATGGCCATGTGCACTATCCTCAAATGGGTGTTATAGGGTCTTATGGAAAGAAGTTAATTGATTGGCTAAATTATTATACTTACCCGGAAGAAGTCAAATTTTCGAGCTACGCTTATGCGCAATCTGTCGCAAAATTATTTCTGTCAGAAACTCTAAAAAATGGTTATACAACAAGTGCAACTTTCTGCACAGTTCATCCAGAGTCTGTAGATGCTTTTTTTTATGAGGCTCAGAAAATTAAAATGCGTGTAATTGCCGGTAAAGTTTTAATGGATCGCCACGCTCCTGATACGTTATTAGATACGGCCCAGAAATCGTTTGATGACTCTCAGAAACTTATTAATAGATGGCACGATAATGGACGAGGCCTATACGCTGTAACGCCTAGATTTGCGCCGACGTCAACTCCTGGCCAGCTCGAGGTAGCTGGAGCTTTGTTTTCTAATAACAATAATGTTTATTTACAATCTCATGTTTCTGAACAACTAGATGAGGTGGATTGGGTCGCTGATTTGTTCCCAGAATCATCATCATATCTCGACGTTTATAATCGTTTCAGTCTTCTAGGTAAACGTGCATTATATGGCCATGGAATTTATTTTTCTGAGTCAGATATTGAGATTGCGTCGGCGACAGATACGACAATTATTCATTGTCCAACATCAAATTTGTTTTTAGGTAGTGGCTTATTTGAATATGAAAAGTTAAGAGACGCAGGCATTCGGTTAGGATTAGGAACAGATATTGGTGGTGGAACGTCTTTATCACCTTTCGCGACGATGAAAGCTGCTTACGAAATTGCTCAACTTAATAATTACTCTCTTAGCCCTCTTGAAAATTTTTATAGAGTAACCTTTGGTGGAGCGAATGCCTTACATTTAGATAATAAAATTGGCCAAATAAAATCTGGTTTTGAGGCAGACCTTACGATTATTGATTTGTCCTCCACTGACATAATCAAGAATAGAATGAGAGAAGTAAAAAATCTACCCGAGATGCTTTTTATTCAAATTATGTTAGCTGATGATCGCGCTATTCGGTCAACATTTGTTAATGGAAAATTGGTATATGAAAAGTGACGTTTAATAATTTCAAATAAATTTTAGTATGCCTTTCAAAATAGTGAGTCGCTCTTGATTAAAATTCTCTAAGGTAACAGAGAAATTTTTGAGAAAATTATAAGCTAAATAAAATTTAACTCATTGAAATATAACATATTAATTTTTTTTAATCTTCACTTTGATATGCATTTAGCGTATTTTAGAGAAGTATTTTGATAAATACTGTCTTTAACAATTTCGTTGAAAGGAGAACCTAAATGTCCGATCAAGATCTGGAGCAGGATTTTCAAAATCCTGAATATTCACCTCCTCTTAGTACGGGTATACCCCTCGGTATTCAGCATGTACTAGCCATGTTTGCCGGAAACGTTACCGTGCCTCTTTTAATAGCATTGGCGGCTGGTGGGCCTCAGCTGATTACACCACTGGTTCAGATAGCTTTACTAGCAGCCGGTGTTGCCACGCTGATTCAGACAATTGGAATTGGTCCTATTGGATCACGATTGCCCGTTGTGCAAGGAACCAGTTTTGCTTATGTCGGAATTTTAATTGGGGCTCTAAAAAGTGGTGCTACATTGGCAGCTGTATTTGGTGCCTCAATCATTGGAGGCATTTTTCAAATGATTTTGGGATATTTTGTGCCTCAACTTCGCAAGTATATTCCGCCGATAGTCTCTGGCGTTGTGGTGATGACAATCGGGTTAACTTTGTTGCCTGTTGGAATAAAATATTCTGCGGGATGTGGAGCATATCCCAGTGCAGCTTCATGGTGTAAAACAGGCTTTGGTAGTCTCTCTAATTGGGGGCTTGCATTGTTTGTCATTATTGTAACTCTGCTTATTCGTCGATATGGAAAAGGCATCTGGTCAGCTGCTTCAATCTTTTTTGGTCTTGTTATTGGTTATCTTGTTGCGATACCTCTTGGCATGGTTAATGCGGGTAAAGTTGCAGCTATTGGAAAGGCTAGTTGGTTTGGACTCCCAGATCAATATTTTGGATTAGATTTTACTAGTCCCGCTGCAATTAGCCTCATTGGCTTAATGATTATTATGGCTTTTATCACAACAATTGAGACCGTTGGTGATATTTCAGGGATTACAATGGGTGGTGCTAATCGCGAACCAACAGATAAGGAGTTAAAAGGTGGCATTATGGCTGATGGCTTTGGCTCAGCGGTCGTGGCATTATTTGGTGGATTGCCTAATACATCGTATAGTCAAAATGTTGGCCTTGTTTCATATACAAAAGTTATGAGCCGTCAGGTTGTTAGCATCGGTGCGGTATTTCTCATATTATTAGGCCTCATACCAAAATTAGCAGCTTTAGTTGCAGCTTTACCTTATCCTGTATTGGGTGGGGCTTCGGTGGTTATGTTTGGAATGATTGTCTCTGCTGGAATGAAATTAGTGAGTCAATCCGGTTTCAGTGGCAGGAATATGCTAATTGTAGCTATATCTATTGGACTTGGTTTAGGTATCTGGCAAGTGAACCAATTGGCTGGCCTAGCAAAATATGGACCATTTCCGCCAGAAGTATTCGCATCTTGGTCAATTCCTTTATTTGTATCTGGAATTGTAGTTTCTGGCCTTGTGGCGGCAATTTTAAATATATTCATGCCTCAAGAGGAATAAATTTTATTGCGTAATTGAAATTAATAAGCCCCCAACTTTGGGGGTTTATTTTTTCTAGTATTTCATTAAATAGCAATAAATATAATATTCTCTTTAAAACATTATTTATTTCTATTTTTCATTTTTCCATCCCAACGAGGCACCGCGTCTATCTTAATATTAAACTGGTCTAATACTCTCATGACTATATGGTCTATCATTTCCTCGACTGTCTTAGGATTACTGTAAAATGCCATCATTGGGGGAACAATGCTCACATTCATTCTAGCTAATTTGAGCATATTTTCTAAATGAATTTGATTTAAAGGTAATTCTCTTGCAACTAAAACTAATTTACGCTGCTCTTTCATAATTACATCAGCAGCTCTATGTATTAAATGAGAGCCTTGTCCATTTGAAATTGAGGCTAGGCTTGCCATTGAGCATGGAATAACAACCATCCCTTGGGTCCTGAATGATCCTGAAGAGACCGCTGCGCCCATATCTCCAGGACCATAGGTAACGTCTGCTAAGTTTGTTACTTGTTCATAACTATAATTAGTCTCGTGCTCCATTGTCTGATGTCCCCACTTGCTTACGATTAAATGGGTCTCTACTTCAGTATTTTTAAGAATTTCGAGCAGACGAATACCAAGTATTGATCCTGTTGAACCTGTTATACCTACAATAATTTTTTCCACGGAAGGCTCCATTGTATTGGGCAATTAAACTCTTGCTCCCTTGCCAGTTGCTTTGGGTTTCGTAGTTTTTTTTGTTCCCTCATAGTTCATACCAAATTCTTCGGGTGGGTTTGGCCCCCATAAATAAAAACCAACATCTAAAGGCCAATCTCTTGGTGTCCAAGCCTCATCATCTGAAATATAGTCTATATCTGCAAAATATTCACATAATCCATCATGTGGATCCCTAATGTACCAAAAGAAGTTTGAGCCAAGTGCATGGCGACCAAGTCCCCAGCCATTTCTATAACCTTTTTCGAGCATTCCTTGACCACCAAGTCCAACATGGTCAATACTATCCACTTCAAAGCTCGCATGATGGAAACCCGTGTTATCACTTTGTAATATTGCTACAGTATGGTGATCGCCACCCCCTGGTGGACGTAGAAATGCGATCAAACCTTCACTTGTATCAGTAAGCTTTAAACCCATAACATCTGTATAAAAAGTAATCTTCTTTTCTAAATCAGTTGTAAATTCTACCATGTGTCCCAGTCGGTGCGGTTCTGGTTGAGTATCGTACGCAATACTACCTTTCTGATTAACTCTATCATAATGACCTGGCCCATTCGCCTGAAAAGCCTCATGATTTATAGTGGGCTGGCGTCCACCTTTTGATGGGGCAGATTCGCTTGTATTTACATTGTAAACATCACCTTCAAAATCTTTAAACCAAATACCGTCATATGGTGTTTCCTTAGGCGAATCAATTTGTGTTGCGAGCTCACTTCTATCTATATTATTTTCAATGCTCGCTATACCATTTAAGTCACTGCCGTATGAAATATGGTGCAATTTGCGTTCAGGTCCCTCAGTCAAAATAATTTGATCTTGATCTCTCCCGATACAGCGCATAATAGCCTGATTATTTTTTTCCTCTCCAATCAGGCCAAAATCTTCATAAAATGTTTTTTGTACAGGTATATCAGGTACTATTAACGCCATATGATGAAAATGTTTTACACTCATAAAAATGTTCCTTTTCAAATAGTAAATCTCAGACGCTTCATTAGTAAAAACCATTACACAGTTTTTTTCAAATTAAACTTAAAGAAAAAAATTTAAAATAAAAACTTATTAAAATAACCATATCATGGGGATGCATTATTCCAGAATGGATCGAATAAATTAAAATTTTATTTTGCGTTGACTTCGCCGTTATCCTAAGTAACTTTAGTTTAGAATGATTTGGGAATACGGTGAGTTCATACTAGATTACAAATCCGTAGCTGCCCCCGCAACTGTGAGCATAATGCGAGCCAGATACCAATGATAAATTCTGACACGGAGGGTGATCGAATATGAGTAATTTGAATAATATAGCAAAAGGCGCTAATAGAGAAGAATTAGCACAACGAATAATTCCAGCATTATTCGGAATTTTCTTGGGATCTTTTTTGTTGCTTGGTGTAGGCTTTGCGGACTCCCATCTGATACACAATGCTGCCCATGATGCGCGTCACGCGCATTCGTTTCCCTGCCACTAGAAAAGAAACTTTGATGTTTAAATTATTGTCATCAGGACTTCTGGCTGGACTAATTTCCGGCTGTCTTGTGTTTGTATTGCATTTAACCCTGTTACAGCCTCTTATTACCCAAGCTGAAATTTTTGAGGAAATGAGTAATAGCAAGTCTTCTGAAAATGTGGCTCAGGACGATAAACAAAATTCCAGTAAACCCGACACTCATCATGTTCATGATGGAAGTGAATGGTCACCACATGACGGCACTGAGCGTTCACTATATACGCTGATGGCCCATATTATTACAGCTATTGCATACAGCTTATTGCTCATCGCTGGTTTTGCAATTTATGGCCGTAATGTTTCGTTATTAAAAGGTTTATTGTGGGGTGGTGCGGGTTTCTTAAGTTTCTCATTTTTACCAGGTCTTGGCTTGCCCGCAGAATTGCCGGGCGCCACCCGGGCTGATTTGATGGATCGACAGTTATGGTGGTTGACAACAGCGTTTTTAAGCATTGTTGGTTTTTCGCTGATAGCATTTGGTAAGGCGAATTTATTGAGATTTTCAGGAGTTATAGCTCTTGCACTTCCCCATATCTATGGAGCGCCAGGGGCTGACAGCGCTATGTCTGGTCCCTCTTCTCCTGAGCTAGCTGCTAAATTTGTTATGCTTTCTCTTTTTGTTTCGGCGATAATGTGGATTGCCATCAGTTCTATGTCAGTTTTTATATACATGAGAACGAATGTGTATAGGGGCTTTTTCAGTTTTTTAGGTAGATAAGATAATATTTTATATTTTATTTGAAACCGCAGCTTGTTCGAAAGTTGCCATACCATTGTGACAAGCGAGAGCGCTTCGGAGTATATTAATAGCAAGTGCTGCGCCAGATCCCTCACCTAAACGCATATTAAAATCAAACAAAGCTGTCTTATTCATTTTCTCTAATAAAGTTCTATGTCCCGGTTCAGCTGATACATGGGAAAACAAACAATGATCGAGGCTGTTTGGATCCAGTGCGTGAAGAGTAGCAGCTGCCGCACAAGTTACAAAACCATCCAATATTACAGGTATTCGTGATAGCCTCGCAGCAATTATAGCGCCGCAAATTGCAGCCATTTCTCTACCGCCAAAGCAACGTAGAATCTCCAATCCATCTTTCAGCATAGGCTTGTGCAAGATTACGCTCTCAGCAACAACTTCAATTTTTTTTTCAAGAGTTTCGCCCTGCACTCCAGTCCCAGGGCCAACCCAATCTTTTGCTGAACCCCCATAAAGTGCGTGGCATATGGCTGCTGAAGATGTGGTATTGCCTATTCCCATTTCCCCTAAACATAATACGTCTATGCCCACGTCTGGGCTGGACATTCCAAAGGCAATTGCTTCAGAGCAGTCTGCATCATCCATAGCCGGTTCAGATGAAAAATCTCTGGTTGGTATTTCTAATGCTACTTCCATTATTTTTAATTCAGCGTCATTCACCTTGCATAGCTGGTTAATCGCAGCGCCACCATTTTTAAAATTTTCTATCATTTGTGAATTAACCTCTGGCGGGAATGCCGATATTCCCTGCGCAGTTACTCCATGAGAGCCCGCAAAAACAATCACTCTTGGTATATCAATTTTAGCCGGATACCTACCTTGCCAACTAGACAGCCATTCAGTGATATTTTCTAATTTACCGAGAGAACCCTGTGGTTTGGTTAAATTAGTTTCATGCGACTTAGCCGCTCTATACGCGCTTTCCTCAGGCCCTGGGAAAGATTTTATTAATTCTCGAACGGAGTCGAGTTTAACTATATTTTCAGATGACATTTAAAAAATTCCATTAAAGCTAAGAATATAATTGTATATGATATTTTAGAATTGTATCTTTTATTATAATGATAGGTGTTAAAGTAAAAGCGAAATTTTAGGAAAAGAAGTTGGACACGGAAAAATCTGAGAACCCTAATTCAA
This sequence comes from Rhodospirillales bacterium, assembly GCA_016777585.1. Taxonomy (GTDB): domain Bacteria; phylum Pseudomonadota; class Alphaproteobacteria; order Rhodospirillales; family UBA2165; genus TMED23. Next base: position 10,162 of record JADHRD010000005.1, on the reverse strand, counting down.
AAACTTCAAATGATATGGTTGAAAACCAGAATTCAGATACAATTTATGATGACGATGAAGATTTTATTGAGCGAATAAAAAATAAAGTAAACAAGCAAAGCTGGTTTACTGATTTAAAAATATGTTTTGTGGTTTTAACTAGAATTCCGATTTATGTTGGTGAGACTTCAAATGACTTCTCTATTGCAGAAGCCTCTCGATTTTTCCCGATAACTGGCGCTGTTATTGGTCTTTTATCTGTTCTAGTTTTTTGGCTTTTTACCTGGTTTGGCCTTCCGGCTTCCATTCTTGCATTATTGCTGCTTTTAACTATGACTTTGCTTACGGGGGCACTTCATGATGATGGTCTGGCCGATACGTTTGATGGCCTCGGGGGTGGTATTGATCGTGAAGAAAAGTTATCGATCATGCGTGATAGTTTTGTGGGCAGCTATGGGATTATGTCGTTATTATTCAGTTTTGGACTTAGGTGGGCCGCATATACAAAATTAATAGAATTAGGATTCTATTTTACTGCTCTAGCCGTAATAGCCGTAGCGTCAGCGTCCCGAGCGGCACTACCTCCAATAATGTATTTTATTCCAGTTGCTCGAGAAGATGGTTTAAGTGCGCGGGCAGGTAAGCCTAGCCTTGATAGAGCTGTGACATCTGTTCTTATCGGTGTTGCTATTTTACTTTTCCTTCTTGGTTTTCAAATTACCGTCATTGCAATTGGGCTATCCGTATTAGTGGTTGGTTTTTTTGTTTATTTTGTAGCAACGCGTATTGGAGGTCAAACGGGTGATGTGCTTGGGGCAGCTCAGCAATTAACCGAGGTCACAATTTTATTTGCAGTTTTGATTGTTGGAATATCGTGACAAATACTCACTGGTGGTGGATAAGGCATGCTAAATCATTGGGGGACCCAGCAATTATTCATGGCCAAGATGATGTTGACGCTGATCTTTCAGATCTGGAATCTATCTCCTCGCTTAAACAGCGGCTACCTGAAAAGGCAATTTGGTTAACGAGCGGAATAAAAAGATCTAATCAAACAGCAGAAGCAATTGGGACAAAGAATTTTATAGAAACACCGGGGTTAATGGAGCAAGACTTTGGTGATTGGACAGGAAAGAGATGGATTGATTTGAAAGGGGATAGCGTTAGGAAGTTCTGGTTAAATTTTATAACTGAGAAGCCACCTGGCGGTGAAAGTTTTATTCAAATGATAGATAGGGTTTCTGATACAATAAATACACTATCAAGAGAATATGAAAATAAAAATATTGTTGCGATAGCGCACTCTGGAACAATTAAAGCGGCATTAGCTAACGCACTAAATTTATTTGGGCAATCAGCTTCGTCTTTCCAAATAAGTAACTTGTCGCTCACAGAGATTGAGATTGTTCCAGATGGAGTTCATCGAATTTGGAATGTAATTGGGGTTAATAGATAGTACTCATTCAAAAATTAATCGGGGGATTTTATTCTCCCGAATCGCCTGCCAGACTAGGTAAAGTAGAGTTAGAAATAATATGAAAATGCCAATAGATTTAACATCGTCTGGTTTTAATTTAGTTCTTGGTGGACAACGTTCAGGCAAAAGTGAATTTGCAGAGAGTGTTATTGAGAGCTTTGGGGGGGGGATTTATATTGCAACCTCGGAAGCTTTAGACGCTGAAATGTCAGACCGAATTACAAAACATAGAGAACGTCGGGGCCAAGACTGGCAAACCATTGAGGAACCATTATTACTCTGCGAAACTTTACAATCTCTTCAAAGTAATAATAAGCCTGTCTTGGTTGACTGTTTAACCTTATGGATTTCAAATATGATGGCGAACAATAAGGATATCAAAGCGGAAACCTCTCAATTATGCAGTCTCGCGAAGAAAATAAACTTTCCAGTTATTTTTGTCTCAAACGAGGTTGGATTAGCAGTGGTACCGAATAATGCAATGGCTCGTCATTTTATAGATTATACAGGCAAAATGAATCAAAGTATTGCAAACGTATCTAATAGTGTAGTTTTCACTATCGCTGGTCTTACACAAAAAATAAAATAAGGATATTTAATGTCTACTGACTCAAAAATTCCCGTTACCGTTGTCACTGGATTTCTAGGAGCTGGCAAAACTAGTTTAATCAAAAATTTATTAATAACCTCTCATGATAAAAAAATAGCACTTATCATCAATGAATTTGGTGACCTTGGAATTGATGGAGATATCCTTAAAAATTGTGGTGACAAATCATGTTCATCTGATGATATTCTTGAGCTAACTAACGGATGTATTTGTTGCACGGTTGCTGATGATTTTATTCCTACAATTGAAACTTTATTAAATCGCACAGAACGACCCGACCATATTATTATAGAAACTTCTGGATTGGCATTACCAAAACCTTTGATAAAAGCTTTCCAATGGCCAGAAGTTAGATCTCGTACAACAGTTGATGGAGTTATCACAGTAGTTGATGGGCCAGCTGTTCATTCCGGTTTTTTTGCTGATGATCCGGAACTAATCAAACAACAGCGAGCCGCAGACCCATCTTTGGACCACGAAAACCCTCTGGAAGAAGTCTTCAGTGATCAATTAGCATGCGCCGATATGATCGTAGTTAGTAAGTCTGATATGATGGATCAAACACAATTATCTGATGTGATGGAGATTATTAAACAGGGCTCCCGTTCTTCCGTTGAGGCGTTGCCGGCAATCAATGGACAACTTGATCCTAAAATAATTTTGGGGATGGGATCGGCGGCCGAAAATGATATCGACTTAAGGCCTTCGTGTCACGATGATGAAGATGAACATGAGCATGATGACTTTGATACTTTTACTTTAATATTAGAACCGCAAAAAGAGTTAAATTTATTTATTTTGCAGGTCAAAGATGCACTTAAAATTTCAGGGGTTCTCCGAATTAAAGGGTTTGTTAAAATATCAGAAAAACCATCGCGTTTAAGTATACAGGGTGTCGGAGAACGAGTTGATTATTACTATGACCGGAGCTGGACAGAAAATGAAATTCAAAAAGGGCAGTTGGTCATTATTGGACTAAAAGATTTCAACATGAAACGAGTAAAACAGATTTTTAACATTGATTGATCATTATGCATTTACTTGTTACCAAGCCTGGAGAAGTTAGTGATGGCAGCGATGCTGTTGATCTGGGTCAATCTCCAGGCGACATTGTATTTTTATCTTCTGCGTCGAGTGATTTATCTCTTGTGTCTGAGCAATATGATGAAGATTGCGGTCTATCTCTGAGGCTAGCTAACTTAATGCAGCTAGGTCATAACATGTCAGTTGACCTTTATGTTGAGAAAACCGTAGTAGGATCCAAGTTAGTAGTCATTCGTTTATTAGGAGGAGTAGGATATTGGCCCTACGGCGTTGAACAAATCCGCGAGGCTTGTCTAGCAAATAATATCAAGCTTGTCATTGTGTCAGGTGACGATACTTCCGACCCCGAGTTGACTCGTCTTTCAACGGCTCCTAAAGAAAGCTGTTTTCGAATATGGCAATATCTTTCGCATAGTGGTGCAGATAACCTTCGAGATTTTTTGAATTATTGTAGTACACTCATAGGTAAAGAAAGGTCTTGGCATGAGCCCAAGCCAATAGCATCCGCTGGTATTTATTGGCCCAGTTTATCACATGTTTATGTCGAAGAAGTATTTAAGTACTGGATAAAGGGTCGGCCTGTTGTAGCTGTAATTTTTTATCGATCATTAGTACAGGCTAACGATCTTTTACCGATCGACTTATTAGTAAAAGAATTACAAGAAAAAAAAATAAATCCATTACCTATTTTTTTAACGAGCCTTAAAGATCCATATGCGGCGGAAATGGTTACGTCTTTGGTTCAAGGCAATAAGCCTGATATCATTATAAACTGCACAGCTTTTTCCATATCTTCGCCTGGTAATGATGCCCTAAATAACCCTTTTAAAAATTTGGATTGTCCAATATTACAAGCAGTATTATCTGGTGGTAGTTTTGATGAGTGGAAGTCTGGCTCACGTGGCTTATCTCCAAAAGATCTAATAATGAATGTAGCTTTGCCAGAAGTTGATGGTAGATTAATAACTCGGGCAATTTCTTTTAAAAAAGTTCAACGCTTTGATCCTCTGACCGAAATCTCCATCGTTAAGCATTCGCCAGTCCTCTCGCGTGTGAGATTTGTCTCTTCATTAGCCTTATCATGGATTCAGTTGCGCAAAACAAAGGCTGCGGAACGCAGAGTAGCTTTCGTGGTTGCAAACTATCCAAATAAAGATGGAAGATTATGCAATGGTGTTGGGTTAGATACGCCGGCTGGTATTATCGAGAGCTTCTCGAGATTGCGAGAAGATGGATATCAACTTGGTGATCAAGCGCCAACCAGTAGCAAAGAAATTATGGATTGTTTATTAACCGGTCCAACTAATGCAAATGGAGATCGAGATGGAGGGGAGAGGTTTCTATTAGCTGATTATAAAAGGCAATTTAAGAGGCTCCCAGAGACCTCTAAAACTCAGATCATGGAAAAATGGGGTAATCCTGAAGAAGATCCGTTTGTCGTTGGTGATAGTTATGTTTTACCCATTCATAGGTTTGGTAATATAATTTTGGGTATACAGCCAGCGAGAGGCTATAATATCGATCCGGTTTCTACTTATCACGACCCAGATTTAGTTCCGCCTCATGGTTATATCGCTTTCTATTTTTGGCTCCGTTTTATTAATAATGTTCACGCAATCGTGCATTTTGGCAAACATGGAAATTTAGAGTGGCTTCCAGGTAAATCTGTTATGCTAGATGAATTGTGTTATCCAGAATTAGTTTTGGGGCCGACCCCAAACATTTATCCTTTCATAGTGAATGACCCCGGAGAGGGTGCCCAAGCTAAACGTCGGTCTTCCGCGGTAATTATAGATCATCTAACGCCGCCATTAACTAGGGCTGAAAACTATGGACCTTTGCGCGATTTGGAGCAACTTGTAGACGAATATTACCAAGCTGCTGGTGTCGACCCAAGAAGACTGGAATTTTTAGCAAAAGAAATTATTGAGCTTAGTCAGAACATTAGTCTTGATAAAGATCTTGGCACTAATTTTTCAAGTGATGAAAGCATAGCTTTGACACAAATAGATAATTACCTTTGCGAACTTAAAGAACTTCAGATAAGGGATGGCCTCCACGTTTTGGGGCTCTCTCCAACCGGTCGCCAAGAGGTGGACCTGTTGGTTGCACTGACTAGGCTTGAACGAAATACTGGTATAGACAAGGATGCATCTCTAATTAGCGCATTAGCAAAAGATTTTGACTTCAAAGGTTTTAACCCCCTGGATTGTAATATGGGTGAAAATTGGTCAGGTCCAAGACCAAAGGAGCTAGATGTTCTTGATGATTTATGGCGTACGAATGGCGACACTGTTGAGCGATTAGAGTATTTAGCACAAAGCTTAGTTCAGGGAGATATTAAACCGTCTCCTAAATGGAACAATTCTAATCAGGTGTTAAATTATATACGAACTGAACTTCAACCAATTATAAGGAATTGTGGTAGACTCGAACTCAATGGATTGATGAAAGGATTATCGGGTTTATTTGTGTTACCAGGAAGCAGTGGAGCCCCAACTCGTGGTCGATTAGATGTATTGCCCACTGGAAGGAACTTTTATTCTCTGGATATTCGAGCCGTACCTACGCCAACAGCTTGGAAACTTGGTTGGAAATCCGCAAGTTTGTTGATAGAGAGGTATTTTCAAGACCATGGCGAATATCCAAAACGTCTAGCGATTAGTGCTTGGGGAACAGCTAATATGAGGACCGGGGGAGATGATATATCCCAGGCCTTGGCCCTTATGGGGGTTCAGCCTGTTTGGGATCAGGCTAATAGGGTAATAGGAATTGAAGTTTTGCCAATAAAGGTTCTTGGTCGCCCTCGTGTTGACGTGGTCTTTAGAATATCTGGTTTTTTTCGTGATTCGTTTCCAGCTCAGATTGATCTTTTAGACTCAGCTGTAAGGGCTGTCAGCTGTGAGAGCGAATCAGAATATGATAATCCATTGGCAGCTCAAGTGAGTAAGGATATAGAGCAGTTTTGTTTATTGGGTTCTGATATAAATGAGGCAAAGCGTTGCGCTGGGTTTAGAATTTTTGGATCAAAACCGATGGCGTATGGTGCAGGATTACAGTCCCTTATTGATGAAGGGTGCTGGGAGTCTGATCTCGATTTGGCTACAGCATATGTTGCTTGGGGTGGCTATGCATATGGTGATGGGGCAAATGGTGAGAGCCAAAAAGAGCTATTTAAAGCAAGACTAAAAGGTATAAATTTAATTGTTCATAACCAAGATAATCGTGAGCATGATATATTAGATAGTGATGACTATTATCAATTTGAGGGTGGGATTGCAGCCGCTGTTAGGCAATATTCAGATAACCAACCAGAAATTTACCATAATGATCATTCACGTCCAAACACACCAAGGGTTCATACACTTTCGGAAGAAATCAGTCGTGTTGTTCGTGCTCGCGCTTCTAACCCTAAATGGATTAATGGCATTATGCGTCATGGTTATAAAGGTGCTTTTGAGATTGCGGCTACGGTTGATTATCTATTTGCGTTCGCTGTTACTGCTAACGTTGTTGAAGACTATCATTTTGACCAATTATTTCAGTCGTATATCAAAGATGAAAAGGTACGGAAGTTTATAAGTGAAAATAATGCTCCAGCACTTCAAGAAATTACTTCTAGATTTTGCGAGGCGATAGACAGAGGGGTTTGGCACCCCCATTCGAACAGTGTTAGGAGCTTACTCAATCAGTTGCAAGGGTTATCAGAGGAGGGTCATTTATGAACGAAAAATTGTCCGAAGAGGAAAAGAATCAGAGAGCAAATGAGAAACGCCGAAAACATAAAGCAGCCAAGGATAGATTGCTCGCGACGAAAACGAGAGAGGGTGGGTTACTGATTGTTCACACTGGTAAAGGAAAAGGAAAAACAACTGCGGCAATCGGGATGGTGGCGCGATGCATCGGTCATAAAAAAAAGGTAGGTATTGTTCAGTTTGTCAAAGGTAAATGGGAAACGGGAGAAAAAGCGGTGCTTGAAGCTTTCCCCGATCTAGTAACAATTACGGCAATGGGAGATGGATTTACCTGGGAGACCCAGGACAGGGCGCGAGATATTGAAGCGGCTAATAAGGCATGGTTAATGGCTAAGCAAATGATTGAAGACCCCAAGATTGCGACAGTATTGCTAGATGAAATTAATATTGTACTGAGAAATGATTATTTAAATATTGGAGATGTGGTAAATTATTTGCGAGGGAAACCACTGGATAAAACGATAATTTGTACAGGCCGAAATGCAAAACGTGAACTAATTGATATTGCTGATCTGGTTACTGAGATGACAGAAATAAAGCATCATTTTAGAGCTGGTTATAAAGCCCAATCTGGCATTGAGTTTTAACTAATGCGTTCGATTATGTTTCAAGGCACAGGCTCTGATGTTGGTAAATCCCTTGTGGTCGCGGGGATATGTAGGTTAATGACTGCAAGAGGTCTGAAGGTTAAGCCCTTTAAACCACAAAATATGTCTAATAATGCGGCGGTTACCAAAGAGGGGGGTGAGATAGGAAGAGCTCAGGCTCTGCAGGCTAAGGCGTGTAAGGTTTCTCCAAGTATTGATATGAACCCTATACTTCTTAAACCCCAGTCCGAAATCGGCGCACAATTGATTGTTTTGGGAAAAGTAGACGGTAATTATCCAGCAAAATTATATCAAGAAAAAAAAATTCAACTATTACCAGTGGTTTTAGATGCTGTTAAGCGACTTGAGGTTGGCACTGATTTAATTATTGTTGAGGGCGCTGGCAGCGCAGCGGAGGTAAATTTAAGAGATAATGATATAGCGAATATGGGCTATGCCATCGCAACTCAAACACCAGTTATTTTAGTAGCAGATATTGATCGAGGTGGCGTAATAGCTAGTATTGTCGGAACTTGGGAACTATTGCCTAAAGAAGAGAGAAACTTGGTTGCTGGTTATATAATTAATAAGTTTCGCGGTGATGTAAGTTTATTCAAGAAAGCTATTGAAATAATTTTCGATAAAACAGGTTTACATTGTTACGGTATACTCCCATTTATGGAGGAAGCCATTAAATTACCCCAAGAAGATGCACATACACTTGATAATACAATTTTACCACTTCGACCGTCGCACATAAAAATAATTATCCCTCGTCTCGCGCATATCTCTAACTTTGATGATTTTGACCCATTGTTGGCTGAGCCAGATGTTGATTTACAATTTATAAACCGGGGTAACCCACTTCCTGGCGATGCCGATTTAATCATTTTACCCGGATCCAAAACAACTATACCAGATCTGGCAGATTTCAAAAAACAAGGATGGGATATAGATATAAGTGCCCATATTAGAAGAGGTGGACATGTGTTGGGACTATGCGCAGGGTATCAAATGCTAGGTAGAAAAATACTCGATCCGAATAAAATTGAGAGCGATCTTATGTCAATTAATGGACTAGGTGTATTGGATGTTGATACAGAAATAGGAGGGGATAAGTCTCTATCTAATGTTATTGCTCATTCAAACATGGGCTTTGGTATATTTACAGGATATGAGATGCATTTGGGCGTTACTGCTGGACCAGATGATGTTAGACCGTTTTGTAAAATTGATAAACGTAATTCTGGTGCGGTTTCTGATAACAGAAGAGTTATGGGTTGTTATTTACATGGATTATTTGAGAGTGATAAATTCAGAAATAAATTTTTATTTAGTATTAAAGATCGAAAAAGTTCTGGAATTAATTATGATCAACAAACAGAGACAGCTTTAGACTCAATTGCAAATATTTTGCAGGATAATCTGGATATAGAGGGTTTATTGGCTCTTGTAGATTAACTGGTCACATTAGTCAGCTATTTTAATATTTATAATTCTTTCGGGATTTGATGGTGGATTGCCCGCCTGAAACTGCTCTAATAACCCCATTCCCTCTATAACTTTTCCCCAAATAGTATATTTACCATCTAAATGGGGTGCCCGTCTTAATGTAATGAAGAACTGGCTATCGCCGCTGTTGGGGTCGTTTCTATTCCTTTTCATTGCAACTGTGCCCCGCTCAAATGGCGTTTTAGAGATTTCTGCCAACAGCTTTTCGCCGGACCCACCGCTTCCAGTACCTGTCGGGTCGCCTGTTTCCACGGCAAAACCTTTTCGTACACTATGGAAAATCAAGTTATCGTAGAATTTTTGGGTCACAAGTTCCTTAATACGTGTAACATGTTTCTCTGCTACACTTGGTAACATTCTTACGGTGATTAGGCCTTTTGTTGTGTAAATTTGTAGAAGGTCTCGATTATTTGATGAAATTTTCTTTTCTTCTTCACTACTATTTATGCCATTTTCGCTAGTTAATTTTTTACCTGTCAGACTTTCAAGCTTTAAGATCGCTTGCTTTAGCTCTTTTGAGATTTTTTTTCTGAATCCTGAACTGGTATTTTCATCGGCTAAATAGACCTGACCTTCTGATACCAATGTTTTTAGGCCTCCTTTCGAAACTTGAACCTGGCCTTGCGTAACTTTTATTTCTGTCTTGCTACGGTTCGCTAGCAAATCAAATTGGGTTCCTCGAATTCCAATTGTTAAGTTTCCCGTCTGTATTTTTAAATTCATTCTATGAATTTTACCTGAAGTGAATCTCAAAAGACCAGTCACCATCTCCATAGAGCCATTTAACGAAGATCCCGTTCTATCAAAAATAATATTATCCATGTACACGTCTGCTATCTCGCCAATTTTAATTATTGAGTCATCTTTTAAACTTATGCTTGTCGCACTGTTTCTTCCCGTTCTTATTCTCTGATTGGCTAGTATTTTTTGACCATTTTTAATTCTTGAAGATAGAGAATTTCCATAGACTTTGTTAACAACTAAATCAGCAATTCCAATTGTTAAATTATTCTCTTGGGATTGTGATTCCGTGCATATTAAAAAGGTTGATAGTGATAACAGCATAGAAGCCATCGATGCTAATTTTGATGCAATAGGCTTTAAATGATTTAGCGATATTGGCAATTCTCTGATCCTTCAGATTGTTCTTTATTTCTTAAATAGACCACACAATTACTTTAATTTGATTAATTTGTTA
>JADHRD010000004.1 GCA_016777585.1 Rhodospirillales bacterium | reverse complement strand
CTTCGCAAGCCTTCGTATTGGCCGAGCTATTGTTCCTGCTAAATAAACTGACAACAAAACTGTGACTAATAGAACTAACCCAAAAATTTTTAAGATCTCAAGTCTTACTTGGAAAATAGAATCATCAATTTGACGAGAGTTTTTTATTAAAATTAATGCTCCAAGCACCTGTTTATACCTTTGTATGGGTACTGCAACCGATAAAACTAAACCATCATTCTCAGTTGAAAAAGTTTTTGTTGATTGGTTTTCACCTTCAAGCGCAGCACTCGCAATATTTTTCAAAGTCACACGCTCATAAGTTTTATCTAAAAGAAGCCATTTAAGAGAGTTTCTTAATGTTTGACTAATTTTGGTAATTAGTTTGTGCGTCGAATTTGGAGGGGGAAGTTCTTGTATATAAACAAATCCCCTCATAATAGCTAAATCCTGACTTGTAATCAATAATTGCCCGTTTGGGAGAACTATATGCACAACTGTACCTGTTGTTTCCGACATTCTTCTCATAATCGGGCGAACCAGATTTGCTGATAATGTTTGAACTCTTTTATCGCTCGTAATGGTAGTTTCGCCAAGAGCGGCAGCAAATAACTCGGCTTGAATACTTAACGCAGCGGTCTCGCTGTTGATCAGGCTTTCTCGATATTGCCCCACGTAAAGTAAACCTATTACAAGCATGACCAGAGCAAGTATATTAATGGCCAATATACGGCGCGTTATAGGCGAAATTTTAGAAGTGTGCGGGGGTGGTGGAGTTTTTGATTTTAATGCACTTGAATTGAGGCGTTTTGAAAATATTATCAAAATGGCCCTTTCTTAGATTTTTAACAAAGTGGTTTGTTGCGCTTTGTAGCGATAACCAAGTCCATACAGCGTCTCAATTTCGTTAAAACCGTCATCAAGGTGTTTAAATTTTTTCCGTAGTCGTTTGATGTGACTATCAATTGTCCTATCGTCAACATAAATATTGTCTCCGTAAGCGGCATCAATTAATTGATCTCGTGTTTTTACTATGCCTGGCCTTATTGAGAGTGCTTTTACCAACAAAAACTCAGTTACAGTTAAATTTAAAGGTAATTGTTTCCAGAGGCACTGATGACGACCCTGATCTAATATCAGGTTCCCCCGTTTAATTTTCTCTTCGCTAACATTTTGAATGACACTTAAATCTAACTCGCGCCTGCGAATAAGTGCTCGTATGCGTTCTAATAGCAAATGTTGTGAAAATGGTTTTTTTACATAGTCATCTGCGCCCATTTTAAGACCGAAGGCTTCATCAATTTCAGCATCTTTGGAAGTTAAAAATATTATCGGTATTGAGCTTTTTGAGCGCAACCTAGTTAATAATTCTAAACCATCCATTCGGGGCATTTTTATGTCTAATATTGCAAGCTCGGGCGGTTTCTGTGTAATACCTCTTAAGGCTTCTAATCCGTCGTTGTAAGTATCAACAAGATACCCTTCTGCCTCTAAAGCAATAGAAACAGAAGTTAAAATATTCCGGTCATCATCTACTAAAGCGATTAAATGCTGCAAAATAAACCCTGTTATCTTATATTATAACACTCCATAAATACTTTAGTGTTGTTTTTAACAAAAATACATTAAAATTATGTTCGACGAATGATGGTTATTAAATTAGTAAAATAACAATTTAATTTTTCCGGGTTTTAGAAGAGGTGAAAATGTCCTTTGAAAAAGATCTTAAAATCTATCCTGATGATATATTGTCTCGATTTTTGATACGCACTTCAAAAAAAGCATTTTTGAGTACTCTCACAAGTTCAAAGAAAAAAAGTTATACTGGTAGACCATCAATTTCATTAGTCACCACCGTTGCAGCGTGGGATGGCTCTCCTGTTATGCTACTCTCAGATATTTCCAACCATACCCAGAATATTAGTGATAATCCCTGTTGTGCGCTGATGTTTGATGGAACGACTGGTTATTCTAACCCTCAAGAAGGTCCGCGCATCAGTGTTATGGGCAGAATAAAAAAAACAACTGACCAAAAGTTACATAAACGATATTTAAAATATCATTGGTCAGCAGCGCAGTATGCCTCATTTGGGGACTTTAATTTTTATAAAATGGAGATCGATAGAATACATTTGGTTGGGGGTTTTGCACGCTCAGTCTGGCTCCCAAAAAATAAAATTATTCTAAAAAAACAAGATTGGGCGGAAGTTGCAGATGCAGAAGCTGATATTTTAGCTCATATGAATACTGACCATAAAGAAACGCTTAAATTATATGGTACTAAGTTGTTAAGAAAGAATGGCATTAATTGGTCCTTAATTGGCATAGATCCTGATGGATTTGATCTCAGGTGCGGTAGTGGTATTCATCGAGTTAATTTTGATGAGATTAATGGCTCCGTAAAAATGTATAAGAACACTTTAGTTTCATTGTCTAAATCAGTGCGGAAATATTAAAATAGATTTTATTATTTTCAGAGAAAAAACTTAAAAATAAATCTAGGCACACGAAATCCTTAGGTTAGAAGTACATTTTTTATCGAATAACAACTATTCAAGGGGTGTTCATTAAAAAAAGAAGTTTGATACTGCTCAAAAATAGGTTTAACATTTTTACACTTGAATAGTGTTTAAACTGCATAGGACAAGTGCTTGAGCCAGTTACTTTGATGTTTTAAGCATTTTCAGTGGGGGGGAGTAGTATTGGTGACAGAAGAAAAAATTGAAGTTACCGCACCATTTGATGGGACAGTCATTGGACACGTTAAGGTTTCAAATGCCGATGATGTGGAAGCAGCTCTTTCCCGTGCCCACGCGCTGTATAGAGATCGTGATGCTTGGATTCCTCTGCATAAACGTTTGGATATACTTCGCCGTGCAGCTGAGATTATTAAAGAAAGAAGAGAAGATTTAGCACTTCAGTCTGCAAGGGAAGGTGGAAAACCCCTCGCTGACTCGCTTGCTGAGTTAGATAGGGCTGCAGATGGGGTTGAAAATTGCATAGAAGTAATGAGAGCCGAGAGCGGCCAGGTAATTCCCATGGGTTTAAACACCCCTTCTTTGGGAAAGGTTGCATTTACACAGCGTGAACCTATTGGCGTTGTAGTAGCTGTCAGTGCTTTTAATCACCCTTTTAATTTGATCGTTCATCAAGTTACACCGGCTGTTGCAACGGGTTGTCCAGTAATTGTTAAACCCGCAGATATTACGCCAATGAGTTGTTTAGCATTCGTTGATATATTGCATGAAGCTGGTTTGCCTGCTGAGTGGTGTCAAGTTGTTTTGCCGACTGACTTAAATATCGCTTCGAGTTTAGTTGCTGATCCACGTAATGCATTTTTCAGTTTTATTGGTAGTTCTAAAGTTGGTTGGATGTTGCGCTCCAAACTTGCTCCTGGTACTCGCTGTGCTCTCGAGCATGGTGGGGCGGCGCCAGTAATTTTTGCTGAGGATGCGGATATGGAAACCGCGGTGCCAAAATTAGCAAAAGGTGGCTTTTACCATGCTGGGCAGGTTTGTGTATCAGTTCAAAGGATTTTTGCTCACGAGAGTGTGGCGAAAAAATTAGCCGAGGCGATTGGTGTTGCAGGCAATGAAATGGTCGTTGGAGACCCTACTACCATGGAAACAGAGGTTGGTCCTTTAATTCGATCTGCAGAAATTGATCGCGTACATGACTGGGTATCTAAAGCGATCGATCAAGGGGCTGAGTTGATAAGCGGCGGCGAAAAACTACTTGGATCTTGTTATAAGCCGACAGTTTTATATAATCCACCAGCCGATTCTGAAGTCTCGACACAAGAAATTTTTGGTCCGGTAATCTGTGTATATTCATATTCAGATATGGACGAGGCAATTTCCCGTGCCAATAGTTTAGACGTGTCATTTCAGGCAGCTGTGTTCACCAAAGACATAGATACAGCGATGAAAGCTTATAAAAGATTGGATGGCACTGCCATTATGGTAAATGACCATACGGCCTTTAGAGTTGATTGGATGCCTTTCGCTGGAGCTCGTCATTCAGGGCACGGTGTTGGAGGCATTCCTCATACCATTCACGAAATGCAGATTGAAAAAATGATGGTTCTAAGTTCAGGTGAACTTTAATGGCCAATTTATATAATTAGGAAAGGATTATTATGAAAGCTTCAGATTTATTTATTAGATGTCTCGAAACTGAGGGTGTAGAGAGAATATTTGGTGTACCTGGGGAAGAAAATGCAGATTTTATGATATCGTTGATTGATAGTCCGATAGAATTCGTATTATGCCGACATGAACAAGCGGCAGCTTTTATGGCAGACACTTATGGTAGATTAACAGGCAAAGCTGGTGTTTGTTTGGGAACATTGGGACCGGGCGTAACTAATCTGCTTACTGGATTAGCAGATGCTAATATGGATCGCGCCCCAGTTGTCGCAATTATCGGTCAAGGTTCAACCAAGCGTCTACATAAAGAAAGTCATCAAATTATGGACTCAATTGCAATGGTTCGTCCAATAAGTAAATGGGCGCAATCAATTTATGCAGCTGAGAATATAACGGAAGTCGTTCGTAAAGCATTCAAAATAGCAGAAATGGAGAAACCGGGAGTTACGGTAATAGAGCTACCAGAGGATATTGCTAAACATGAAATTGACGATGTTCCAATTGCTCCAGTCACTGTTCGCAGACCGGCGGCAGATCATAAAGCAATTGTTGCAGCAGTCGATACAATTATGGCGGCTAAAAATCCAATAATTCTTGCAGGAAATGGAGCAATTCGTAAGAGAGCTGCAGCGCAACTTAAACGGTTAGCCCATAATACAGGAATTGGTGTGGTTAATACTTTTATGGGTAAAGGTGCTTTACCAATGACAGATGATCACTGCTTATATACTATGGGACTAGGTAGCGGTGATTACAATAACCTGGCTTTTGACGATGCAGATGTAGTTGTTACTGTTGGATACGATTTGGTTGAATATTCTCCTGAAGCCTGGAATCGTAAGCCTGGTAAAAAAATTGTTCACATTGATTTTCTAGCTGCTGAAGTAGATAAGGATTTTCAAGTTACTGTGGATATTGAATCAGATTTAGCTGATGCATTGTGGCAGATTAATGAAGAAATTGAAAAGCGGGCGGGAGATAAACTCCCTGTTTTCGATATATCGAGCCGAGTTAAACTAAGAAATATAATGACTGAGGACTTTGCAGCAGAGAAAGATGACACAGGCTTCCCTGTTAAACCACAAAAAATACTCTGGGACGTTCGTCAATTTATGGGACCAAATGATATTGTTTTGTCGGATGTTGGTGCGCACAAAATGTGGATATCGCGTTATTACCAATGTATTGAGCCAAATACATGCCTCATATCTAACGGATTTTGTACAATGGGCTTCGCTATGCCGGGTTCAATTGGAGCAAAATATGCTTGCCCAGACTCAAAGGTATTGTCAATAAGTGGCGATGCTGGATTTATGATGAATGTTCAAGAGTTAGAGGTTGCTGTTCGAAAAAATTTAAACATTGTTGCGATGGTATGGGTTGATGGAGAGTATGGGCTTATCAAATGGAAACAACAAAATGGGTTTAACGGTAAACACTCTGATTTAGCATTTACTAACCCAGATTTTGCAATGTTGGCCAAGTCCTTTGGCATGTGGGGAAAAAATGTTAAAAGTGCTGACGGAGTGATGTCAGCCCTTGAAGAAGCTTTTGCTCAAGATGGCCCAGCATTGATTGCTGTTCCAGTTGACTATGCAGAAAATATGAAACTTACTGATCGTTTGGGTAATGTTTCTGTACCAATGTAGGTAAAATAATAGCTAAACTAAAACAAAGTTATAAAAAATAAGAATATTCTATTTAAACAAGGAAAGGAACCTAAAGTGTCAAAAATTGTCTCATCAGATAAGGTAAATGATTACCTCGAGCGCTATATGGAAGGCGTTGATAAGCGTAATCCCGGTCAACCTGAATTTACTCAGGCTGTACGCGAGGTCGCATCTACAGTTTTCCCATATATTGCAGATAAACCCAAGTACCATGAAAACCAGATTTTAGAGAGAATGGCTGAGCCCGAGCGTGCTATCTCTTTTCGTGTTCCTTGGACTGATGATAAAGGTAATGTAAGAACTAACCGTGGTTACCGTATTCAATTCAACTCTTCTATTGGGCCTTATAAGGGAGGAATTAGATTCCACCCTTCAGTAAATGAGTCGATACTAAAATTTCTGGGGTATGAGCAAACTTTTAAAAATAGCCTTACTGGTCTTCCATTGGGTGGGGGCAAAGGCGGTGCTAACTTCAATCCAAAGGGTAAGTCTGATAATGAAGTGATGCGTTTTTGTCAGTCCTTTATAACAGAATTATATAGACATATTGGGGAAGATACAGACGTTCCAGCTGGTGATATTGGTGTAGGAGGTCGTGAGATTGGTTATATGTTCGGCCAGTACAAACGTATTACAAATCGCTTTGTAGGTGTTTTGACCGGTAAGGGCCTTGAATTTGGTGGATCAAAAATGCGCACCGAGGCTACTGGTTATGGAGCTATTTTCTTTCTAAGGAATATGTTGGATCAACATAAAAATACGATTGAAGGCAAACGCGTTTTAGTTTCAGGTTCAGGAAATGTTGCTACACACGCTTGTGAGAAGGTTCTTCAATTAGGTGGTTCCCCCCTTACCATGTCTGATTCTGGGGGATTTGTTCACTGTCCTGATGGCTTTAGTCAAGAGCAGATTGATTGGGTTAAAGAGTTAAAAACTGTTAGGCGTGGACGTATTTCTGAGGCTGCTGATGAATTTAATAATATCACCTTTCATGAAGGCAGGCCCTGGGGTGTCGAGGCTGACTGTGCTGTTCCATCTGCTACACAGAATGAAATTAATGGCGATGAGGCTAAGACCTTGATAAAAAATGGTATTAAAGCAGTAGCAGAAGCAGCAAACATGCCTTGTGAGCAAGCAGCTGTTGATGCATTTGTAGATGCTGATGTACTGTTTGGTCCAGCAAAAGCCGTCAACGCTGGTGGAGTTGGTGTATCTGGTCTGGAAATGAGTCAAAATAGTGCTCGGATCGCTTGGAGCGAAGATGATTTACGCAAGCTTCTAGAAAATATGATGAATGATATTCATAATTCATGCGTTGAGTTTGGCAATACTAGCGATGGCCCAGTTGATTATTTAGCGGGAGCAAATATTGCAGGCTTTGTTAAAGTTGCTGATGCGATGCTTAGTTATGGTCACGTATAATTTTGTGACGATTTGATGATCATACCCCAGCTGCTTATGCTGGGGCATGATACTTATAGTATACGTTTTAATCCAGTATTCTAACTATCTGTATAAACTGATCTGGAAAGGTTAATCCCAGCCAGATACCAAAAATTACACCAATCATAAATTTTATCATCAGCTTACCCTTCTCTTTTATTGAGTGACAACTTATTATATTTCAGCACTGAAGGTTCTAAAAATCAATAAAGATGCGCTATTCAGGCTTAATATTGGCTATCTGACTTTCTATTATTTCAGTCACTTTTTTAGACATTGGCTCAGTAGTTGAAGAAAACCACTCTACCAACTTTCCTTCTGGATCCACTAGGAACTTATGAAAATTCCAACGGGGTTTTCCTATAATGCCAACAGAATCATTTGCCCATTTAAAGAACGGATGGGCCTTATCACCGATTACACTTGATATTTGTGTTATTGGGAATTCAATATTAAAATTGACAGAGCAAAACTCTTTAACCTTCTCATTTGAATTAAACTCCTGATTACCAAAATCTGCCGAGGGCACTCCGATGACAATTAATCCTCTCTCTTTATACTTACTCCATAAAGTTTGAAGACCTGAGTATTGTCCGGTAAAGCCGCACTGTGATGCAGTATTCACAACCAATAACACTTTATTCTTATAACTAGCCAGTTTCATCGGCAAACCATCGATCGAGACAAACTCGAAATCATATGCATTTTTCGCTTTAGATACTGATGGTACAAAGATTGATACTAAAAACAGGCAAGTAATAAGAATACTCAGGGCCTGTAACGATAAATTTTTTTTCTTATATAGCATTAGAATACCTCTCAAGCATCCGGTATCATACGATTTCCAGCTTCATCGGCTTGGAAATCAAGCTCAATCTTGACGCCGTTTGGGTCAAAGAAAAAAACTTGGTAGCGACTTTGCGTATCCACTCTTCGTTCAGTGTACTCAATATTTAACCCATCTAATTTTGATAACATTTTTTCCAAACCAGTACAATTAAACGCTATGTGATCAATGCGACCGCTTCCTAAGTCATTTTCGTAATCAACTTTGCCAATATAGGACTCAATTTGGTTTTCTTTTTTGCGCTCTGTAACATGTATTATTGGCTTGTCCTCTAAATATAACCAAAATACAGGTACATCAAAGTCTGGGAGAGGCCCTGGTCTCATATTGAGCACATCACCATACCATTTTACCGTCTCATCCAAATTCTTTGCGAATAATAAATAATGATCAAATGAAATTTTTATTTCGTTTTCAGGCATTTTTTATAACTCATAGTTATTACGTCAGTAATATCATTCCAAAATTCTATTCTCGCGTTAATTGCCTCAATTGCAACGTTTTTTGCTTCTGATATCCAAAGTGGATTATTTTCACATAAATCTTCAACTAAAGCCAGGCTCGCTGGCCCATGTTCTTCTGAATCCACTTCTATGTGTCTATCTAAATAATAAAAAAACCTAGGGCAGCTAATTTTACTAATGTTTAACTCTGATTGTAATTGTAAAAACATATCTGGAATAATATTTTCTCTGCCAAAAGCAAACGCCGCTGCTAAAACATGAGGCTTGCCAGTTGCAATAAATTCAAAGGTTTTTTTTATAAACTTTTGTGACGCTTTTGGCACCAAACCGTGATCAAAGTGACTACCGTTTGGTTTATTTTGTAACTCACTTGTCCAAGTTCTTATTGGTTGAATGTCGGCACCTATCTCTTCCATAGCTTTGCAGTATAACTCAAAATGACTAATGACATTTATGTTATCCAAATCAAAATCTGTTTCTTCGCTTAAAACAATTTCGTTGATTAAGCGCGCACTTCTCGATCTTTGAACATTATAGCCTTGAGGTAGCCAACAATTACTCGTTTTGCACAAATAATGTTGAAGGCTTTTTACAAGGCTCATGAAGTCCCAGACAGCAAAAACATGGTTTTCCATTAATATTCTTAAGTCGTTGGTATCTTTAATGACACGACCGTTCAGCAAATCATTATTATTAAGTTGGTCGGCGTGATTTCTAATCTCTTTTATGGGAAAATTCATCTTGTTTTGACTACTTTTGAAAATAAAATGAGTGGATAGTTTAGTTTTTTGTTTTATAAACCCAAACTTTGTACGATTTTTTCTCTAAAGCGATCAAAAAAAATAATAAATACTGTTGTTTATAAAGAGGAAAGTTTATTTCTAGACTAATTAATTCTCTATTTATTTAGATCTAAATCTTTGAAACCATCAAAATTTCTAACAAAAGCTTGCATTTCAAACGAAAATACAGTCAAACGCTAGTGATAATTACAATAAACATTAGGTGATTAAAATGATTATGCGTTCAGTCATGTCTGTGAAATTGCACGGACTGTGCGTGACTCGCTGTGAGTTGTTATATTCGGGTTCAATTACACTACCTTCCTTAATTATGAAATCAGCTCAATTGTCATATGGAGACATGGTGTCTATTTATAATTTTAATAATGGTGCTCGTTATGATACTTACGTTATAGAGGGTACCGATGATACTACTGTTGGCATTAATGGACCTAGTGCAAGATTGTGTTACAAAGGTGATCGAATTGTGGTGGCGCAATATGTTGTAACTGACGAGAAGATTAATCCTCGGGTATTATTTTTTGACGATCAAAATCGAGAGGTTGAATTTGAGTCAGTATTTTAAATATCTTTACTTTAAATACTATTTTAGCAATTGCCTATATCTCTAACTTGGTTAAGAATTATATAGAACTTTAAAAAATACTGATGCACATGTTAAATTATGACGTTATGGTCAATCGCAAATTCGCGCAACTTTTCCCTAACATTGTGCGATGGATGGCTCTGGAGACTTCTCAAATATTGTTCCAATTTATTAACAGAGAGACTTCTTATCATAGCTTTGACCGGACCAATAGATGAAGCCTGCATAGAAAGATTTCTAAAACCGATTCCAATCAAAGCCATGGCATCTAAAGGACGACCAGCTATTTCTCCACAAATACTAAAAGGGGTATCTGAAAGTTTGCATTGTTCAACTATGTGAGAGAGAAAATTAATTCCGGTCATTGATAGTGAGTCATAGCGATCTGCAATTCGTGGATTGCTTCTGTCACTGGCAAACAAGAATTGAAAAAGGTCATTGCTTCCAACAGAAATAAAGTCTGAACGTTCTAGTAAAGCTGTCATTTGATAGACAAGTGCTGGCACTTCAAGCATTGCCCCTACTTTAAGATTTTTTATAGGTTCACGGCCTTTAGCCTCTGCGCGGTGTATTTCCAACTGCAGAATTTCTTTGGCTGCATCAAACTCAGTTATTTCGGTTATCATGGGAAACATTATATTTAGATTTCGGCCTTCAGTAGCGCTTACAAGAGCACGTAATTGGTGTCGTACTATTGCAGGCCTATCAAGAGAGATCCGAATAGCTCTCCACCCAATTGAAGGGTTTTCTTCTTTGTATGTATCCCAATATGGGAGGTCTTTGTCGCCACCAATATCCAAAGTCCTGAAAACAACCTCTTTGTCTTCTGAACGTCGAATTATTTGGCGATATAAATCCGTTTGGCGATTTACGTCGGGAAATTGGTCACTGTCCATGAAGGGAATTTCTGTGCGAAATAGCCCTATCCCATCTGCGCCAGTTTCTGACAAATTGTCAATATCTGCTAATAGTCCCGCATTCATATTTATTGATATGTTGATGTTATCTTCAGTCATCGCCGGAATATCGCGTAAAGATGCAAATATCGCTAGTTGTTCATTCTTGGAGTTTAATGAATTAGTAAATGATTGAAGGATAGTCTGGCCTGGACGTATATAAATCTGTCCCTTATCGCCGTCAATAATTATGGCATCAAGTGGCTCGATTTTATCCAATGCGTCCTCTAATTTTCCCACTACTGGAATGTCCAATGCGCGTGCAACTATCGCTAAATGAGTTGTTGTTGACCCGCCTTCCAGTATAAGGCCCTTTAAATATTTTCTATCATAATCTAATAATTCTGCGGGTCCCATATTTCTGGCTAAAAGAATCGTATCGTTGCTAAGGTTATTACGTATATTGCTATCAATTTTTCCTACTAAGTGTTGCAATAGGCGATGAGCTAAATCATCAAAATCATGCATTCTCTCCCTTAAATAGCGGTTCGTTTGTTTTCTAAACCGAGCACGTGTGTCATTTCTAACTTTTTCAACTGCTGCTTCTGCTGTTAGGCCATTTTCGATAGCTTCTGTTATTCGAGATAACCACCCTACGTCTTCAGCAAACATTCTATAGGCTTTTAAAACATCTTTGTGGTCGCCTCCGTTCGATATTTCGGGATCATCTAACATCTGATCTATGGAACCGTGCATTTCAATTACAGCTCTGTCTAATCGCTGTTGCTCTTTTACCGGATCATCAGACACTAATTTAATTATGGGTCTTGCCCGTTCATGGAAAATCGCTTTGCCAATAGCCAAGCCGCCGTTTAACCTTACACCATCAAGGATAATAGGCATTAACGTGCTTCCATCGGTAGCCCGCAATTCATCTTTGCCAAGTAATTTATCGCCGGTAATTAATTCCGCTACTACCATGGCTGTAGTTTCTAGAATTTCAATTTCTTCCTCGGTATATGATCGACTAGTCTGATTTTGGACCGCCAATACACCTGTTACTCTTCCACCTCTTAAAATAGGTACGCCGGCAAGCGATTGGAAAATTTCTTCACCAGTTTCTGGTCGATAGGAGAAATGTGGGTGGCTTTGTGCATCTGATAAAGCTAATGGTCTAGATTGTGCCGCTATTCGACCAATTAATCCTTCCCCTATGGCAAGTTTCGTTGAATGAATTGCCCCCGGTGCAAGCCCCGTTGCAGCAAATAGCTCTAAAATTTCACCCGCCCTTAATACATAAATTGAACAAACTTCGGCAACAAAATCGTTGGCAATTATGGACACTATTTTATCTAAACGGGCTTGCTGCGTGACATCATCACTGGCCATTATATCACGAAGACGGGCCAGAAGCAGCCTTGATCCAGTTAAAGGTTTAACACGGGACATATATTAAATTTCAATTTTAGTTAGAGTCTAAACCGTATGCTGAATGTAAAGCTCGAACCGCGAGCTCTCCATATTCTTCTGCTACTAGCACACTTACTTTAATTTCAGATGTTGATATAACCTTTATGTTAATTCCTTTATCTGCCAATGCCATAAACATTTTTTGTGCGATACCAGCGTGCGATCTCATTCCTATTCCAACCACTGAGATTTTTACAACATTTGAGTCTGCGATGATTTGTCCTACCCCAATATTATTCGCTCGGGTTTCCAATACTTCAAGTGCATTTTTCAAATCAGTCGTGCTTACAGTAAATGTTAAATCTGTGGTATTTCCATCCTCCGATATATTCTGAACAATCATATCGACATTTATAGATGCATCCGCCAAAGGTCCAAAGATTGAAGCTGCAATGCCTGGTTTGTCGGCAATCTTAAGCAAAGTAATTTTTGATTCTTCTTTACTTTGGGATATTCCACTTACTACTTGTTGTTCCACAATTTCTTCCTCACTAACTACAATTGTTCCTGGTTTATCATCAAAACTTGAGCGCACTTGCAAATTAACCCCGTAATTCATTGCTAATTCGACAGATCTGGTTTGAAGAACTTTTGAGCCAAGGGATGCCATTTCAAGCATCTCTTCATATGTTATTTTGCCTAATTTTTGCGCTTTGCTAACTAACCTTGGATCAGCTGTATAAATTCCATCAACGTCAGTAAAAATATCACAGCGATCTGCATTTAAAGCTCCGGCTAGTGCAACAGCAGTTAGGTCAGAGCCCCCGCGTCCGAGCGTTGTGATTCTGTTGTTTGAGACTCCCTGAAATCCGGGCACGACAACAATCTCGGTGTTAACGAGAGCGGCCTCGATAGCATCTATTTCTACTCCCAGAATACGAGCTTTTGAGTGCACTTGATCAGTTTGGATTGCAATCTGCCACCCTAACCAAGATCTAGCATTTAAGCCTAAATTTTGTAATGCTAAAGCCATTAATCCGGCATTCCATTGTTCTCCAGCAGATACAATTACATCATATTCTTTTGGATCATATAGATCTGTAATTTGCTCAATATAATTGATGAGTTGATTTGTCGTGCCAGCCATTGCAGACACAACCACAATAACCTGATTCCCTTTATTGTGTTCTATTAAAACCTTATTGGCAGCATTCTTAATACACTCAACATTTGCTACTGAAGTTCCTCCAAATTTTTGAACAATTCGTCCCATATTTAACTCTTCTTTAAATTTTGACCTCTAAACCGCGAAAATTTTTTATTTAGAAAATAAAACGAGTTTACTTCTTGGTTGTTATTGTTTACGCGATAAATAATGCCGTATATACTCTTTATCACACTGGTTTAGCAAGTGATGTCACAAGGTATGCTGATTTAGGTAGAATAGATGTTATCCATTGATCAAAAAAAACAATATAAAAAAAATAAAAAGAGTACAGCATCAGAGAAAGAAGTTAAGCATTTTGCAAGCCTGTCGTCTGACTGGTGGGACGAAAATGGCAGTTTTTCATCACTTCATAAAATTAATCCAATTCGTTTGAAATATTTAAAGGAACAGATATGTGAATATTTTCAATTAGATGGGACTAATATGCATCCCCTGAAAGGATTATCTATTCTTGATGTAGGATGTGGGGGAGGCTTGATTTGCGAGCCTTTAGCGAGACTGGGCGCGAGTATCACAGGAATTGATGCAACCTATCAGAATATAATCGTAGCTAAAAAGCACTCAGCCCAAATGAAACTTGATATAGAATATTATAATACTCTGCCCGAAGACTTTGACGAAGGATTTAGCAGTTTTGATGTACTAATAAATTTTGAAGTAATTGAGCACGTTCAAGACGTAAGCGCTTTTATGTTTGCTTGCAATAATATGCTTAAGCCAAAAGGACTAATGGTTAGCTCAACTTTAAATCGAACCCTAAAATCTTTTGTACAAGCTAAACTCTTGGCTGAATTTATTTTGTCTTGGATACCATTTGGAACACACGAGTGGGGCAAATTTCTGCGGCCATCCGAATTTGGAAAATATATTCAAGAATGTGGCATGATACCAGTTGATGTCTGTGGATTAAGTTATAATCCTGTAAGAGATGATTGGGCGTTGTCTAAGAAACTTGATGTTAATTATTTTATGACGTCGGTAAAAAATACAATGTCATAACAACAACTATGATATTTTATTTTTTTTCCAAGGAATACTGCTGATGGGAATGTCTTCTTCAACTAAATCTGAGACTTCCGAATGTGTAGCCTCACCGTAGATATTGCGTTTTTTTGTTTCCCCATAATGAATTGCTCTTGCTTCTTCAGCAAAATTTTCCCCGACATTTTCGCAATTTTCTTCGATATATTTTTGAATCTTCTCACTTGACTCTCTAATTCTCTCAGCAATTTTATTATTACTATCTTTGTTAAAAAGCATATTGGTATTATTTGAATTCGTATTTTTATTTATAGGTTGTTCGTGCTCAATACCTTTTTTTCGGGTTGAGGAAGAAATACGCGGCGCCATTATTGCTTTTTCAATTGAGGTATCAGAACATACCGGACAAGAGATATCACCACATTTAGCCTGTTCGTCATAAGTTGAACTATCTTTAAACCACGCTTCAAATGTGTGATTCTTAGAACATTTCAATTCGTATAAAATCATTTATTTAGTGCTTTCTCTATCCGTTCAAAATAGGTCACCATTATATCAGTTTAACATGAAAGCCAAGTCTGGTAATTATTATTAATTGAAGGTTAAGTTCTCTATCTAATTCTTTATTTTGAGGAGTTTTAAAATTTATAAAAAGAACGTATCGCCACCAGAAGATTGGGTGGTAAAACACTTTAACAAAATTAAAAAGGGAGGTTCCGTGTTGGACATGGCTGCTGGTAAGGGTCGCCACACACAGTTTTTTCTTGATAAAGGTTATAATGTCGTTGCAGTAGATCAAAATATTACAAGTCTTAGCATTTTCAACGGTCATCCTAAACTCAGAATTATTAAAGCTGATCTCGAAACTAATTCTCACGCGCCATTTAATGCGGGAGTGTTTAATGGCATTGTTGTTGTCAATTATCTCTATCGACCAATTTTTCAGCAGATTATAGAGATGCTAGATACTGGTGGAGTATTAATTTTTCAAACCTTCATGGTTGGAAATGAATTATATGGAAGGCCTAGGAACCGAAATTATCTATTATTAGAAGATGAATTAAAAAATTTCTTCGGCAAAGAACTTCTTATTTTGGATTCTCAACAGGGTTATTCTGATAGCCCATCAAAGGCTGTTACACAAAAGATTTGTGCGATAAAAAAATAAATTCTTCTTTATCTTTTTATACTGTCTCTAACGTAAAGGTTCTATCATGCTGTAGTGAAGGAATTTTTGCCCTTACTTCATTTACTTTATTCATATCAATTTTAGCACTAATCACTCCAGGGCCTTCTCCACCATCTGCTAGGATTTTGCCCCAAGGGTCAATAATTAAGGAATGGCCGTAGGTTTCTTTGCCTCCAGAGTGACTTCCGCAAAGAGCTGGAGAAATAATAAAACTTCCTGTTTCAATTGCTCTAGCTCTTTGCAATATATGCCAATGAGCTTCACCGGTAACTTTTGTAAATGCCGCTGGTGCGCATAAAATATTTGCCCCCGCATGAGCTAAATCACGATATAAGTTCGGGAATCTGATATCATAGCATATTGATAAACCCAACTTCCCCCAAGGGATATTTGCTACTACTGCACGATTTCCAGCTTCGTAAGTTTCTGACTCACTATAAACTAATCCATTGCCTAGATTTACATCGAACATATGTATTTTATCATATTTGGCTACTATTTTTCCTAAGGGATTAAACAAATATAGACGATTGAAGATTTTATTGTGGCCCAGATTATTCTTTGATTTGATAGCAAGCGTTCCGCCCAACAACCAAATTTTAGACTTTTTAGCTTCATTTTCGTATAACTCGAGAAATGGATGTTCTCTCTCTTCGGGCGCCTTCTGTATCAGATAGTCTTGATTGGGCTCCATTAAGCTGACGCACTCTGGGAGAGCTATAAAATCAGCTTTCTGGTCAAGTGCGAGGTGTATCAGATCTTTAACAATTGGAAGATTAGTTTCAATGTTTTCTGTGGCATTATGTTGAACGCAAGCCGCGATAAAATTTGTCATGTGAGACCTATGGTTTTATTGGTATAGTGGCTTATTTATTTTTCCAGTATTCCATTAAGTTTATTATTTTCTTCAAGTGCATATAGATCGTCGCAACCACCAACGTGTGTTTTGCCGATAAAGATTTGGGGAACTGAAGTTTTACCACCGGATCGTACTACCATTTTATTAAATTGATCTGGATTGACGATGATGTCAATCTCGTTATACGACTGTTTCTTCTCATTTAACAGTGTTTTTGCTCGATGGCAAAACTCACAATAAGGTGACGTATAAATGTCAATATTAATCATAATCGATCCTTTATTAGCAACCAAATCAAGAACATAGAATTTCTATCTATATTTAAATTCTTTAACTTCTAGACCAAAATTTTCTATAATGCTACTAAAGACTTTGAAATTTTTTAGATATATGTAAACCCAGAAAGTGAAGTAACTTTGAAGAAATCTGGCATAGGCGCGCAAGTCTTTAATAGACAAGTTCTTAAACTTCATAGGGATCGGGCAGCAGAGAAGTTTGAGCAATATAATTTCTTATTTAATGAAGTTGCAGATAGATTAATTGATAAATTAAATGATGTCAGAGAAGATTTTAAAGTTGGTTTGGATATTGGATGCCATACAGGGCAGTTATTATATTGTTTAAGGGGAACTGACAAAATAGAAACCTTATTTCAATGTGAT
The DNA here is from genome assembly GCA_016777585.1 of Rhodospirillales bacterium. Taxonomy (GTDB): domain Bacteria; phylum Pseudomonadota; class Alphaproteobacteria; order Rhodospirillales; family UBA2165; genus TMED23. The sequence continues at coordinate 34,526 of JADHRD010000004.1, read as the reverse complement.
ATATCAGAGAAATTTATATCACATGTAAAAAAAGATGCCTTTGTTGGAGATGAGGAATTTTTGCCAATCAAAGATAACTCCCTAGATGTGGTCCTCTCCAACTTATCGCTTCATTGGGTTAATGATTTACCTGGAACACTTATCCAAATAAGAAGGACCCTAAAAAAGGATAAATTATTCTTAGCGAGTCTTTTTGGAGGCAGCACTTTATTTGAACTTAGAGATGCGCTTATTACCGCTGAGATCGAAGTTCTTGGTGGCGCTAGTCCGCGTGTTTCTCCTTTTGTTGATATGGAAAATGCTGGAGGTTTATTACAACGTGCCGGTTTTTCTTTACCTGTTGTTGATTCAGATTTAATTTCTGTTGTGTATGAGAACCCTGTGAAGCTTATGTTTGATTTACGAGGAATGGGAGAACAACAGGCAATAAATAATTGTTTGAAGAAGTTTACTAATAGGAATGTTTTTTCGCGCGCTGCCGAAATTTATAAAGAGCGTTATGCTAATGGTGATGGAACGGTAACAGCAACATTTGAAATATTTTTTCTGGCCGCATGGACACCCTCTGATAATCAACAACAGCCGCTTAAACGGGGAACTGGTGAAATTAGTTTAGCAGAGGTGTTTAAGTGAATATTTAGAGGAATATTGTAATTTGAAATTTAAGAGTCAACTAATCAAGGGAAATCTTGTTAGGCGGTATAAGAGATTTATGGCTGATGTTAGATTAATGGATAATAGAATAGTTACGGCGCACTGCGCTAATCCTGGTTCTATGATTAATTTACTGGAGAATGATGCTGATGTGTGGATTTCTTATGTTGATAATCCTAAACGGAAATTGATGTATACCCTAGAAATCATACGTTCGAACAAGACGCGTGTTGGAGTAAATACTAATATACCAAATAGGTTAATTCACGAGTCTTTAAAAATAGGCGAGATACCTGAATTACTCGGCTATGAAAGTATAAAGCGCGAGGTAAATTATGGTGAAAAATCGAGAGTAGATTTTTTCCTTGAGGGGGTTGGACGCCGAGATTGTTATGTCGAGGTGAAAAGCGTGACGCTGAATCGACCAGAGAAGGGCAGTAAAACAGCTGAATTTCCAGACTCCGTAACAAAACGAGGCACAAAACACTTGCTCGAATTATCTCAGCAGGTAAAAAAAGGAAATCGAGCTGTTATGTTATATTTGGTTCAAAGAGCTGACTGCAAATATTTTTCGGTCGCTGGTGATATTGATCCAGCATACGCTTCTGCTATTGAGACAGCACTAAATGCTGGGGTTGAATTATTGTGTTATGATTGTAATATCTCAACTGATGGAATATCTATGAGAAACCCGCTAGAAATTAAAATTTAAGGCTTAGGAACGCATAACGTGGATGGACAATCAAGATCAATTAAAATACACTCGCAGGAGGATTTCCTAGGTATGCAAGTTGCTGGGAGATTGGCGGCAGATACTCTGGATTATATTGCCGACTATGTTGTCCCTGGAGTAACTACCGGTAAATTAGACCAAAAGTGTGCTGAGTTTATATCAGAAAAAGGAGCTATATCGGCTCCATTGAATTATCGGGGATACCCTAAATCAGTTTGTATTTCGGTTAATCACGTTGTCTGTCACGGCATACCGGGCGATAAAATTCTCAGTGATGGTGATATAATCAACATAGATGTTACACCAATTGTAGATGGTTGGCACGGAGATTCGAGCCGGATGTTTTTTGTGGGCAATGTGGGTGTTAAAGCAAAACGCCTTATAGACGTAACATATAATGCGTTGATGAAGGGCATCGAGGTGGTAAAGCCCGGGGCAACGGTTGGAGATATTGGATATGCTATCCAATCTTATGTTGAGCCCTTTCGATATTCAATAGTCAGGGATTTTTGCGGCCATGGATTGGGTAAAATTTTTCATGATGCACCAAATATACTCCATTTTGGTAATCCTGGGGAAGGTGCAGTTATTCGAGAAGGTATGTTTTTTACTATTGAACCTATGATTAACATTGGTGGCGCTGATGTGCGCATTTTAAAAGATGGTTGGACTGCTGTAACTAAAGACCATTCTTTATCTGCGCAGTTTGAGCACTCCATTGGGGTTACATCTAATGGATGTGAGATTTTTACCAGCTCAGCTATTGGATGTCATAAGCCGCCCTATAAACTTTGAATTATTATTTATACGGTTAATCAAGCAAGTTTTGCTGCATCTAATTTTAAAAATATTAATAAATAGAGTAAAAACATGATACCACGTTATAGTAGGCAGGAAATGGTTTCTATATGGGAACCAGAAAATAAGTTTCAGATATGGTTTGAGATAGAGGCTCATGCCTGTGATGCTCAGGCAGAGTTGGGAGTGATACCAAAAGAAGCCGCAAAGTCTGTGTGGAATAAGGGAAAATTTGAGGTTGAACGTATAGATCAAATAGAACGTGAAACCAAACACGATGTAATAGCTTTCCTGACTAATCTGGCAGAGCATGTGGGAGATCATGCGCGGTTTGTGCATCAAGGAATGACTTCTTCTGATATTTTGGATACGTGTTTAGCTGTTCAATTATCTCAGGCATCGGATTTGCTATTGTCTGATTTAGATCGTTTACTTCTTGCGCTGAAAAATAGAGCATTTGAATTTAAAGACTTACCACAAATCGGACGTAGCCATGGAATACACGCTGAGCCAGTAACTTTTGGTATTAAATTGGCATCATTTTATGCTGAGTTCTCCAGAAATAGAGAGCGACTCATTCAGGCAAGGAAAGAAATTGCCACATGTGCCATTTCAGGTGCTGTTGGTACATTTGCTAATATAGATCCATATGTTGAAGAATACGTGGCAAAATCTATGGGTCTTGTTGTTGAGCCAATCTCAACACAAATTATTCCGAGAGATAGACACGCTATGTTTTTCTCAGTTTTGGGTGTAATAGCGTGTTCAATCGAACGCCTTGCTACCGAAATTCGCCATATGCAAAGAACTGAGGTTAGAGAAGTTGAGGAATTTTTCTCAGAAGGTCAGAAAGGCTCGTCTGCTATGCCTCACAAAAGAAACCCAATATTGACAGAAAATTTAACAGGACTGGCAAGACTTGTTAGGGCTTCCGTAATTCCAGCACAGGAAAATGTTGCGCTTTGGCATGAGCGGGATATTTCGCATTCATCAGTCGAGCGTATGATTTCCCCTGATACAACGATAACTCTCGATTTTGCTTTGAATCGATTATCGGGAGTCATAGAAAACCTTCTTGTTTATCCAGAAAGCATGAAGAAAAATATTGATCAATTAGGTGGTTTAATATTTTCACAGCGTGTGCTTCTTGGTCTAACTCAAGCAGGTGTAAGTCGAGAGGAATCATACAAGATCGTGCAACGTAATGCCATGAAAGTCTGGCAAAATGGACAGAATTTTTTGAGTAGCTTGAAATCTGATAGGGAAGTTACGGAGAAAATTAGTTCTGATGAACTTGAGGGTTTTTTTGACCTCGATTACCATACAAAGCATGTAAACACGGTATTTCAGAGGGTTTTCGGTAATAATTAATCAAATAATCCGGACAAGAAACCATTAACAAACTAAATCACTCACCCATTATCTGTTTATGTGCTTCCTTAGAAAAACTGGCAAGCTTGTCTCTTAGTTCGCCATCAGTAATTTTGGCTCCTCTTTCCTGAATATCTGACATACATTTCCGTATTACATCCTCGTCGCCCGGTTCTTCCAAATCAGATTGAATCACACTATTAGCATAATCATTTACCTCTGATTCTAAGATGCCCAGTTTTTTTGCGAGCCAAAGCCCTAACAATTTGTTTCGTCTTACTGATATTTTAAACTCAGTCTCTTGGTCGATGCTAAATTTTGCTTCGAAGCCTTTCTGCCGATCACTAAAGGAGTCTGCCATTTTTTTATATACTGCCTGTTAATGTAAATTAGGATCAATTTAGTTTTATTTTATAACATCCGCAACTCTTATACATATATTTTCTATAAAATTCAAAAAGTAGTCTGGTAAAATAACATTCGATTTTGTAATACTAGTAATATGTGTACACTTGTTATTTTGCGACGCCCCGGAAATGAATGGCCCGTTATCATTGCTTCAAACCGTGATGAAATGATCGATCGACCATGGCTTAGTCCAGCTCGCCATTGGCCCGAGCGCGAAAATGTATTAGCGGGTAAAGATATTCTAGCTGGTGGCACATGGCTTGGTGTTAATGATTATGGGTTGGCAGCCGGTATTTTAAACCGAAGAGGATCTTTAGGCCCGAAGGATGGGTATAGAAGTCGCGGTGAATTGCCACTTGATGTATTAGACCACGCAGATGCTTCAAACGCAGCAGATGCTCTAGAGGACCTTGACCCAAATGCTTATCGACCTTTTAACCTAGTATTTGCCGATAATAGAGATGCTTATTGGATACGCCTTGCAAATACTCATTGGGGTCCCCATGCGGAGATTAAACCTATTCCAGAAGGTCTGTCATTAATTACCGCCAGTGATCTAAATGATATCACTTCAGCAAGGATCAGGACTTATCTACCTCAATTTGAGAAGGCTGATGTACCTAATCCCGCTTCGGGTGATTGGTCTGCTTGGCAGGCTCTTCTTGCCAGTAAGGTATACGAGGCGGATGAGGGCCCCACAGGTGCAATGGCTATTTCGACAAATTCCGGTTTTGGAACGGTATGCTCATCTTTAATTGCGTTACCCTCGCAAGATTCTATATTTTCGAGTTCTCGGTCACGGCCAAAATATCTATTTTCCTCTGGGTCACCGGCACATAGTCCTTATATACCTGTTATCTCTTAATTTTGGTTTCATTAAGTATCTTGTTTTGTTAGGAATAAAGAGAATGTCGTTAATTATGTAATTATTACATTATTTCATGGCTTAACCGATCAGAAATTATCTGGATTTTGAGGAATAAAAAGATGGTTCGAAGACGAAAAATTTTTGAAGGTAAAACAAAAATCTTCTTTGAAGTTTCTAAACCAGGCTGTTTGGCGGCACATTTTAAGGATGATGCTGTGTATGACCACAAACTTGAGCAAATAGATGAGAATCCGCCTATGGTTATAGGAAAGGGTGTAATAAACAATCGTATTTCTGAATATATAATGACCAAACTAGATCAAATAGGAGTTCCAAATCATTTTGTTAGAAATTTGAACATGCGTGAGCAGCTTGTGAAACAAGTTGAGATAATACCAGTTGGTGTTGTTGTCCGTAATGTCGTTGCAGGTTCTTTAGCTAGACGTTTTAATTTATCCGAGGGCGACCAGTTACCGAGATCTATAATTGAACTTTATTATAAAAGTGAAACGTTCCCAAAACCAATGATATTGGAAGAGCATGTAACAGCATTTGGCTGGGCAACTCCTCACGAGATCGAAGAAATGATGGCATTAAGTCTCCGAATTAATGATTTTCTGCTAGGGTTATTTATAGGGGTTGGTGTTCGGTTGGTTGATCTTAAGTTGGAGTTTGGCCGTTTGTATGATTCTGAACAGGTTCGTGTTATATTGGCTGACGAAGTCTCCCCGGATAGCTGTCGTTTGTGGGATGCCAAAACTCAATCAAAATTTGGCTTTGATCGGTATTTTTCAGGCATGGATAACATTGCGGAGAGTTATCAGCAGATTGCATCTCGTCTCGGTATACTCCCAGAGAACGTTGGAGATAACATTCTAGAATCTAGATTGATGTCTAAGATAAATTAAGTTAGGAAAAACAGTGAGAGTAAAAGTACATATTACATTAAAAGATGGAGTTCTAGATCCCCAAGGTAGGGCAATTAGTCGTTCTTTGCATTCAATGGATTTTCGGAGTGTTCAGGAAGTCCGTCAAGGAAAGTATATTGAACTAGAATTAGATGAAACAAGCATTATTCAAGCTAGAAAACATGTAACCGAGATGTGCAAGCAACTTTTAGCAAACTTGGTTATAGAAAATTATTCCATAGAAATTGACGGTGAATAATGAAAAAAATAAAAACTTACACAATTTATTCTAAATGAAGATAGCAATTATAAATTTTCCGGGCTCCAATCGGGAGCGAGATATGTCAATGGCTTTTGAAAGCATTGTAGGTGTGAAGCCAATTGAAATCTGGCATCAGAATACAGAGATGCCGGATGTCGACTTAATCGTCATACCAGGAGGTTTTTCTTATGGAGATTATTTGAGGTCTGGTGCCATGGCTGCGCACTCACCAATTATAAAAGAAATTTATGATCGAGCTAGAAAAGGAATTAAAATTCTTGGTGTTTGTAATGGTTTTCAGATTTTGACAGAAATGGGTTTGTTGCCGGGTATATTGATGCGGAACGCTAACTTAAAATTCATATGCAAGATGATTAATTTAGAGATTAATTGTGAAAATTTAAAATTTTCGGGTGATTATCATAAAGGACAAATCATTAATATTCCTGTTGCGCACCACGACGGCAATTTTTTTGCTGATGATAAAACTATTAACGAGTTGGAGAATGAGGGTAGAATTGCGTTTCGTTACTGTGGTCCATTGGGCGAAATTACCCAAGAATTCAATGTTAATGGCTCTCGAAATAATATTGCGGGCATATTTAATAATGAGGGTTCTATTCTCGGTATGATGCCTCATCCGGAAAACGCCATTGATGATCAATTTGGTGGAATTGATGGTAAAGGGCTGTTTAGAAGTATAGCTGGGAATTTATTAGGTTGATTATATGAGTAAAATAACATTGGATATGATTGCTTCCCATGGGATAACTGACCAAGAATATAAAAATATTCTTGAAATTCTCGGTCGAGAGCCCAACTTAACAGAGCTTGGTGTTTTTTCAGTTATGTGGTCTGAACACTGCTCTTACAAATCGTCAAAAAAATGGCTTAAAACTCTGCCCACAGAAGCTCCATGGGTAATTTGTGGCCCTGGTGAGAACGCCGGCATTGTTGATATAGGGGATGGACAAGCCATCGTATTCAAAATGGAAAGCCATAATCATCCGAGCTTTATTGAGCCATATCAAGGGGCTGCAACGGGAGTTGGCGGGATTCTTCGTGATGTTTTTACCATGGGAGCCCGTCCTATCGCCAATATGAATGCTCTGAGATTCGGTTCCCCAGAACATCCCCGAACCCGATATTTGCTATCTGGGGTAGTTGAGGGGATTGGTGGTTATGGTAATTGTATTGGTGTACCAACCGTGGGTGGAGAAACAAATTTTCACAAAAGCTATGACGGTAATATTTTGGTTAACGCAATGACCGTAGGTTTAGCGGAGACGAATAATATTTTTTATTCAACGGCCAAAGGTGTTGGTAATTCCGTAATCTACATAGGTTCAAAAACAGGAAGAGATGGAATTCATGGGGCTACGATGGCGTCTACAGAGTTTAACTCAGACTCAGAAGACAAAAGACCAACTGTACAAGTTGGCGACCCCTTTACAGAAAAGTTACTGATTGAAGCTTGTTTAGAGTTAATGAGCACCGATGCAATTATTGCTATCCAAGATATGGGTGCTGCTGGTTTAACTTCATCCGCCTTTGAAATGGCATCTAAGGGAGGTGTTGGTGTCGAATTAAATTTAGATCAAGTGCCTGCCCGAGAGCTTGGTATGAATGCCTATGAATTTCTGCTTTCTGAGAGCCAAGAGCGAATGTTAATGGTAACAAAACCTGGAAAAGAGGAAATTGTTGAAGCTATTATGGATAAATGGGAGCTTGATTTTTCAGTTATTGGGAAGTTGACCAATACTGGCCGTATGGTTGTGAAGATGGGTGATAAAATAGAAGCCGATTTACCTATTGACCCCCTTGCATTAGCAGCGCCTGAATATGATAGACCATGGACTGAAACTAAACCGCAAGATGACATTTCTTTTGATTTGGCAGTAGAACCAGAAGATCTTTTTGAGTGTTTGAATAGCCTTTTATCTTCTCATGATTTGTGCTCTCGAAGGTGGATCTGGGAACAGTATGATTATCTCGTAATGGGCGACTCAGTTAGGCCTGCAGAGGGTGATGCGGCTGTTGTAAGAGTTAGAAATTCTGAAAAGGGAATAGCTATAACCACTGATTGTACGCCTAGGTATTGTTATTCTGATCCATTTGAAGGTGGCAAACAAGCAGTTGCAGAGACTTGGCGTAATCTTACGGCAGTCGGTGCTAAACCATTGGCAATTACCGATAATTTAAATTTTGGTAATCCTGAAAAACCAGAGATTATGGGCCAATTAGTTGGTGCTATTAGAGGTATAAAAGAAGCTTGTATTGCACTAGAATATCCAGTTGTTTCTGGTAATGTGTCACTTTATAATGAGACTGGGGGGCAAGCTATTCTTCCTACACCCGTTATAGGGGGTGTAGGTCTTATCGATGACTATAGAAAATCCGTTGGATTGAAATTTCGTGATAATGGTGAAAGTGTATTTCTTATTGGTGACACTATAGGACATTTGGGGCAATCAATTTATTTACGTGAGATTGAAAAATTAGAATGTGGTTCGCCACCTATAGTTAATTTAAAATCTGAGCGTTCTAATGGGGATTGTGTGCGCAAACTCATTAATAGTCAGAAAATTACTGCATGTCATGACGTCTCAGATGGAGGTATTTTGGTTTCTCTAGCAGAGATGGCAATGGTATCTAACGTTGGGATCGAGGTTTATGATTTATCAGGTGCTATACCCACCCACTATTGGGGATTTGGAGAAGATCAGGGGCGTTATATTATTATAACAAGTCAAGATCGTTATGTAATTGACGAATGTAAATTAGCGAATGTCACAATAAACCGGATTGGAAAAGCCTGTGGCAGCGATTTTATTTTTGGTGGGCAAAGAATGTCTGTAGAATCTATGAAAGAAAAGAATGAGGCATGGTTGCCAAACTACATGGCTTAAAATATATATAACGTGCGGGAATTAGGTTGATAAGTATGAGTTGTGTTATAAAAAGTTAGAACGTTGTTTAATTGGAAAGTTTTTTAAGATGGCGATGAATATCGAAGAGATTGAGCGTTTAATCAAAGAAGGTTTGCCAGATGCAGAAATTAAGATTGAAGATCTGCGTGGAGATGGAGATCATTATGCTGCTCATGTGAGTTCTTCGATATTTAAGGGACTCTCAAGAGTAAAACAACACCAACTTGTATATGCTTCTCTAAAAGGAAGAATGGGTACTGAATTACATGCTCTAGCCTTGCATACAAGTATTCCAGAGATTAACTAGGTAATTTACAAAAAGGATACATAATGAGTGATAATCCAGTTTTTACAAAAATAAAAAGTGAAATTGATGAGAGTGCTGTTACTCTATTTATGAAGGGTACTCCAATGTTCCCCCAATGTGGTTTTTCGTCATCTGTGGTTCAGGCCCTGACAATGATGGGGGTTAAATTTAAAGGAGTTGACGTCTTAGCGGATGAAGAAATCCGCGATGGAATCAAGGAATACAGCCAATGGCCAACAATTCCACAATTATATATAAAAGGAGAGTTTATCGGTGGCTGTGATATAATACGTGAAATGTACGAAAGTGGTGAATTAAAAAAAGTTTTTGATGATAATGAAATTGAATACTCTGTGACATAAAATAAAAAAATAGAGTTAAATCTTAGCTCGACCCTTTTGATCAGTGAAGTTATCACTCTAGTCATCTTGGATAACAGGATTTGCAAGTATTCCAATTTCTTCAATCTCTAATTCTTTAAGGTTCCCGGTTTTAAAAAATATACCTCGAAAGATACCAACGCCGGCACATGTTCCCGTAGCGATTATGTCATCAGGCATAAGACAAACTTGTTTTGATAAGGATACAATCAGATCTGCAATTGAAAAAATCATACCGTCGGTATTACCATCCTGCATCACTTTATCATTAATTTTTGTTTTTAAACCTAGGTTTTGGGGATTATTAATTTGATTAGAGAAAATTATCCATAGAGCATCCTGATAAAATTAATAAAACAGCGCATGATCAATATATTTATTTGGTTGTTAATTTAGTATCTTTTTTTATATAAATATATATTAACGTGAATAATACTCGATTACTAAATTTGGCTCCATTTTAACGGGATATGGTACATCAGCTAGACCAGGTTGTCGGGTGTAGCTTCCTTTACACTTGGCCGCGTCCACAGTCATATAGTCAGGTATTTCTCTTTCCTGTGAAGCAATTGCCTCTAGTACTAAAGGGAGGTCACGTGATTTTTCTTTGATTTCTATTACGTCTCCATCATTGACCATATACGAAGGAATATTGACTCTGACGCCGTTGACACGGATATGCCCGTGATTAATAAATTGGCGTGCAGAAAAAACTGTTGGAACAAATTTCATTCTATAGATTACAGCATCTAGACGACGCTCCAAAATTCCTATTAAATTTTCAGAGGTATCTCCACGCCTGCGAACAGCCTCTTTATAATAACGCCGAAACTGTTTTTCTGTAATATTTCCGTAATAACCTTTTAACTTCTGTTTAGCTTGCAACTGTAAACCAAAATCAGTTGGTTTTTTACGCCTTTGACCATGGAGGCCTGGACCATACTCTCTTGTATTGAAGGGTGATTTAGGCCTACCCCATAGATTACACCGTAGTCTGCGATCAATTTTATATTTTGATTGTATTCTTTTTGTCATTATTTTCTCTCATTCTTTATTTATAGCGAAGACCATCTTTGATCCAAAACGCTTATTATTGTCCCAGTAGGCTCTAAAACTCGAACGGAAGACCTATAATATAGATTTTCTCTTTCCTGGAAATAAACTCTTATGTGAGCGGCCGAAATCATAGGGATTTTCATGCTAGTGTCAATAGCTCTAGGAAATGTATTCTATGCTGTATCAAGCTCGCTATCCCAATAAAGAAAATCACGCCAGCTCTCGTGCAAGTAATTTGGCGGAAAGGCACGCCCAATCCCTTGAAGTGAGTGATTGCTTGGACACATGGGTTTTTTCAGCAAGTGCATTCCAGAATTTTTTAAGGACTTATTTGCTTTCTGCAAATTACAGTGACTGCATGCAGCAACGACGTTTGTCCATTCAGTTTTTCCTCCCTGTGATCGAGGTACAACGTGATCAAAAGTTAATTCTTGAACTTGAAATGGTAAATTACAATATTGACAGGTAAATTGATCACGCAAGAAAACATTGAAGCGTGTAAAGGCCGGTTTTCTGGAAATATGGATATAATCTTTAAGTGAAATTACACTGGGTATTTTTATTTCGATGGTTGGTGAATGAATTGCATTGCTGTATTCAGAAACTACATTCACCCTATTCAAAAATACCGCTTTAACCGCGTCTTGCCAAGACCACAATGACAAAGGAAAATAATTTAGTGGCCTGAAATCCGCGTTTAATACCAAAGAAGGACAGTTATTAACACCTATAGTCAATTTATGAATTCCAATTTATACCAGTTCTATAAATAATAGTGCTAAATATTCTTTTATCAACATTAGATCATATAAAATTGCTAAAGCCTGGGAAGTTAGAATAAACTAAAGTTAATTGATTTTTATTTGATTGCAAAAATTTTGGATAAGAACTCTTGTGCCAGTTGGATGCCTTCAAGATCAATAGAATGCCCTAATCCTATTACAATATGATTCTCGACAGAAATATTCTCTTGGTTTAATGCTTTGACAGCAACCTCTTGTTCTTGGATTGGAATTAATTCGTCTTGATCCCCATTTATTAATAATATTGGCGGGTAGCTGGTAATTTCATTTTTAAGCACTTCTTTTCCTACCAATTGGCCCGAAAAACCAATAATTCCAGCGATTTCTGTCTTGCGCCGGGTTCCGCAAAACATTGACATCATGGTTCCTTGAGAAAATCCAATTAAAGCCACTTGATTCTCTCGTAGCCCATATTTTTCAATTTGTTGGTCAATGAAGCTATTTAAAGTAGGCTCTGCTATCCGCGCACCCTCAAGCATTGCTTCTTCTCCTCGGTTTTGAAGGCTAAACCACTGATATCCACTTTCTGCTTGCATTGGCATCATGTCACATTTCTCTAGGCCGTTAGGCGCAATAAACATTGCATTTGGGCACACCTCAGAGAAATATGGTGCTAAGCCGATTAAATCATTGCCATCTGCTCCAAGTCCGTGAATAAAAATTATCAGTTGTTCTATTTGTTCAGAACTGTCTTCTGATCTATAAGTAGGACCATTTAACAAGTCTAGCTTTGTCATAAAATAAATACCTATTTTTTAAAGAGATTAATACTATGCTACTTCTATCAATTAACTATTCCAATCAAAAGTATTAAAAATGACTCTGAGTGCTATTTCCCAAATTAACGGTGTCATAACGCGGTTTGCTCCAACACCGTCAGGATACTTACATCTAGGTCATGCATATTCTGCTTTTTTTGCCGAGAGAGCTGCTCGCTCCAGGAAAGGAACATTTGCTTTAAGAATTGAAAATAATGATAAAGCTAGGTGTTTAGAAAAATATGAGCGAGCACTGCTTGATGATTTATCTTGGTTAGGATTAAGCTGGGAAAATCCTGTTAGACGACAATTGGATCATACTCAAGATTATTTAAATGGGATTTCTAAGCTCAAAGGTATGGGTATCATTTATCCTTGTTTCTGTTCGCGCAAGGAAATTTGGAATGAAGTAAACCGTATTTCTAATGCGCCGCACAATGCAGTTATTGGAGGCTTGGGGCCAATTTATCCAGGAACATGTAGGACTATGACCTTAGATGAACAGGAAAATCGTATTCTTTCAGGGCATCAGCATGCATTTCGTTTAGACACCATGAGAGCAATTCAAATAGTCAGAAGAGAACAGGAGGATTTTCATTGGGAAGATTTAGATTATGGCAAACAAGCGGCTAAACCAGAAATATTTGGAGACTTCATTATCGCAAGGAAAGACGGAGCTACCAGCTATCACCTATCAGTCGTTATAGATGATGCAGCCCAAAGTGTAGATTTAGTAACTCGGGGAGATGATTTAAGAGATGTTACCCACATACATTTTTTGTTGCAGAAATTATTGCAATTAAAGTCTCCTCGCTATCAATTTCATCGTTTATTATTAGACAATAATGGAGAGAGATACGCGAAAAGAGATAATGCCCAATCATTGAGGGCACTGAGAGCTCAAGGGATAACCCCCGTTCAGATTATAAAGAGTTTTGGTTTTACTTAGAACAGAAACGAGTTTTTTTGTTATAGGAAACTTACAAATTACCATTGATGGCGTAGTTTAAAATTCGGACGACTTGTTTTGGGTTCTCAGTTACAGCTAAAGCAGCATTGTCTATCTCTTTCAAAGCATGAGTAAGATTCTCCGAATGCATTATTATCATTGGTTTTCCTAAAGCCGAAGCTATCCCTGCGTCAAATGCAGCGTTCCATTGTCTAAATTTTTCACCAAATTTAATCACTATAATATCTGATTTAGCTATCAAGGTGCGAGTGCGTATAGCGTTAACTCCAGCACCTTTTTGATCTTTCCAGAAATCATTTTCCTCGGCACCAAGTATTTCAACGCCACAATCATCACTCGCTTCATGATTGGTTACTGGGGATAAAAACATAATTGGTAAGTCAATAGCTGAACAGCCAACGTTAATTTCTTGGCGCCAATCGGAGTGTATTTCACCAGATAAATATACTTTCCAGCTATTTAGAGACATCATTCAAAGCTTTATAATACATAATATTAGGCAGCCGATGCTTTTTTCTTTGTGCTCGGAACGTACGCCATTTTGCAATGTTCCAAGCAATAAGGTTTGTTATCAATAGCTGGTTTTCCGCAAAAACGGAAATCCGGCTTTCCTGGTTCCCCATTAGGCCAAGAACACATATTTGCTTTAAGGGTATCGAGAGTGATTATATTGTGATCAACTTTGGCTGTTGGGGGCTGACGTCGCATCGCTAAGTCTAATCTGCGAACTTTACCTACGACAGCATTTTTTGTAATTCCCAGTTTACGACCTATTTCACTCGTCGAGAGCCCTGTTGCCCATAATTCAGTCAAAATTTCTACACGTTCTTGAGTCCAATCGAAACTTGCTACCATTTCCCCTACCTTACTTAAAATTAATATAAAATTGTCTGGAGTTTCTCTTAATACTATATTTATGTTTTACCTTATCAGTCAACACTATATTTAGTGTTATCCACAAGATTTTTATGTTTATTAATTTTATTAAATAATTAGGAAATTATTTCTGTTGTTACCAACCTTCACTAGACGCGAGTGCAGTTTTTTCATAAGTTATGAATGTTCGCTGCACTTAAAAGGTGAAAATGTGTTTCAGAAAACTCAAATTCAGATAATAATTATTGTTTTTTTGATACTTTGTTCTTCGCTGACCAACAAAGTTTATTCAAAAGTTGTCAATATTAAAAAATTTGAGTTAATACCTACACCTAATGTATATTTAACTCTAAAGCATATAAACGTAAGAGAGGGGCCTAAAAATAAGTCACGCCGTGTAATCACTCTGAAGAGGCATGTTCGTATTAATGTTGCGGGGCGAGTAAAAGGCACAAGATGGCTATCAATTATTAGGGGTGGAAAAAAATTAGGCTTTGTATACGCGACAGCTTTAACCCCAGTTCTCGAAGGTAGTTTAAAAAAACCAATTGCAGGGGTGTTAAAATCTAACAAAGAAAATCGTATTGAATTAAAAAAATGCTCTTATCAAATAAATTTCGTCGATAAAGAACAAATAATAAATAACATACAGGTCATTTCCAACTATCAATTAACTATAAATTGCAAGGTTAAGAAAAAAATATTTTTTATAAACGCAACTATGTTCCTGACTGAGCTGCCTTATTTAGGAAACAAAAAACCAAATTATCAAATTAATTTGGATTTGATAAATATTCCTGATCACACTGATATGTTTGCTTTGACAATAATTTATAATTCGCACAAAAATAAAATAAATTTTGACCAGGTAAACTCCGAGTATTTTTGGTTACAACGGAAAATTCCTGATATTCCAGTTTTGGGAGTTAAAAGTGCTCTCATCTCCACAGTACAAATTGCTTACAACGGTTGGAATGAACAGTTCTGGAGGAAATTCGAAAAGAATTTTAAATAAAAAACATCATTTATTTTTGTTATTTATAATACGCCAGCCAATGTCCGTTCTATAAAATCCATCAGTCCAATTAATTGCCTCGATCGCTTTATATGATCTGGCTCTGCATTCATTAATATTCTTACCTGTAGCTGTAATTCCCAGAACCCTACCACCATCAGACACATACTTTGTTGAGTTTTTTCTGGTACCTGAATGAAATACCTTGGTACCATCTATTTGCTCAGCCGCATTAAGATTATTTATAATGGACCCGGTTGAATAAGATCCTGGGTAACCTTTTGCAGCCATAACAACAACAATTGCTATTTCGTTTTTCCATTTAAGTTGAATTCGATCCAAATTACCATTGACAGTCGCTTCGAGCGCTTCTACCAGGTCAGAGTCGAGAAGTCTCATCAATGTTTGACACTCTGGATCACCAAATCTGACATTGAATTCTAATGTTTTTGGCTCTCCATCTTTAATCATCAATCCCGCAAATAGAATGCCTTTATAAGGACAACCTTCATTCGCCATTCCCTCTATGATCGGCTTGATTATTGATGACATAATTTTTCTCTCAATGGCCTTTGTAATGATAGGAGCCGGTGAATAAGCGCCCATACCTCCTGTATTTGGACCTTTGTCTCCATCATAGGCAGTCTTGTGATCTTGTGCTGAGAGTAATGGTAATGCTGTTTTGCCATCAACCAAGACAAAAAAACTTGCTTCCTCTCCTGTGAGAAACTCCTCTATTACCACCTCCTTACCAGCTTCACCAAACCTGTTTTGGTTCATCATCTCGTCAAGTCCTCTTATTGCCTCAATTTCGGTTTGTGCAATAATAACACCTTTGCCTGCAGCTAATCCACTTGCCTTTAATACAATTGGAACCTCGCGAGATTTCACATAAGAAACAGCATCATTAAAGTTTGTGAACTTAGAATATTTTGCTGTAGGTATATTATATTTTGTGAATAAATCTTTCATAAATGCTTTTGAACCTTCGAGTTCTGCAGCTGCTTGATTTGGGCCAAAAGTCTTTATTCCTTCCGATTCTAATTCATCGACTAAACCCATTACTAAAGGCACTTCAGGACCAACAACAACCAAATCAATTAAATTATTTTTTGCAAAATTGACTAGATCTAGTATCTCTTGCGGTTGAATATTCACACACTCAGCTACATTTGCTATTCCAGCATTTCCAGGAGCGCAAAATAATTTAGTACATTTAGGCGATTGAGCTATTTTCCAGCAAAGCGCATGCTCTCTTCCGCCATTACCGACGACTAGGATGTCCATTTGTAACCCCGCAAAATCTGCTTGTTTTACTCTCGTCGAGTTGTAGCATAAATTTTTAAAAAGTCATGGTTGAAAACTAAAATATGACCCAAATAAATGTTGTTGGTGATAATAGACCAATATTTTCTGTAAGTGAGATTTCTCAAACTCTAAAAAGATCCGTTGAGGAAAATTTCTCTCATGTCCGTGTGAGAGGCGAAATCTCAAGATTTACACAAGCTAGCTCAGGGCACCTTTACCTAACACTTAAAGATAATACATCTGTATTAGATGGTGTCTGCTGGAAAGGAACTGTGCCCAGGCTTTCTCATATGCCTGAGGATGGTATGGAGGTAATAGTAACGGGAAGACTCACTACTTACGCTGGTCGTTCGAATTACCAAATCGTAATTGAGAATTTAGAGATAGCTGGTGAAGGAGCTCTGCTAAAACTTATTGAAGAGCGTCGTAAGAAGTTGTTTAGTGAAGGATTGTTTGACGAAGATAAGAAAAAATCTATTCCTTTTATTCCAAATTGCATTGGATTAATTACTTCTCCGACTGGAGCCGTAATCCAAGACATATTGCGAGTATTAGGTGATAGATTTCCAAGTTTTGTTTTGCTATGGCCGGCTAACGTCCAGGGAGATTTAGCAGCTGAGCAGGTTTGCGAAGGTATTAGGACGTTTAATAATATTAGTCCGACCAGTAAGCTGCAACGTCCTGACGTGATAATAGTTGCACGAGGTGGGGGAAGTATAGAAGACTTATGGGCGTTTAATGAGGAAATTGTTTTAAGAACGGTTGCAGAAAGTAATATTCCCCTGATTTCGGCAATTGGACATGAGACTGATACAACTCTTATTGACTTTGCCTCGGATATTAGAGCGGCTACCCCATCTGTTGCTGCAGAAATGGTGGTCCCGATAAAAGATGAGTTATTATCAATGATTCTAAATCATGAGACTCGGATACAACGCACAATTCTGAGAACTCTTCAGGGTCATAATAAAAATATGGAGAGTTTGGCCCGCGGTTTATATGACCCAAAGAGATTGATTGAGGAGGTTATGCAGCGCTTAGATGATCGCTCTGAGCGCTTAATAAATGCTAAAAATAATTATTTAAATGGTTTGTTAAATTTAGTTGCTAAAATCTCTGCAGGATTGATTAGTCCAGAACAGCAGCTAGTTTCTAAAGAAAATTACTTAATAAGCCACTTAAAGGCTTGGCAGAAATCATTACACCGGTTTTATGATCAGAAATCATATAAGTTAGAAACACTTGGCCTAAGGCTAGAAGCCGTTTCTTACCAAAATATTCTCGATCGAGGATTTGCGTTGATCCGAGATCGACGTGCCAAACCAATTTTTTCCTCAAAAAAATTAAAGAAAGGAATGAGCATTAATATTACACTTCGAGATGGGCAGGTTGATGCGACTATAAATAAAGAAAAAAATTATCCGATTAATAAAGATGGTGATGAGGATAAAAATTGAAACATTTTACATCATTTTTTTTATTGAGTTTCTCAATACTCCTTATGTCATGTGGAAACATCAGTGCTAAAGACCTTAAACTAAAGGGGCTCGCAATACCGGGGGGGCTTATTGTTGGGTGGACTAGGTCAGACTCAAAAATATTTTTAGATAAGAAAAAGATTAAACAGGGAGTAAAGGGAGATTTTTTGATTGGATTTGGACCCGATGCGAAAACACAATCTAATTTAAAGGTTTTTTATAAAGAAAAATTAGTTGCTGAGCATCAGTTTAACTTAGTGAAAAAATTTTTTAAAATTCAGAAGATTAACGGCCTACCAAGACGAAAAGTAATACCTAATGCCTATGATCTAAAAAGGATAAAAGATGAGCGGGCTCTGGTAAAGATAGCAAGAAAAAAATACATTCCTGATGCTCTTTTTGTTGCAGGGTTTTCTTTGCCTGTTGAAGGCATTATAACAGGGGTTTATGGGTCTAGGCGTATCTTAAATGGGGTTCCAAGAAGGCCCCACTATGGATTAGATATTGCCGCAAAAACAGGTACTCCGGTTAAAGTGATTTCAGATGGAGTTGTTGTTTTTACGAATGAAGATATGTTCTTTAATGGGAAAATGTTAATCATTAACCACGGTTTAGGGCTCACCTCAATGTATATACATTTAAGTAAAATTATGGTTGAAACTGGTGATCGTGTTTTAAAAGGTCAAGAGGTAGGATTAATCGGGAGTACTGGGAGATCAACTGGCCCGCATCTGCATCTTGGCGTTATGCTCAATAAAACTCCCCTAGACCCAGAGCAATTATTTAAGTAGCGTTTCTTGAACGTTAGGCCAACGATTATGAACCCAAAGCCATTGTTCTGGGTTTTCTTTGATCCAATCAGCTACAATACTATTAATATTTGTCATGAAATTATGAATATCTAAATTTTTATTATCAGTTATTTCAATTTTTATAGGGGGGTGTACGGTAATTTTAAAATATGCTCCTTTAATCCGTGAAACCTGAACAGGTACGACAGGACAATCATATTTTCTCGCTAATTGTCCTAATGCTGGAGCTGTCATTGCATTGCGGCCCATAAACGGAACCGAAATACCATCATTCATTTTTTGGTCAATCAGCATTGCTAAATGATCACCAGAGTTGAGAACTCTAAGTATACCTTTTGAACCTGCAGGGCCCTTCGGAAAATATTTTCCGCCGGTATCTAGGCGACCTTTTTGAACTAATCGATCAAAAAATAAATTATTGGCTTTTCGGTAAATTAAATGAAGAGGTAAGCCACGTTTTGTGGAAGCAAGTGGGACAAGCTCCCAATTTGCAAGATGACCACTAAAAAAGATCCCTGGTTTATTGTCCTCTTTTAGTTGATCAATATATTCTGCACCTTCTATTTTTACCCGTCCGTTTTTTTGATACGGATTGAATTTAGCCAGATGTGGATGCTCAGCTGCAGTGCGACCTAGATTATCCCACATTTGAATAATTATAAGTTCAATTTCTTCATTTTTTAAGTCAGGAAAAACAATATTGAGTTCTCTCCTTGCATTTTTTGTTACGCGTAGTTTTGGCCCAACGCGCCGAGCCATCCACCCGCCGAAAGTTGATGCCGTATCAACAGGAAGACATGCAAAAAAAGTATTTAATGCTGCTGCTATAAATCCAAGTACTCGATTAATAATGCTGACTCTAAACCAAGTTTTATAAGTTGTAAAATTTGACATAAGGTTATCGCAAGTTTTTTTCTAGAAGTATTTTAAGATCATTAATATTCCCCCATTCAACTTTTACTAGGATTTCAGTAACATATTTTTTTTGCTCATTTGATAGGCGCGCATAGTCTTTTGAGGTTGTAACCAACATCGCCTCCTGTTTTTTTGCAGATTTTACCAGTTCTTTGACTTCTCTTGGACTAAATTGATGGTGATCTCTAAAATTAATTTTTGCAATGACACAACAACCAATTCTCTCTAAAGTGTCAAAAAACTTTTTTGGGTGACCAATTCCAGAAAATGCATAAAGCCGTGTATTTTTTATTTTTCCGATATTAGTTTTTGGAACGATCGTTGCTTCGAGAACTTTTATGGCATTACTATGTTGATTGGATAAAAAACCATTGAGTTTTTCTTTAATGTTAGAATGATCATTGCCCATTATTACCACTGCCTGCGCTCTTGAGAGACCAAAATATATGTTCTCTCGCAATGGTCCTGACGGCAGTAGGCGACCATTTCCAAACCCAACCTCCCCGTCAATAACTATAATGGACAAATCTTTATTTATTGAAGGATCTTGAAAACCGTCATCTGTAATTATAATCTCAGCCCCATCTTGATATGCTGACTGGATGCCAAGAGTTCTATTCGAGCTTACCCAAGTCTCGCATTCTTGCGCTAATAAGAGGGGCTCATCACCAACTTCACGAGAAGTATGTTCAGAGGGACTAACCTTGATAGGGCCCTTGATTATACCTCCATAACCCCGACTTAAAAAGTGGACTTTTAAACCTTTGTTTTTTAATAATTGCCCAATTGAGAGAGCTATTGGAGTTTTACCTTGACCACCAATTAAAAGATTTCCGATACAAATCACTGGTATTGGAGCCATCCAGGGTTTAGTTTTTTTATGTCTGGCTTTATGGATTAGTTCATAAAACCAACTGATTGGTTCCATTAACAAGGAGAATAAAGAGTGAGTTTCTGCAAACCAAAATTTAGGTGGGCCCATACTTAGAATCCAAAGTGGTTAATATCTCTCCTGTGACCAAGCTAACAACCTCTGATTGAGAATCAATAAATTTATTACCTTTTTGGATCATTTTTTTGCGTTCGGGAATTTTATTTATCAATTGGCAGATAGACTCGGAGCATTCTACGATAGTTCTAACTTCAATAGAACAACCATATTTTTTCATTTCTTCACAAATCCACCGAAAATTAGTCATGTAAGGACCATGGACAACAGCGCAGCCAAGTTTTAAAGGCTCTAATGGATTTTGGCCCCCGTGAGGAACGAGTGATTTTCCCATGAAAACAATATCAGAAAGACTAAAAAATAGTCCAAGCTCGCCCATTGTATCTGCAATATAAATTTGGGTGCTAGGAGTAATGGGATTATTCCGAGAGCGCAGGGCGTAAGGAATATTTTTCTTTTCAAGTAGGCGAGAAATTTTTTCACCACGATTTACTTGTCTTGGAACTATAATAGTCAATATGTCTTTATGAATATTTTTAAGTTTTCTATGTATATTCGTAATCATATCTTCTTCAAGATAATGGGTGCTCGCTGCCAACCATAAGGGTCGATTTCTTATCTGCGATTGTAATTCATCTAGACATTGTGCATCAACAGGTAGGGGCGGGACTGAAAATTTTAAGTTACCAAGGTTTTTTGCTTTAGGTGCGCCTAATTTCTTTAATCGCAAAACATCCTCTTCCGATTGACCAAAACATACATTAAAGCAATTTAAAATATCTTTCATAAGGCTTGGCGCGATTTGCCATTTAGCGTATGATTTGTCTGAAATTCTACCATTAAGTAATAGTAGAGGAATTTCTGCCTTGTGAGTCGCAAAAATAACGTTAGGCCAGAATTCACTCTCCGTCCAGAGAGCAACATCAGGTCGCCAATGCTCGATAAAACGCGACACATATGATGGTTTGTCTACCGGTACATACTGATGAAATGCTCGATCGGGTAACCGATCTTTAAGTATTTTTGCCGACGTTATCGTGCCAGTTGTGATCATAAGATAACTATTTGGGCAATTCTTTAATAAATTTTCTATTAAAGAGATTACTGATAACGACTCGCCAATGCTCGCGGCGTGGACCCAGAACAAAAAACCATTAGGTTTCGGTATTTTACTAATCCCTATACGTTCATCATGCCTATTTTTATCTTCTTTGCCAATGAACCTCCGATAATATAAGTATATTGATATTATTGGGGTCCCCAAAATTGTGATGACGCGATATATTTTTAAAAGCATCTAGTTTTCTGTAATGGGAAAGTTGGGTGTTAATTGTCCCATCATTCCATCTGCCTCTTTAGTCATATTTTTAAGTTTGCTTTCTAATAATTTACGAATTTCTTCTAATTCTTCTTTTCCAGTATTTTTGGATACATTTATCGGGTCCCCCCATATGAAAATTCCTTTGGAGAACGGCATAGGGATAATAAATTTATCCCAGCTACCGAGAACTCTCCACTTTGAGACACTATATGTTAAAGGCAGAATTGGTACACCGGATAATTTTGCGAGAATTATAGCGCCCATGCCAACTTGCATGTATGGACCACGGGGCCCATCTGGTGTAAGTCCAATGCAGTCACCATTGGTTAATGCCCGCGTCATTTTTCTTAGCGCATGACTGCCACCCCGCTGAGACGAGCCATTAATAGTTTTAAAACCAAGGTTTTGAATTATTTTTGATATTAATTGGCCATCAGCGTGAGTTGATATTAACATCCTAAATGAACGATCGTAAGCCCATGCGTGCGACATCATCAATAACCTACCATGCCAAAAACAGACAATAAATGGACTACCCTCTGAGATTAATTGTTCAGGAGATGAGAAGTTGCGCACTTGCCATTTACAACTTCGTTTAATCAATTCTATATAACGAGTTCCAATAGAACTTGCTAATATTCTTATAAATCTATTGCGGGATATATTTTTAATAAATTTTGGTGTTGCCATAATAATTTTTTATCTAGTACTCTAATTGGATTTTTTATTTCTTTGACTAAACTGTAGGGCATATAAATCTTTGTAAGTACCGTTCTTTTTTATTAATTGAGCATGAGTTCCCGATTCGAGTATTCGTCCTTGATCTATCACGTAAATTAAGTCTGCATCTATAACCGTAGATAATCTGTGAGCAATTACTAACGTTGTTCGCCCCACCATCAATTTTTTTAGAGCGTTTTGGACAAAACGCTCAGATTCTGTATCGAGCGAAGATGTTGCTTCATCAAGCAGTAAGATAGGAGCATTCTTTAACATTGCTCGTGCAATAGCGATGCGTTGCCGTTGACCACCCGAGATCTTCATTCCTCTCTCACCTACAAGAGTATCATAGCCGAGAGGCATGTTATTAATAAAATTATGGGCTCCGGCATTTTTGGCGGCTTCAATAATCTTCTCTTTTGGGGCATTAGTTTGTCCATAAGCAATATTTGCCTCAATAGTATCATCAAACAAAATAATTTCCTGGCTCACAAGGGCCATTGATTTACGAAGGCTTTTGATAGTTGCTAATTTAATATTGGTACCATCTATTAAAATACTGCCTTTGTTTGTATCATAAAACCTTGGTATTAGATCTAGTATGGTTGACTTACCTGCCCCCGATGCCCCTACTAGTGCGACGGTTTTACCTGCTGGTACAAGTAAATTTATATCTGATAAAGTTATTGTGTTAGCATCATATGAAAACCCAACATTTTGGAAGTTTATCTCACCACCATCAACATTTAATTTTTTGGGATTCTTTGTTTCCTCTACATATGTACTACGATCTAAAATCTCAAAAAGGCGCTGAGCCCCTGCCAAACCCTCTTGAAGACTGGCATTTAAATTTGCTAATCTCTTCATCGGCTCATAAGCCAGCAGTAAAGCCGTAATAAAAGAGAAAAAAGAACCTGCATCCAAATTCTCAGTAATGACTTGATGTCCTCCATAAGCTATTACCATTGTTATGGCGACACCGCCCAAACTTTCCATAATTGGGCTTGCCAAGGATCTTATTCTGGCTGATCGAAATACTAATGAAAAAATTCTCTCAGCTATTTCTTTTACTCTATTTTTTTCATAACCTTCCATGCCATAAGATTTTACAACCCTTACCCCTTGGAATGTTTGTTGTAAAAGAGTCGTAAATTGGCCCATTTCCACTTGTGTATTTACCGTAACGGCCCGCATTCTCTTGCCAATACGGACGATAGGAATAACCGCTATTGGGAAAACTATGAATGCTATTAATCCAAGCTGCCAGTCCTGCCAGAACATAACTCCGACTAATCCAATAAGAGATAAAAAATCTTTCCCAAAACCGGTAAGAGCATTTGATACAGCTGTTCTCATCATGTTGATATCGATTGTAAATCGAGAGATAAGGTTACCCGTCTGTATATTGTTAAAAAAAGAAATCTCCAAGCCTAACAAGTGCGAGTACAAACGATGTTGGGTATCAGTAATAATCCGTTGTCCAACATAACTCATTAAAACAGCTTGTCCGTAATTGGCGATCCCTTTAATCGTGAACGTAAAAAAAACTGCAAGCGAAATAATCCAGAGTAGAGCTTTATTCTTTTCAAAAAAAACCTCGTTGATGACAGGTTTCATTAACCAAGCACTCGCTGCAGTAGCTGCAGCGACGATTGCCATACAGCCTAATGCTAAAATAATCCATAGGAAGTAGGGCCGAATGCTCTCTTTAAATAAGCGAAGCATTAATACCTTTGTAGAATTAACTTGTGTAGCAGATTGATATCCCAAATTATTGCGTCCTCTGGATATTACTTTTATTTTCGGATTAACTTATATACTTAAGTCTTCTAAAATTTTATTTTCCTGCTAAAGTCATGCCTTCAATTCTAATTGTTGGCGCATCAATACCGTACCGAAATTCAAGATCATTGGCAGGCGAAAGACGTAAAAACATATCATTTAAATTTCCGGCGATTGTTATTTCGCTTACGGGGTAGGTGATCTCACCATTTTCAATCCAAAAACCAGCTGCACCACGACTATAGTCTCCAGTGAGCCCGTTTACGCCCATTCCGATTAGCTCTGTTACATATAAGCCATTTTTGATATCATTTATTAGCTCCCTCGGGCTTTGTAAACCTGGCTCTAAATAGACGTTTGTGGCTGATGGTGAAGGAGGAGAGCCGCTTCCCCGTGAGGCATGCCCTGTAGTTTCTAAACCTAATTGTCTTGAAGACCTTAAATCTAAAACCCAGGAAGATAAAACACCGTTGGTTACAAGTTCTCGCTTTTTATTTGTCACTCCTTCGCCATCGAAGGGTTTTGAGCGAAGCCCACGAGGTCTATGAGGGTCATCACAAATTGTTATACCTTCTGAAAAGATTTGCTCTCCCATTTTATCTTTTAAAAAACTTGTACCACGCGCTATCGATGAGCCATTAATTGCTGAAGTTAAATGGCTTAATAGTCCCCTTGAAACTCTTGGATCATAAATTATAGGAACTTGAGCAGTTTTGGCTTTTCTTGGTTTTAACCTCTTTACGGCTTTTTCCCCGGCGTTTTTTCCCACTAATTCTGGACTAAGCATATCTTCAGCATATACTGCACCAGTATAGTCATAATCTCGCTCCATCCCAGTTCCTTCGCCAGCCAAAACTGAAACACTAAGTGAATAATGTGATCCAGCGTAAGAGTGAGAAAATCCATTTGTTCCAACAACAGATATATTGGCGCAACCCCAACCGGCCTCTGCTCCTTCTGAATTTGTTATTCCTTGAACCGAACGAGCTGTATCTTCAGCCTTTTGTGACCATTCTATTAATGTTTCTTCGCTAGGCTCACTTGGATCAAAACTATCAACGTCAATTTGACTGGTTGCAAGCTGATCTGGGTCCGCTAAGCCACAAAAAGGGTCTTCGGGAACGACTTTAGCCATAGCAATAGCTCTAGTTGTAAGCTCTTCTAGCGCTTCAGGGCTGAAATCTGAGGAAGACGCGATAGCTTGACGGTTGCCTATTAGTGTGCGTAAACCAATATCGTAACCCTCTGATCTTTCGAGCTTTTCCATGTTACCTAACCGTTGCGCTACCGATAGAGATTTGGCCTCTATAAAAACCGCATCGGCTGCGGTGGCGCCCTTTTTCTTTGCTTTGACGATAAGGTCTTGTAATAGGTCAAGCCTCTGAGAGTCGCTGTTCATGTTTTTTTACTCCAATAAAAATTCATTTTATTTCCAAATTGGCTTACCGTCCCCTGGTAAGCCGAGTTTGTCCCATATGGTCGAAATTTTCTCAATAACTTCATTATTCATTCTAATTTTTTCTCCCCATTCTCGATTTGTTTCTGGTGGCATCTTATTTGTTGCATCCATCCCAATCTTTCCACCAAGACGGGGTTCAGGCGACGCAAAATCGAGATAATCTATTGGGGTATTTTCTATCAGCGTAACATCTCTCACCGGATCCATTCTTGTTGATATAGCCCATATAACATCCTCCCATTTTCTAACGTCTATGTCACCATCAACAATTATAACAAACTTGGTATACAAAAATTGACGAAGGTATGACCAAACTCCCATCATTATGCGTTTGGCATGTCCAGGATACGCTTTTTTTATTGAGACAACTGCAACTCGATAAGAGCAACCTTCAGGCGGCAACCAAAAGTCAATAACTTCGGGAAATTGCTGAATGAATAACGGAATAAATAGCTCATTTAACGCTTCGCCCAATACAGAGGGTTCGTCAGGTGGTCTTCCGGTATAAGTTGATAAGTACAGGGGTTCTTTCCTCATAGTTATAGCACTAATCTCGAATACTGGGAATTTTTCTACTGAATTATAATATCCTGTATGATCTCCAAAAGGTCCCTCATCTTCATATTCATCCACTGAAACAAATCCCTCGAGTACTATTTCGGCCTCTGCAGGAACGTTTATTGGCACTGTCTTGCACCTCACCAATTTGACCTTTTGGTTTCTTAATAGGCCCGAAAACTGGTACTCTGACATATTATCTGGAACCGGTGCAACGGCAGCTAGAATAGTTCCTGGGTCTGCGCCTATCACCACTGCAACCGGCATGGGCTCTTTATGGCCCGAATGATGTTGCGCTCCTCCACGGTGTTTAAGCCAACGCATCAAAGTTGTATTTTTACCTGTAACCTGCATTCTGTATATTCCGAGATTAAAATTATCTGGTTTTAACTCGTCACTACCTTTGCTTACGACTAAAGGCCACGTTATTAAGGGTGATGGTTCTTCTGGCCAACAAGTTTGAATTGGGAGGTCATATAAATTTATTTTGTCACCCTTCAATATAATATCCTGACAAGGTGCTTTTGAGACTATCGTTGGTTTCATTGCTAACGCTGATTTAACCATGGGGAGCATCGCGAGTGCCTCTTTAATACCATTTGGTGGCTGTGGTTGGCGTAAAAAAGCAAGCGTCTCGCCCAGTGTCCTTAGTGTCTCGGATGTTTGATTCATTCCCCAAGCAACACGTTCAACTGTACCAAATAAATTTGTTAGTACTGGAATTGGAAACCTTTCACCATTTTTTTTGATAACGTTTTCAAATAAAATTGCAGGGCCGTTATTTGCCATTACACGTGTTTGTATTTCGGTCATTTCTAAAATTGGCGAAATTGGTTCAGAAATACGCTTCAACTGTCCATTCTTTTCTAGCCAATCCGTAAATTCTCTTAAATTCTTATAGGGCATATTTCTCTTTCGCCTTATCGAAAAACACGAGAATCTTAAAATTTAAATTAATTTATTCATCACGTGGTTTGGAAAAGTATTAACGAGAGTGATATAAAAAAAGCTCCGCATTGGCAAATTTTATTATTTTATCTAATGATAATAATTATTAGTTGCAATAGTATTTTTATAATGATATTAATAATTAATCTCAATATAAGGAAATGACCAAAATGAATATGGTATCGAATATTTTCAGAAAAGAGGAGACCAAAAAACCAGCTTTGATTTTAGATCTATCGTTTGCAGGTCAAATCTCTATCTGGGGGTTTCGTCTCTTGGCATCGGGATATCGAGCAGACATTGATATGACTAAAATGCTAATTGATGGATTTAGGCGATGTAACGCTGTTCAGGCTGGATCTAATTTGCTGTTCTTATCGGAAATTATTTTCTCCGGATTGATAAGAAATATTGAAATAAATTGTGCTTGTAACCCTAGTCTTAGTAAAGATGAAAAAATTTTAGTATCGATTTTAAATATTTGTCAAAAATCACCGTCTCCAGAATTCAAAGACCACCTCACTGATTTTATTACTCATGATGCAGCAAATAACGCAGTATTCTTGTTTATTAATTATACAGCCTGTCTTCGAGACGCTGGTTTGATGTTAACTGAGCAAGATAATTTAATGCCAAAAATTATAAATAATGAGAGCCAGATTAGCTCAATATTACATTAAACCTAAATATCAGTATTTGGTTAGAAATTTAAATTTTAAGCCTGTCCAATTTATTTGCGAAAATAGGAGTTAGAAATGTTAAATCGAAAAGTCCCAGACGTCGTCTTTAAAACGAGAGTAAGAGATGAAACTTTAGAGAGCGATAATCCATTTCGTTGGCAAGACGTCACTACTGATCAATATTTTGCTGGGAAACGATCTATTCTTTTTTGCTCTTCCGGGTGCATTTACACCCACCTGTTCGACTTTTCAATTACCAGATTATGAGCGCCTATATGACGAATTCTCTCAAAAAGGTATTGACGATATTTTTTGTATCTCAGTAAACGATGCATACGTGATGAATGCTTGGGGAAAGTCTCAATCCATTCAGAATGTAAAACTTATTCCGGATGGTTCAGGAGAGTTTACGCGCAAAATGAGCATGCTCGTCTATAAAAACCCCGAGGGGTTCGGAATGAGGTCTTGGCGTTATGCTGCACTAGTCGAACACAATAAAATTACCGCCTGGTTTGAAGAACCGGGGTTTCAGGATGATTGTCCCGATGATCCTTATGGTGCTAGTGCGCCACAAGCGGTTTTGGATGCAATTTAAATAAATATATTTTAAGAACTCATATTTTTATGTTCGAACAACACAAAAACTGTAACTTTAAAATCCCAGAAACCCATAATACATTAGTGGGGAAAACGATTGATTCAAAATCCGTAAGTAAACGTCAACAGATTTGGGAATTATCTGCAGGTTGGCAATGTTCAATAATAGGAACCTGCCTGCCACTCTCTGATTTAAACATATTAGCAAAAAAATTAAAGATAAATATTTCTAAGGATTCTTTTCAGGAATATCAGCTACATGGGTTTTTTGCACATGAAACCCAGAAGCAATCTAAAGTATCAAAAATGGTACAAAAAACACTTGATCGCCGACACCAGTTAGCCATAAAAAAAACGCGCAAGTTATCTGTTTCTGAGTTGTCCGATTATTGGAAATTGGCTCTGGCAAGTGGAGATATACCTGGTCCATATTGGGCTCTATTAACCCATCCAAAAGTTTATGAAGACCTCTCTGAGCAGATGTTTGCAGATGTTCATATGCTGTCACATCTAGTAGGAGCGTCAAATCGCGCAGATATTAAACAACTTAAAAGGTTAGATGCTGAACTCGCTGTCGTTAATGAGAAATTTAAACACCGGCGTAAATTATTTTTGAAAAAATTAATACGTAAAAACCATGAAATAAGACATTTACGCAATATTTATTCAGAGTTAAGTTCTAAAACAGAATTTAAAAAAAGAATGTCATCTCCCAATAAAGATCATAAAAGTAATCAAGATTTGACTCAATTAGAATCTAAAATAGATAAGTTAAACACCGAGTTAAAAGTTGCAAAAACGATTACAAAAAAACAAAAGCTAGAACTAGTGCGCGTTACTAATTTAAACGAAGCAATGGCACAGGAACTCCTCTTCAATGAACGTAGAATGCAGCTTTCTAATCGAAGATCTAATTTGGTTAGAAAAATTGATCTTCAAGGATCATTTATACTTTATGTTGGGGGCCGTAAAAACATTATTAATAAACTCCGTTCTTATGTTGAGAACAATAACGGTACGTTTGTTCATCACGATGGGGGTTTAGAGTCATCCATGAAAGAACTGGGTCCTCAGGTGATACAGGCCGATAGAATTTATTTTCCTGTTGATTGTATTAGCCATAGCGCTATGCATGTTGTTAAACGAACCTGCAATCAAAAAGCGCACTCCTCATATACCCCGTTACGTTCTTCAAGTATGTCTGCCTTTAAATTGGCTTTAGAGGCCCATTTTGAGAGCGGCATATAAGAAATTTAAACACTACTTAACTAAATTTCCTCGATTTAGCGGCGCAAATTCCAAAATTCTATAATACTGAACTTAGCAAAGTGTTCGGTTTGGTATAATAGTTAATTGTGTGAATTACGGGGATAAATCAATTTATTTAGATATTTTAATACTCCACTAATGTTTTTTATTAGGTTATTATCACTTGGTCTACTATTGGAGTATTATGGCTTTTTCACCGCGTTTTCTCGAGGATATTAAAAATCGCATCAGTTTGGTCGAAATTATAGGGCGAACTGTTCGTCTGATCAAAAAAGGGCGAGAATTCCATGGACTTTGCCCTTTTCATCAAGAAAAAACGCCCTCCTTCACAGTTAATGAAGATAAAGCATTTTTTCATTGTTTTGGATGTGGTGAGCACGGAAGTATTTTCGACTTTATAATGAAAACCCGTAATTTAAGTTTCCCCGAGGCAGTTGAGCAACTTGCCAACGAAGCTAATATTGAAATTCCAACAACAACACCTGAAGAATTGCGTAAACAGAAACGCTCCCGAGGAATCCATGAAGTAATGGAATTAGCGACAATATATTATGAAAATATATTGAAATCACCATTAGGTGAAAAAGCTAACCAATATCTTAAACAGCGAGGTATTATCGATAAATCTGTAAAAGAATTCCGCCTCGGTTTTGCTCCAAATAATCGAAATCAACTTAGGATAGAATTATCCAAAAAAGGTATTTCAGATACCCTGATGATTGATGCTGGTTTGTTAATTCAGCCTGAAAATGCTGGAAGCCCGCCATATGATCGCTTTCGCGGCCGTATTATATTCCCAATAGGTGATAAGAGGGGCAAAATAATTGCGTTTGGAGGTAGGGCTTTAGGAGATGGAGAGCCAAAGTATTTAAATTCACCTGAAACACCAATTTTTACAAAAGGGCATAATTTATATTCACTGGATCGTGCCTCAAATTCAATTAGTAAAGCAGATAAAATAATTGTTGTCGAGGGTTATACAGATGTGATCTCGCTTTACCAGGCTGGTTATAAAAACTGCGTAGCACCTCTGGGAACAGCGTTGACTGAGAGCCAAGTGAGGTTGCTTTGGCGTTGGACATCTGAACCTATTTTATGTTTCGATGGGGATACAGCCGGCCAGAGAGCAGCAGGTCGTGCGGCTACAAATATATTGCCTCACTTGAAACCGGAAAAAAGTTTGAGTTTTGTTTTGTTGCCAGAGGGTGAAGATCCAGACAATCTAATTAAAACACAAGGCGTCAATGCTATTAGAAGTTTAATTAATGTGGCTGAGCCGCTATCGGAAATTTTATGGCGGATTAGTAAAAAAGGCTATCGTCTTGAGACTCCAGAGGATAGGGCCGGATTTGATAAACGTTTGAGGGAAATGGCTTTATTGATAGAAGATAAAACAGTCCAGAAATATTATTTGAATTCATTTAAACAACGCCTCTGGGAGGAGTTTGCGAGAAGCAAGAAACCGGGGCAATATTACAAGAAAGCCGGTATATCACTCCCAATTAAAAATTCGACAACTTCAGGTACGATTGATGTAAATTTAATTCAACAGGCTATTTTAATTATTACGCTGATAAATTATCCAATGTTGGTCGAGAAGATTGGAGAACAATTGGCTGCAACTGAGTTTAATTCTTCTGAGCTTGACAAGTTGAGGCAAGAAGTATTAAAAACCCTCGCTTCGAACCCCACACTTAATCATGAGGAATTAAAAGCCTATTTGAATAAAAACGGTTTTTTAAATCTCTTGGGTACTTTGTCTAGCGGGCAGTTTCTAAACCATACTAGTTTTGCCCAACCAGGGGGTAATATTGATCTAGTGCATAGGGGGTGGGGGCAAACATTTAGGTTATTTCAGCGTAATCAACTGCTGGATGAAATAAAAAAAGTTGAGAAAGAGCTAGCTGAAAACCCAACTAGAGAAATTTTTGATCTTTTAATTGCTTTAAAAGAGACAATAATTAAAAAAGAAGATGCCGAGTTTATATAGTAAAAAGGGCGGTTTGTATAAAATTTGATCCCATTTATGTTTGTATTTATGAATATAAGCTGGGCAACTATGCGAAAAAAATATAATATTAAATGAGTTGGGTAATTAGTAGATAGCTCAAAGTGGGGTTCGATGGCCAATAATACAGAAACTGCAGCAAAGCGAAAAATCCAAAATAATGGTGCCAGTAACGATGGGCCACTTTTAGACTCTATTAATGCAGCTGTAAAAAAGATGATTGCTGCGGGAAAAGAAAGAGGATTTGTCACTTATGATGAACTAAACGAGGCGCTACCTTCCGAGCAGGTCTCGTCCGAGCAGATTGAGGATACCATGTCTATGCTATCTGAATCTGGGGTTAATGTAGTAGAATCTGAAGATGCTGACGACTCGTCCAATAACAACAATGAAAATAATCAAAAATCTGCCGATGGAAAAGACTCGACATCAGGGAATGTGAGTGAGAGTGATACAGGGCGTTCAGATGATCCCGTTCGTATGTACTTGAGGGAGATGGGTAGTGTTGAGCTTCTCTCGCGGGAGGGTGAGATTGCAATCGCAAAACGAATAGAAGCGGGAAGGGAAATGATGATCGGGGGCATAATTGAGAGCCCTATGACTATTCGTTCGTTATTAGAATGGCGGAAAGACTTAGACGAAGAAACGATGCTTTTAAGGGATATTATTGATTTAGATGCAACTTTTTCTGGGCCCAAAGAGGATCACACAGTACTAAAACCTGAAGACTCAAACGATGACGATGATATCGAAGGTATAATAGCGGCTTCGGCGCCAACGGTGAATGACAATATAGAGAAGGATAAATCGCAAACCACTCCTGATGAAAATGAAAAGGGTGAAGAAGTAGCCGATGCCGATGAAGATGAAGATGAAGATGAAGATGAAGACGAAGATGGCGATAATACTGTCTCTTTGGCGGTTATGGAAGAGACCCTTTTGCCAATTATTTTAGAAAAGTTTGATGGGATAAAGAAAACATATGCAAAGCTGCATCGAGCTCAAGAAAAACGGTTAGTTCTAGCCCAGACTGGCGAAAGCATAAATTTGACGGCTGAAAAAAGAATAGAAAAACTCCGAGCTGATTTAGTAGAATTGATGGAGGGTATTCACATCAATAATAATCGTCTCGATTACCTATTGAGGCATATGTATGATTTGAATCGCAAATTAATTAGCTTTGAAGGCCGTTTGTTAAGAATGGCAGTGAAGGATAAGGTTAAGCGCACGGAATTCTTGGAGGAATACCACAATAATGAATTAGATCCAAACTGGCTATCCAGAGTATCAAAATTAAAGACGAAGGGTTGGTCTAATTTTTCGAAAAAAAATAAAAATGAGATAAAGGAAATTCGTGGTCAGATTTCTGAAATCGCGAGTGAAGTGAGCCTTCCGATAGGAGAATTTCGCCGAGTTGTCTCCGTTGTTCAAAAGGGAGAGAGAGAATCCGCTAAAGCAAAAAAAGAAATGATTGAGGCAAACCTACGTTTGGTAATTTCTATTGCAAAGAAATATACAAATCGGGGTCTTCAATTTCTCGATTTGATCCAGGAAGGAAATATTGGTTTGATGAAGGCGGTAGATAAATTTGAATATCGCCGTGGTTACAAATTTTCAACCTATGCAACTTGGTGGATTAGGCAAGCTATAACGCGTTCTATTGCCGATCAGGCACGCACTATCCGCATACCAGTGCATATGATTGAGACTATTAATAAGTTGGTTCGCACATCGAGGCAGATGTTGCATGAGATAGGAAGAGAACCAACACCTGATGAGTTGGCAATAAAACTGGCTATGCCGGTTGATAAAGTACGCAAAGTTTTAAAAATTGCAAAAGAACCAATAAGTCTAGAGACCCCGATTGGTGATGAGGAAGATAGTCATTTAGGGGATTTTATAGAAGATAAGAATGCTATCCAGCCATTGGATGCTGCTATTCAGGGTAATTTAAGGGAGACTACAACACGTGTGCTTGCGAGTTTAACTGCCCGTGAAGAGAGAGTGTTGAGAATGCGTTTTGGTATAGGAATGAATACTGACCATACGTTAGAGGAAGTTGGGCAACAATTTTCTGTAACGCGTGAGCGTATCAGGCAAATTGAGGCAAAAGCGCTTAGAAAACTTAAACACCCTAGTCGTTCACGCAAATTACGTAGTTTTCTTGATTACTAACTCAGCCTTTTGATTCTCATTTACTAATTTTTTGATTTTTTGGGGCTTGACCATTAAGCATTAAAGGTTAGTTTTACGCTGTTTGGTGGGGGCCCGTAGCTCAGCTGGTTAGAGCCGGCCGCTCATAACGGTCTGGTCGCAGGTTCGAGTCCTGCCGGGCCCACCATTTTTTCTCTTACGAACCGACAGTCAGACTGTAACTGGGCCTGAACCCCACGGTTCCGGGGCTTTGGTGGTGTCTGCTGTCGAATGGAGACGGGATATAGGGGCGTTTTTTGGCTTGGTTTGGCGAAAAGTCTCTGTAGTGCAGCTCTGGTTGCCAGACCATGAGATTTTTCGGGTGAACTTAAGCTAGCCTCTTGAACAATTCGAATTGTTCTTGCCAATCAAGGGGGAGTGGAGAGAGACGTTTAAGGCGAGAGGCCGTTAAAGTCGCTGTGCGGGTTGGAT